>NZ_JAHXYO010000019.1:0-102203 GCF_019969905.1 Rahnella sp. GSA61A | reverse complement strand
TGCCTTATCAGCTGAGTTTTAGCGGTGCGGTGTCGGAGATATTACGGTTGTTAATCGGGCTGCCGTGGGCATCAGCGGGAGCCATCCCGGGTCATCTGAAGCATTTTTACAGCAACGCAGCGATGCTCAAACTGCCCTCGAGACGTGAGCGTGAATATGCGAGGGAAGTGAGAGAAAAAAGGTCGAAATATCCCTTAAAAAACAATGCCGGTCACCTTAAGTGACCGGCATTAACCCGAAGGTCGCTTTTTCGTTTTGCGTTGCGGGGATCAGGCTTCGATCGCCATACGCAGTTTTTTCATCGCGTTCTTTTCCAGCTGACGAACACGTTCTGCAGACACACCGTATTTATCGGCAAGCTCCTGCAGGGTCGATTTGTTTTCGTCGTCTAACCAGCGGGCACGAATGATATCCTGACTGCGTTCGTCCAGACCTTCCATTGCAGAGGAAAGTTTGTCGGTGGCGTCCTGATCCCAGTTATCTTCTTCGATAGTTTCTGCAAAGTCAGAACTCTTGTCTTGCAGATACAGCATCGGTGCCATCGCTGCGCCGTCGCGTGGTTCATCATCCGGCGTCGGATCAAACGTCATGTCCTGTGCGGCCATGCGTGATTCCATTTCCAGCACATCTTTGCTCGTCACACCCAGTTCGCGGGCGACGTGCTCGACTTCGTCGTGGCTGAACCAGCCCAGACGCTGTTTGTTCTTACGCAGGTTGAAGAACAGCTTACGCTGCGCTTTGGTGGTAGCGACTTTCACGATGCGCCAGTTACGCAGCACATATTCGTGAATTTCCGCTTTGATCCAATGCACGGCAAAGGATACCAGACGGACACCGACTTCCGGATTAAAACGGCGAACCGCTTTCATCAGGCCGATATTCCCTTCCTGGATAAGGTCTGCCTGAGGCAAACCGTAGCCTGAATAGTTGCGGGCAATGTGAGCAACAAAGCGCAGGTGAGACAGGATCAGCTCTTTCGCTGCTTCCAGATCACCGTTGTAATGCAGCCGTTCAGCCAGCGCCCGTTCTTCCTCTGCGGTGAGCATAGGATAGGCATTGGCCGCCCGAACATAGGCTTCCAGGCTACCTTGGGGTACTAATGCTAAAGTGCGCATTTCTTTGGTCATTAAAGCCTCTCATGTATGACGTAATGCAGGTTTTATACCACGTTGCTGCGGGATGATACCGCGACATTGCCGGCCTTAAAGGCGACAACAAAGCAACGCCGAGCCCTTCATATTCGCTGCTCTACGACCACGAATTTTACATAAAGTTCACGGAAAGATTCAACAGTCTGAAGACTGTAAGTGACAGACTGACTATTGGATAGTGAATTTGTGCCATTACGGGGAAAGCAGGAAAATGATGTGGCGGGCTGACCTGAAACAGCTTCCCCCTGAGACACAATTACTGAGCCGCAGGGGGACATTATAGCAAATTATCACTACTGTGGTGTAAATCGCCGTAAATGTTGAACCGTCGCCAGCCAGGCGGCAATCCAGCCAATCATCGCGGAAACGATCAGCAGTAACAGGCTTTCGTCCCAGCCCAGACCATGCAGGTCAAAGGTGGTGCCGAAGACCTGCGCAACCTGCGTCACCACGCTCTCAAGCCGCAACACCAGCACTTCCGAGAGGATGAGTGATAACAATGCACCGGTGAAGCCGAGCATCGCGCCACCGTTGAGGAACGGCCGCAAAATAAAGCCATCGGTCGCGCCAATCAGCTTCATCACGTTAATGGTATCGCGGCGGCTGAAGATGCTCAGTCGCACACTGTTACCAATAACGAGGAAGACGGCGATCACCATCAGAATGCCGATCATCGCCGCAATCTGCCCGACCAGACCGGTCAGCGCCGCAAGACGGGCAAACCAACTGTCGTCCATCCGCACTTCATCCACGCCATGCACAGCCGCCACGCGGTCGCGCAAGGTGCTGAGTGTCGCAGAGTCCTGGAAATTCATTTTAGGCGTGATGATCGCCACCGCTGGCAACGGGTTTTGCTCCAGCATATCCATTGCGCCGCCAAAGCCTGACCAGTTGCGGAATTCACCCATCGCCTCTTCACGGGAAAGATAATTAACTTTATCCACGCCCGCTTCGGTTTTCAGGGTTTTGACCACGTTTTCTGCGGCGTCATCATCCAGCGCTTTATCGAGATAAACGGTCAGTTGTGGCGTCGGATACCACTGCTCCGCCGCCGTACTGACGTTTTTCCACACCAGATAACACACGCTCGGCAGCGTCAGGGAAATGGCGATTACCATCACCGTCAGCAGCGTCGCCAGCGGCTGACGCAGCATGTCAGCCAGCGCGTTCATCCAGGCATAGCGCCACTGTTCGCGCCAGCCGCCCTGCAACGCTTTGCTTTTTGCGGCACGGGCGCTTTTTGCGGTTTTAGCCGGATTCGGACTGTTCGCCATTAGTACACCCCTCCCGACATACGCCCCTGACTCAGCGTCAGCGTGCGGTAATTACGACGGGCAATCAGACCCACATCATGCGTCGCCATCAGCACGGTAACGCCGACGCGGTTAAATTCTTCGAACAGACGCAAAATGCCTTCCGACAATTCGCCATCGAGGTTACCGGTCGGTTCATCCGCCAGCAGCACTGCGGGCTTGTTCACCACCGCACGGGCAATGCCCACACGCTGTTGTTCACCGCCGGAAAGCTGTATTGGCAGATTCTTGGCTTTATCCAGTAATCCGACTTTATCCAGCGCAGCCGACACGCGGCGGCGGATATCTTCACTGCTTGCACCGGAAATGATCAGCGGCATCGCCACGTTGTCATACACGGTACGATCCATCAGCAGGTGGTGATCCTGAAAGATCATGCCGATCTGACGACGCAGGAACGGCACTTCGCTGGATTTCAGGCGGCTGATATCATGACCGCCAAACAAAATGTGTCCGGCACTCGGACGCTCTATGCCGCAAATCAGCTTCAGCAGGGTACTTTTACCCGCGCCAGAGTGTCCGGTCAGAAATGCCATTTCTGCTTGCTGGATATGAAAATTGACGCCCTGAAGCGCCTGTCGTCCGCCCAGATAAGCTTTACTGACCTGTTCAAAGCGAATCATCCGTATTAATCCTCTCGGGCAAAAAGTGCCTCAATAAAATCGTCTGCCTTAAAAGGCCTTAAATCTTCGATACCTTCACCGACGCCAATGTAACGGATCGGAATGCTGAACTGATCAGCGATGGCAAAGATCACGCCGCCTTTGGCGGTGCCATCCAGTTTAGTCAGCGTTATCCCGGTCAGCCCGACGGCTTCGTTGAATAATTTGGCCTGACTCACTGCGTTCTGGCCGGTACTGGCGTCGAGCGTCAGCATCACTTCATGCGGTGCGTCTTCGTCGAGCTTCTTCATCACACGGACGATTTTCTTCAGCTCTTCCATCAGGTGCGTTTTGTTTTGCAAACGCCCGGCGGTATCAGCAATCAGCACGTCGATATTGCGGGCTTTCGCCGCCTGAATGGCATCGAAGATAACCGACGCGGAATCGGCACCGGTGTGCTGCGCAATCACCGGGATCTTGTTACGCTGACCCCAGACTTGCAACTGTTCAACGGCTGCGGCACGGAAGGTGTCGCCTGCTGCCAGCATCACAGATTTACCCTGTGCTTCAAACTGGCGCGCCATTTTACCGATGGTGGTGGTTTTACCGACACCGTTTACACCAACCATCAGAATGACATACGGGGTTTTCCCGCTGACATCCAGTGGCTCGTCAACTTTCGCCAGTATTTCGGACATTTCTTCCTTCAGCTTGCCGTACAGCGCATCTGCGTCTTTCAGTTGCTTACGCGAGGCATGTTCAGTCAGTGAAGTGATGATTTTTCGGGTGGTTTCGACGCCAACGTCGGCGATCAGCAGCTGTTCTTCCAGCTCCTCAAACAGATCGTCGTCGATTTTCTTACCACGGAACAGACCAACGAAACCGGAGCCGAGATTCTGCTTGGTTTTGACCAGGCTGCGTTTCAGACGGGCGAAGAACCCTTCTTTGGTTGGGCGTTCCTGCTCGGTTTCACCGGCGGGCAGCACCACAATCGGATCCAGCGCCACAGGTAAGGGTTCTTCCACAGCGACAGAATCATCAATCGAATCAATGGCGTCCTGACGCAGATCTTCGGCAATTTCTTCTGCCGATTCAACAAATTCGTCTTCAGCGATATCTTCAACAACGGCAGGCTGCGCGGCAACCTGCTCAGTGATGTGAACAATTTCTTCTGCCAGTTCAGCGGCGGCCTGCTCGCGAACCGGTTCAGGTTTGTCTTCCGGCTCAGGCTCTGTCAGCGGTTCGGGTACAATTTCCGGTTCCGGCTCAACGAATGGCTCAGGTTCAATTTCAGGCTCAGGTTGAACGTGTGCGGCCGGTTCAGTTTCAGGTTCTGCTTCAACTTCAGGTTCTGCAACAGGCTCGCGAGCTACCGGGACTGCCGGTTCTTCCGTCAGTTGTTCTTCGACAACCGGCTGTTCTTCGCGTGTTTCTTCCTTCTGCTGCTCTTCTTCCTGACGGCCACGACCGAACCAGGAGAAGAAACCGCGTTTTTTATCTTTTGCCATTTTACAACTTCACTCCTCGCCGTTAATGACTGGCGAACGGATTATTAATAGGGTTATGGTCAGGCAGTCTATCACTTTCCCCTGCGGGCAACACGCCCGCGTATTGAATTCCGCTGGTTTTTCAATCGACAATGTTAAACATTTGCCCATTGCCCGCACACCGGTAGAATAGCCCTCCAAACGATAGGCAACGAAGCCCGACGGCTTTGGATGACACAAGCGAACTATGGCAAAGAAACCCAACACGCCCGCCGCAGGCCAGATCCGAATTATTGGCGGACAATGGCGCGGACGCAAACTTCCGGTCCCCCACAGCCCGGGGCTGCGTCCGACCACCGATCGCGTGCGCGAAACGCTGTTTAACTGGCTTGCGCCAGTTTTACAGGGCGCACATTGTCTGGACTGTTTTGCAGGCAGCGGCGCACTCGGTCTGGAAGCCTTGTCCCGCTATGCGGCCAGCGCGACATTGCTGGAGTTTGAGCGCCCGGTTGCGCAACAGTTAGAGAAAAACCTGGCGCTGCTAAACGCCAGTGATGCGAAAGTATTTAACGTCAATGCCCTGAACTGGCTGGCAAAAGCCGGAAGCGCCTTTGATGTGGTTTTCCTCGATCCGCCTTTCCGCAAAGGCATTCTGCAAGACACCCTGAACCTGCTGGAGCAAAACCAGTGGCTGGCCGATGAAGCCTGGATTTATGTCGAAACAGAAGCCGAACATGACACGCTGGATGTGCCTGCCCGCTGGCGCTTACACCGTGAGAAAGTCGCCGGACAAGTTGCTTATCGTCTTTATCATCGCGATGTGACGCCTGAAACCGGCTCACCAGAACAGGAGCAGTAAGATGTTGATCAATATTGGTCGGTTGTTGATGTTATGTATTTGGGCGTTTCTGGCGTTTAACCTGATCCACCCGTTCCCGAAGCCGATCAAATACTTTTTAGACGTGGCAATTGTCTTCATGTTCTTTATGCATGGCCTGCAGGTGATGCTGCTTAAAGCCACGCAGGGCAAGGAAAAGGACACCATCGGGCCGTGGCTGCAAACCCGCATCTTCCTGTTCGGCGTCTTCGAACTGATGGCGTGGCAGAAAAAACAGCCTCCGTTGCCAGCCAAAAAGTAATCCCCGCTTTTACGGCGCGCCCTGCGCCGTAAATTCCCCCTATCCTAAACCAACATTCATCAGACCCGCCGTTACGGGGATTTCTGATTGTCGCCGCCATGCTCTCTCTCCTACACTGAAAGCAAGTTCAGGAAAACAGGATGTGTTTTCCCGCAAGCAGACCCTGACATCGGTTTTATGTTCTGTTCTGAAATATAAAAGGATAAACAATGAGTTGGCCATTCCTCGCTGTATTTTTCTCTGGCTGGTTGTTCGTTGACGCCAGCTATCGTGGCCCGCGCTGGCAGCGCTGGGTCTTTAAACCCGTCACCTTACTATTACTGCTGTTGCTGGCCTGGCAGGCGCCGACACTCAACGTTTACAGCTATCTGATCTTACTGGGTCTGGCGGCGACACTGGTGGCAGACAGCCTGTTACTGCTGCCTGAAGAACGCTTCATGTACGCCATCGGTGCCTTCTTCCTGTCGCATCTGCTGTATACGCTGAGTTTCGCCAGCCAAATGACCATCACCTTCTTCTGGCCGCTGCCGCTGACGTTACTGATCATCGGGGCGATACTTCTCGCAGTGATCTGGACACGGCTGGCGGAGCTGCGATGGCCAGTGACCACTTACATCGCCATGACCCTGCTGATGGTCTGGCTGGCTGGCGAACAGTATTTTGCCCGCAGTACCGACATGGCGTTTTCGCTGTTCTGCGGCGCAGCGCTGTTACTGCTGGGGAATATTTTCTGGCTGCTCAGCCGATACCGCTTCACCTTCCGCGCCGCCGACGCGCTGGTTGCCGCCTGTTATTTCGGCGGGCACTTCCTGATAGTCCGGTCGTTATACCTGTAATATCCCACAGCGGAACCGTTCTGGTTCCGCTGATAAAATACTTGTTGACCTTAGAGCCGACTCCAACGTTTACACTGGGGGTAATTCCACTCGGTTTCGAACCGGAGGCTTTATGATCCCACTGCAAAAAAACAACACCTGTCGCTGCGGATGTCAGGGCAAACATGCGCCTGCACTGCGTATCAACAAAATTGGCGCTATTGCGCAGCCCGGCACACATCCGGCTGGCTGCTGTAGCGAAAAACCCCCGCTGGCGGTTTCCGCCTGCTCCACCACTGACAGCTGCTGTGCGCCAAAAACAGGTGAGCACTCACATACATCGGACGATGGCAACGCCGAAGGTTCGCCGGGCGAAGACGAACCCGCCTCACCGCTTTCCGGCAGTCAGCAATACAGCTGGAAAGTACAAGGTATGGACTGCCCTGCCTGTGCCCGAAAAATTGAAAAAGCCGTTTCAGGTATTGATGGTATCAGCCACGCTAAAGTGCTGTTCGCTACTGAAAAGCTGGTGATTGATGCAGGTTTTGATATCACCCAACACGTGCAAAATGCCGTTACCGCCGCAGGTTTTACCCTGCAATCGCTCGACAAACCGCAGGAAAAACCCACCGCCGAACCTTCCCGTTTGCAGGAAGCGCTGCCGCTGATCGCTCTTTCGGTTCTGATGCTACTGAGCTGGGTGCTCGATCATTTCAACCCGCAGATGGGTAACATCGCGTTTATCGCCACGACACTGGTCGGGCTCTGGCCGGTACTGCGTCAGGCGATTCGCCAGACCCGCGCCGGTTCGCCATTCGCCATCGAAACGCTGATGAGTATCGCCGCGATCGGCGCACTCTTTATCGGTGCGACAGCCGAAGCCGCCATGGTTCTGTTGCTGTTTATGGTGGGCGAACGCCTTGAGGCTTTTGCCTCCAGCCGGGCACGCAGCGGCGTAAAAGCGCTGATGGCGCTGATCCCGGATACCGCTGTCCGCATTGTGAATGGCAAATCTGAAACCGTGCCGGTCAGCAGCTTGCGTCCCGGCGATATCATTGAAATCGCAGCAGGTGCACGCCTGCCTGCCGACGCTGTTTTACAAAGCGCCGCCAGTTTCGACGAAAGCGCGCTGACCGGCGAATCAGTTCCGGTGGATCATCTGGCCGGTGAAAAAGTGCCCGCAGGCAGCCTGTGCGTTGACCGGCTGGCACGCCTCGAAGTGGCTTCCGCGCCGGGCAACAGCGCCATTGACCGCATCCTGCAACTGATTGAAGAAGCCGATGAACGCCGTGCGCCGATCGAGCGTTTCCTCGATACTTTCAGCCGCTATTACACGCCGGTCATTATGCTGATGTCGTTGCTGGTGATTATCGTGCCGCCACTGGCGATGGGGCTATCGTGGGAAACCTGGATTTACCGCGGGCTGACGCTGCTGCTGATTGGCTGTCCGTGTGCGCTGGTGATTTCGACGCCAGCAGCGATTACGTCCGGGCTGGCAGCGGCCACGCGTCAGGGTGCATTGATCAAAGGCGGTGCAGCGCTGGAACAGCTGGCGCTGATTCAAACCGTTGCCCTGGATAAAACCGGTACGCTGACCGAAGGCAAACCTGAAGTTACCGACGTTTTACTGCTGAACGGCGCCAGCGAAGGCGAAGTATTAAGTCTGGCATCAGCGGTGGAAGAAGGTTCGCATCACCCGCTGGCGCAGGCGATTTTGGCCCGTGCAAAAACCAGTAATCCGCTACCGCTCACGGCGCAGGATCGCCGCGCGCTGGCCGGTTCCGGCGTGGAAGGCCTCGTTTCAGGCCGCAAAATTCAGGTGCTGGCACCGAAAAGTGTGGCTGAAAACAGCCTGACAACTGAAACCCTTGCGCAAATTACTGACTGGGAATCCAGCGGAAAAACCGTGGTGGTGGTGTTGCAGGAAGAAAACGCGATCGGGCTGATTGCCATGCAGGATCGTCTGCGGGATGACGCGGCCGAGGCATTGCAGAAACTCAAAGCGCTCGGCGTGTCGGCGGTCATGCTGACCGGCGACAATCCGCGGGCGGCGAAAACCATAGCTGACCGGCTCGGCATTGATTTCCGTGCGGGCTTACTGCCTGCGGATAAAGTCTCAGCGGTCACCGCGCTGAATGCACTGAAACCGGTAGCCATGGTCGGTGACGGCATTAACGATGCGCCCGCCATGAAAGCCGCGACTATCGGTATTGCGATGGGAAGCGGAACGGACGTCGCGCTGGAAACGGCGGATGCGGCACTGACGCATAACCGCCTGAGCGGGCTGGCGCAGATGATCAGCCTTTCGCGTGCTACACGGGCGAATATCCGTCAGAACATCACGATTGCGCTGGGGCTGAAAGCGATTTTCCTGGTCACCACGCTGATGGGATTGACCGGATTATGGCTGGCGGTGCTGGCGGATTCCGGCGCAACGGCGCTGGTGACCGCCAATGCGTTAAGGCTGTTGCGCAATAAATCGAAATAAACAACACGGGCTGAGCCATCAGCCCTGTTTTTCTGCCAACCCTTTGCACAGCAAATAGCGGTACGGCACGCTTTCGGTATCCGACGCCAGCAGCGTATGTTCCATAAAACGGCAGAAACCGGGGATATCGCGGGTCGTCGCCGGATCATCAGCGATGATCAATAACGTTTCGCCGTCTTGCATGGTGCGTACCGCTTTACGAACCATCATCACTGGCTCCGGGCAACGCAGACCCAACGCATCAAGCTGATGGTCAGGATTGATAAAGGGGTCGGTCATTTCGTGTCTCAACATCTACATACGTGAATGGGCGGTTGTTTGGCAAAGGCGGATAGTTTAACCCGCTGGTTTTCTGGCGCAACAAACACGGCTCATTGCGCTAAAATTAACCGGTAGATCTGTTGCGCAAACGGTGCGCAAACAGGTACTATGCGCGCCGCACGCCATTACGGGTGCGAAAGTAAAAATTTTCTTGGGTTCCCTCACCCCAATTTATTCATAAAAAAAGGTCACATATATGTACTCTTTTACTGCTCAGCAGCGGTTTTCCGCGCTGATATGGCTTTCGCTATTCCACATCGCCATCATCACCTCCAGTAACTATCTGGTTCAGTTACCCGTTTCCATTTTTGGTTTCCATACCACCTGGGGCGCGTTCACTTTCCCGTTTATTTTTCTGGCTACCGATCTGACCGTCCGTATATTTGGCGCGCCGCTGGCACGACGGATTATACTTTCCGTGATGGTGCCTGCACTGGCCATTTCCTATGTCATCTCGGCGTTATTCTTTGAAGCGCAATGGCAAGGCGTGGAAGCGCTCAGCAGCCTGAATATCATGGTCGCGCGTATCGCCACCGCCAGTTTTATGGCGTATGTGCTGGGGCAAATTCTTGACGTTCATGTGTTTAACCGCCTGCGCCAGAACCGCCGCTGGTGGATAGCACCGGTCGCCTCGATGTTCCTCGGCAATATCAGCGATACCCTGTCCTTCTTCTTTATCGCTTTCTACAAAAGCAGCGATGCCTTTATGGCACAGCACTGGGTAGAAATAGCGATGGTGGATTACACCTTCAAGGTGCTGATCTGCCTGGTGTTCTTCCTGCCGATGTACGGCATGCTGCTGAATATGCTGCTTAAGCGTTTATCAGCACAAGGAAACAACCCGCATTCCGCTATCAGTGCGCACTAAACCGGGTCGCCGGGAAGACACAAATCGCGCCATAATCTGACTTGCATTTGTGGCCTGAATAGGTTGCCATAAAGGCTGTTAAGTCAACATGTAAGCCTGGTGAACAGGCCACTTAAGGAAGCCCGATGCGTAATATCGCGAAAATGATGGGAATGGCAGTACTGATCGCCGGTCTGGCTGCGTGTGACGGTAAGTCGACCGATGCACCTGCCGCAGATAAAGGCGCACCAGCGGCCGCAGCCACGGCAGCCACCACGCCGGTCAGCCTGCTGGACGGCAAAGTCACCTTCTCCCTGCCGCAGGGAATGAGCGACCAGAGCGGTAAACTGGGCACACAGGCAAATAATATGCACGTGTATGCAGACAGCACCGGGCAGAAAGCGGTGATTGTCATTTTGGGTGATAACACCCCGGAATCACTGGACGTTCTGGCGGGTCGTTTACAGGATCAGCAAAAAGCGCGCGATACCAATCTGCAAGTCGTCACCAATAAATCTATTCAGGTCAACGGCCAGACATTGCAGCAGTACGACAGCGTGATCACTTCTGCAGGTCAGAAAGCCTATTCGTCTATCGTTTTGGGCAAGGTCGACAGCCATCTGCTGACCCTGCAAATTACTCTGCCTGCTGATAATCAGCAGCAGGCGCAGACCGATGCGGAAGCCATTATCAGCACACTGAAAATTCAATAATTTCAGACCGTGTGAAAATATCAGGCGGAGCTCAGGCTCCGCTTTTTTTTTGTATTATGCCATGACTCGACCTTACCAATCCGCCTCATTTATAAGGTGAAAATATATCGTTATATTATTTACAATGAAGTACAGTGGTATATAACAGAGAGTAACTGATAGTATTATTATATATTTTAACCAGCACATATCATAAAATGGAATAATTAACTTAAGGAATAAGTTATGTACCATAGTGATTTTATTATTAATAAGTTGGCGAATGATGAAATACTTGCAAAAAAGTTGGATGCAGCGGTTACCGGAGTTAAGGAGCAGATTCTCGATCAATCTCACAGAATTCAGGATGGCGCAACAAGGCTAGTGTATTACACTTCATGTTTTACGGAGAATTATCAAGATGTTTGCGCAAAGCTGAAACGAGAAGATGTTCGATTCCTTGAGTCTTTACAGCAGTTAATTAAAGACAGAAGGATCATATCTGACATGATACAGATTTATGTCGAATCACTTATTAAAAATAGAAACCAAAGCCAACTACACTATATCCAGCGCACCTTAATGAAAGCAAGCGTAAATATATCAACGAGTTCTCTGACGACACAATCATTTGCATTAGGCATAACAACGTCCATTTGCCTTGGATTCAATATTCATACCAGCTTCAGCCAGAAAATTGGGAAGGTGTCCGCACTTGCCGCTACCGGAATAGGCTTTTACGGATACGTACAGGAAGCTGCAGAGAGTGCGGAACGTTGCAGGTTCTGAGTCCTGCATATTACTACGCGTTATATATGCGAAAATTAGAAATGATGTATTTTTTAGTTGAGCCTCTTTTTATGAAAGCTCACTCCTTTAGCACGAATCTTACATCAGATGATGAAGTCGCCAAAACAATAATTGATATGGTAAGGTGAACATCATGATTAATTTTTTAAAGCGATGGTTTAAACATCAACTGTCTTATTTTTTCTGGACTTACATTCCATTAATTACAACTGTGATCTTCGGTGTATTTATGGTGAGTTTTTTTCCTGATATCGCGATACAGTCAATTGCGGCGTTTTTCCTGCTGATGCTAGTTTTCGTTTTTTTATTCTCACGGTAAATTTCATGCACTCGGATTATATAAGGATATAAAATATGTCAAACCCAGCTCACATTTGGTTAACTGATGAAAATGGCTCGCCTATTGTTGGGGGATGTCTTATACCCGCCAGGCTCGGTTCCATTGAGTTAAAATCATTATCACACAATGTTAACATTCCTGTTGATCAGCACATGGGAAAATTAACAGGAACAAGAATTCATTCACCGATTATTATGCAAAAAGAGTTTGACCAAACCACACCGCTTCTTTTCCGGGCATTATGTGAAGGCCGCACACTGCAATCCGCAATAATAAAAATGTATCACATATTGGATGCGGGGATTGAAAGTGAATATTTCAATATTATTTTAGAAAACGTCAAAATCACATCTATTTCCCCCTATTTGCTTCCAAATGGAATGACAAGTACACATATAGAAAATATCGAATTACGTTATCAAGCCATAACTTGGAAAAATGTAGAAGGGAATATTATATACAAGGATACGTGGAATGAGCGCATGACAGCTTAGTGCCGAAAAGAATGTCTGACGATTTAGAATGAGTCTTTTGATATGTCACGAACCTGCCAGGCGGGGCTTAGTCTCCGCTTTTTTTGTTTCTTATTGTCACCCTCGCTCACAAAATCGCCTCCCTCTGTAATAAAAATGTAACATTTCAGTCATAAATCACAGTTCGTTTGTGCGCGAATGGCTAAAATGATGTTCGTTTTGGAACACATTGGCTCCGCCATTTCGTCCGTGGCTCATGATGAGTCCGCCCTGATTTATGCCATCGGAGGCATTTATGCTCAGTATCTTTAAACCCGCGCCCCACAAAGCTCCTGTTGATGAGGCTCACATCGATCCGCTGTACCGCCGTCTCCGCTGGCAAATCTTCATGGGGATTTTCTTCGGTTATGCGGCCTACTATCTGGTGCGCAAAAACTTCGCGCTGGCCATGCCTTATCTGATTGATCAGGGCTTCTCCCGTGGAGACTTAGGGTTCGCACTGTCCGGGATTTCCATTGCTTATGGCATCTCAAAATTCATCATGGGTTCGGTGTCTGACCGTTCGAATCCGCGCGTATTTCTGCCCGCTGGTTTGATTCTGGCGGCGGCCGTGATGTTGTTTATGGGCTTCGTGCCGTGGGCAACCTCAAGCATTGCCATCATGTTTGTGTTGCTGTTCCTGTGCGGCTGGTTCCAGGGCATGGGCTGGCCGCCGTGCGGACGTACGATGGTGCACTGGTGGTCGCAGAAAGAACGCGGCGGCGTGGTGTCGGTGTGGAACTGTGCGCATAACGTCGGCGGCGGTATTCCTCCGCTGCTGTTCCTGCTCGGTATGGCGTGGTTTAACGACTGGCATGCAGCGCTGTATATGCCTGCCTTCGGCGCAATTCTGCTGGCGGTGTTTGCCTTCATGACCATGCGCGATACACCGCAATCCTGTGGTCTGCCGCCCATTGAAGAATACAAAAACGATTATCCGCCGGACTATGTGAAAGAGTCCGCCGAGCAGGAACTGACGGCGAAACAGATTTTCATGCAGTACATTTTGCCGAACAAATTGCTGTGGTATATCGCACTGGCTAACGTCTTTGTCTATCTGCTGCGTTACGGCATTCTCGACTGGTCACCAACGTATCTGAAAGAAGTGAAGCATTTCGCGCTGGATAAATCCTCGTGGGCGTATTTCCTTTATGAATACGCTGGCATTCCCGGCACGCTGCTGTGTGGCTGGATGTCGGACAAAGTTTTCAAAGGCAATCGTGGTGCCACCGGCGTGTTCTTCATGGTGCTGGTGACTATCGCTACCGTCGTTTACTGGCTGAATCCGGTCGGCAATCCGGGTATTGATATGGCCTGTATGATCACCATCGGTTTCCTGATTTACGGGCCGGTGATGCTGATTGGGTTACATGCGCTGGAACTGGCACCGAAGAAAGCAGCCGGTACCGCCGCAGGCTTTACCGGACTGTTTGGTTATCTGGGCGGCTCGGTCGCGGCCAGCGCCATTGTCGGTTATACCGTGGATTATTTTGGCTGGGACGGTGGCTTTATCGTGATGATCGCCGGTTGTGTGCTGGCTGTTCTGTTGCTGTTACTGACCATGCTGAGTGAAAACAAACACAAAGCGCAGCTGGCTAAAAACATCTGACTTTGATTTATCTTCGTCGTAAAGGCACTGGAAGGTGCCTTTTTTGTTTTTACGCGGCGTCGGGAAGGATGCGCCTGCCTGCTTCATCAAACAGTAAAACACTGGCAGCATTAAACCCGAACCTGAGCGGTGTGTTTTTAGCAAAGGAGAGCTGTTTCGACGATTTCATTTTCAGGATGTGCTCACCAACGCGCGCATATACCAGCGTGGAATCACCCTGCAATTCAGTGAAATCAACCAAAACTTCAAATGCATGATCCGTCACTTCATTCAGGCGCAACAGCTCAGGGCGGATGGCCAGCGACACCATTTGTCCATCCTGCGCCGCCGGGAATTTATCCTCCAGCGGGTACATCGGCTGGCCGTCAATACTCAGCTGGCGGCCGACGACTTGTGCCGGGATCACATTGATTTTCGGCGTACCGATAAAACCGGCGACGAACAGGCTGGCCGGGCAATTATACAGCTCAACCGGCGTGCCAATTTGCTCAATGTGACCTTTGTTAAGCACCACGATCCGGTCCGCCAGTGTCATGGCCTCGACCTGATCGTGGGTCACGTAAATCATGGTGTTTTTCAGACGGGCATGTAGCTGACTGATTTCCTGACGCATCTGCACACGCAGCGCGGCATCAAGGTTCGACAGCGGTTCATCAAACAAAAAAACTTTCGGCTGCTGAACAATGGAACGCCCGATAGCGACGCGCTGACGCTGTCCGCCGGAAAGATTTTGCGGTAACCGGTCGAGCATGTCGTCCAGCCGCAGGATCAGGGCCGCTTCGCTTATGCGTCGGGCAATTTCTTCCGGCGGCGTGCGGATATTTTTCAGACCAAATGCCAGATTCTGTCTGACGGTCATGTGCGGATAAAGCGCGTAGGACTGAAATACCATCGACAGACCGCGCTTCCCGGCGGGTAAATCCGTCACATCAGTTTCTTCAATGTGAATAGTCCCGTCGCTCAGCGCATCCAGCCCGGCAATCATGCGCAGTAACGTTGATTTCCCGCACCCTGACGGACCGACCAGTACCAAAAACTCACCGGAGTGGATCTCCAGAGACAAATCGGGGATCACGACAGTTTTGTCATAGTATTTTTTGATATTTTTGAGTGTTAAGCCTGACATAACGTTGTCCTTTAAAACAAAAAGATGAGCGGTTACGCCCCGGCAAGGGCGAGCAGTTTTCCGGTGATTTCAGTTAACAGCGCGGTGGATTGTCGGGTTTCGACGTTGAGGCGCAGGAGCGGCTCAGTATTGGAAGCGCGTAAATTAAACCGCCAGTTATCGAATTCCATACTCAGCCCGTCAGTCTGGCGGATACTTAGCGCCTGATGTTGGTAATGGTCGCGGACACGGCTGATGGCCTCAGCGGGCTGACTGACGGAGATATTGATTTCGCCGGATACCGGGAAAAGGGCTTTACGGGCAGCAATCAGTCCGGACATTTTCCGGCTGCACTGGCTGAGATGTTGTAGTACCAGCAAGGCCGGGATCATCCCGCTGTCGCAGTAACCAAAATCGCGGAAGTAGTGATGGGCGCTCATTTCACCGCCGTAAATAGCGTTTTCACTGCGCATTCTTTCTTTGATGAAGGCATGGCCGGTTTTGGTTTCGATGGCGATACCGTGTCTGGCGCTGACAATGTCGCGGGTATTCCAGACCAGACGCGGATCATGAAGGATTTTTTCGCCGGACGAGCGTTGCAAAAACAGTTCAGCCAGCAATCCCACAATGTAATACGCCTCAACGTATTCACCCTGTTCATCAAAGATGAAGCAACGGTCAAAATCACCGTCCCAGGCAATGCCCAAATCCGCCTGATGTTCACGCACCGCATCGCATGTCGCCAGTCGGTTTTCCGGCAACATCGGGTTGGGAATACCGTGGGGGAAAGTGCCGTCCGGCTCATGGTGAATTTTTATTAGCGTAAGGGGAATACCGCGTGCCAGAAAGGCGTGTTCCAGCGCATCCAGCGTCGGGCCAGCCGCTCCGTTTCCTGCGTTAACCACCACCCGCAGCGGCCGTCCGAACGGCAACGTTAAATAGCTAAGCAGATGATCCAGATAAGCGCGGCGGTTTGAAAGCTGCTGATACCAACCGGGCTGCGCCACTGCCGAAAACAGATGATTTTCGGCCAGCGCCTGAATATTGTGTAAACCGTTTTCGCTGCTGACAGGTCTTGCATCCCGTCCTACCAGCTTCATACCGTTATAATTGTCCGGATTATGGCTGGCGGTGATCTGAATTCCGCCATCAGCCTGCAGGGAACGGGTGGCAAAATACACCTCTTCGCTGCCGGTCATACCAATATCAATCACGCCGCAGCCCTGATCCATCAGTCCGCGCGCAACGGCCTGCTTGAGAGCCGGTGATGTCAGGCGAATATCACTGCCCAGCACCACCCGTTTTGGGCGATAAAAATGCGCAAATGCACAACCGATACGGTAAGCAATATCCTCGTTTAATTCGCTGCCCAAAACACCGCGTATATCGTAAGCTTTAAAACACGTTAATAAGGCCATATTTCATCCTGAAAATAGACATAAGTACTTGCGTCTTTATGGCCCCACCGGGAATCAGGTAGAACCACGTATAATTAACGTAAACTCAAGGTCGAAGTGAATATTATTTTTCCCCTCCAGCAGCAAGGCCGCGGCTATCTCACCTTTTCTAACCGGATCCTGGGCAATGGTAGTGAGCCCGATTTCATTCTCTGGCCGGGGAATATTATCAAATCCGGTAATCGCGATATTTTGCGGAACACGTAACCCGGCCTGCCGGCAATAATTAATCGCACCTTGCGCAAAGCGGTCAGACAGGCAAATAAACGCGGTTATTCCCGGATTTATTTTAAGTAATTCCTGCGCTGCTATTTCGCCAAACATCTCGTGATGGCTTGTTTCACAAAGAAAGCAATTATCGAGTTCGATATTCCATTCGCGGAAAGTCTCCACACAAGATTTCACCCGGGTGATCATAACGTCATTATCGCCTGAAATATCCTGACTCAATGGCACGACACCCTTACGCCCCTGCAGTGAAGGAAATGAAATAATGCCGAATTCACGGTGTCCTTTTTCCAGCAGGTGCAGGCAAATTTCCCTCATCGCCCGGTAGTTATCAATGGAGACACTGCTGTGCGGGGGAATTTTAAAATCCGTGGTCACCACAGGCAGATTTTTTGACAATGCCTTAGCGATAATCTGGTCATTATTGTGCGTCGCATTAAGGATATAGCCATCTACCGCAGTGTTAATCACACTGGCCCGCGCGCCCTGTCCGTTATGCAACGGGATCAGGATGATGCTGACACCTTTCCGGTCACATTCACCCGCGATGCCCTGCATGAGCTGCACGTCATGGCTGTCAGTAAAAACATAACTCAGCGTGTCATTGAAGATAATGCCAATCGCATCCGACCTGCCGGTACGTAATGCGCGCCCGATATTATCAGGGCCGTAGAAATTAACGGAATGCGCATAATTAATTATTCGTTTTCTTAAGGATTCAGATAACTTTCCCGGATTATTAAATGCATTCGACACCGTCGTATGCGTCACCCCTAATTCACGGGAAATTGACTTTAAGGTTATCTTACTCAGTTTACACACTCCTGAATGCTTTGAATAAATGAAATCCCCCGTCTGAAAAACCCTTAACTCGCCAATATATACTCACAGAAAATAGGCTATTGCAATGAATATATAAAATAAAGTTTAACGTTAAACAAAATCATTTCTGTGACCGTAATAACGTTTACTGATTGTATGTCCATGCTAGCGTTTAAAATAGAAGTCCACTCATAAAAATATAATATAAATAACCATTAAATATAATGATGAATTATTAATAACAACCTAATGGAAATAGGATACAGCATGAAAAT
Organism: Rahnella sp. GSA61A; assembly: GCF_019969905.1. NCBI lineage: Bacteria > Pseudomonadati > Pseudomonadota > Gammaproteobacteria > Enterobacterales > Yersiniaceae > Rahnella > Rahnella sp. GSA61A. The sequence continues at coordinate 84,190 of NZ_JAHXYO010000019.1, read as the reverse complement.
AATGAAACTGGCTGCACTTGCAGGTATCACGTTATTTCTTTCGGGCTGCGGGCCTGAGGAGAAAGATCAAACCAGCATTAAAATGTGGATAGCGCCTAATGTTACTCAGGAAGTGTATTGGGGCGAGGTGGTAAAAGAATGGAACAGTAATCCGGCCAACAGGAAGGTGGAATTCACGCCAATACCGGCTGCGGGGAGTTCTGAAGAAGCCATTATGAACGCGCTGGCATCAGGCACTGAGCCCGATATATCCACCAATATTTTTATCGGCTTCGCGAAACAGTTATCTGAACTTAAACAACTCAATGACTACGCCAAAATGCCCGGTTTTCAGGAACTGGTTGAAACCCGACATATGGGGAAAGCCATGGCATCATGGCAGTTCGAAGGGCAGCAAAATGTTATCCCGATTTATATCAGCCCGGTCGTGTACTGGTGGCGCAGCGATCTGCTGGCTGAGCAAGGTTTTGATCATGTGCCGACCACCTATGATGAGATTTACACGCTGTCAGAACGGATAACGCAAAACCAGAAAGGTTACAGTCTGCAAATCACCAGCGGCAAAAACTGGTGGGATCGCTGGTTTGACTTTATTCCGCTGTATTACGCTGCCTCTCAGGGCAGCCCGTATATTCAGGATCACAAATCCAGCTTTGATAACGAAGCCGGACAACAGACCCTCACCTTCCTCAACAAAATGTTTGCGAACAAATGGACCAGCTACGACTTCACCGCCGCAGACGATCCGCTGGCAGCGGGAACCGTGCTGGGCGCGGTACGTGGTCCATGGGATATCGACCGCTATCAGAAACAATTTCCCGAAGTGTTAAAAACCATCCGTATCGGCCCGATGCCGACACAAACCGGCGAACCCGGCGTTGCCACCATGGCCGACAGCAAAGGGATCGTGATGTTCAGTACGTCAAAAGTGCAGGCCGACGCCTGGAAGTTTATTCAATGGGTATACAGCGATCCTAAACATGACCGACGCTGGCTGGAACTCACCGGCATGCCGCCTGCCCGGGAAGATCTGCAAAGTAATCCGATTTTTGAAGAGTATCTGCAACAGCACGCATTGGTTAATGCGATCGCCTCCTACGTATCGAAAGCGGTTCCGCCAGCACCAGTCACTAAAACCGTTGAAGTCCAGCGGACGATGACGCAAATGATTGAAAAACTGGTGTTTAAAAATAGCCCGATACCCGAGGTGATTCAGGCGTCCTCACAAGAGATCGACAAAACGCTGGAGCAGTAAGTGATGATAAAAATGAAAGAGTCATCACTCGGAGGCCTTCTGGCCTCCACTTACCTCGGATATTCGCTGGTATTCTGGCTTTATCCTTTTCTCTGGCTGGCGGTGCTGAGCTTTACTGACTGGAAATTTATTGGCGCACCGTCTTTTAACGGCGTGAAGAATATTATCGCCGTCATGCAGAATCCTTTATTCTGGACGGCGATGTATAACGTATTTAAATTTCTGGCTTACTATCTGCCCATTGTCCTGGTGTCTTCATTATTATTCGCGTTCGGATTAAGAAAAATAAAATATGGCAAAGCGTTTGTTGCCCTGAGCTTCCTGCTCGCCAATGTTTCATCCGGCGTGGCGTATTCCATTGTATTTTCCAAACTGTTCAGTGAAACAGGACCGATAAATACGTTCCTGATGGACATGTTTGGCGTTAACGTCCCGTGGTTCACCCATCCGGATTTCGCCATGTTATCGATTGCCCTTATTATCACCTGGAAATTTGTCGGCTATTACGGCCTGATTTTTTATTCCGGGCTGATTACTATTCCCAAAGATATTTACGATGCCGCCGATCTCGATAAAACCACGGGCCTCGGAAAAATATGGCATATCACATTGCCCCTGATGAATGCCCAGATAGTCATGGTGCTGGTTCTCGCGATCACAGTAGCGTTCAGTATTTTCACCGAACCCTATCTCATCACCGGAGGCGGTCCGCTGAAAAGCACCACCACGCCAATGGTGGTGATGTATGAAGCCGCCTTCCGGCAGATGCAGCCAAGCTGGGCCGCTACCATGTCAATTATTGTCGCGCTGTTCAGTTTCACATTGATCTGGATATTGCGCCGGTGTCTGGAAAAGAAAATCGAGATCGTATGATGAAGACACAATCTGTGGAGACGGGAGCCGTCGCTCCTGTACAAAAATTTTTACTGAAACAAACAATCAGCTCCGTGGCGATCCACCTGCTGATGTTTGCGCTGGCCATCACCTGGTTATATCCGTATTTGTGGATGTTAATCGGTTCGTTTAAAAATACAGCCGATATTTATACGACATCTCTTTTTTCCGGCCCGCTGTCATTCGATAATTATATTTTCCTGTTTGATGGTACCGGTAAAGCGGAAAAACCCTTTCTGCGCACATTGTTTAACTCCATATTCATTACATTAACCATAACGGTATGCGTCACGCTGAGTTCCTGTTTAATTGGTTATGCGCTGGCAAAAATGGAATTTAAAGGCCGGGATATTTTCAAAAACCTGCTTATCCTGCAAATGGTTTTTCCGGCTTTCATGTTTATTATTCCGCATTTCGTGCTGATGCGTGAACTCGGCATGATTAATTCCTATGGCGCCCTTATTTTACCGTTTGTGATGAATGGCTGGGGGATTTTTATGATCTCGCAGAGTTTTAAAGGCACGCCAAATGACTATATTCATGCCGCAAGGTTAGATCATGCCGGTCTTATCAAAATATTGCTCCATGTCATGCTGCCCCTCAACAAATCGATTCTGGCTATCGTCGCGATTTTTACTTTTACCAGCGCCTGGGACAATTTCCTCTGGCCGCTGATTGTGATGCAGGATGCCAACAAAATGCCGCTTTCAGTGCTGCTGGCAACGTTCAGTAAATCCTATGGCATTTATGTCGGCCCGGTACTGGCGGGTTCGGTAGTGCAAACCTTACCAATCGTCGTTTTGTTTATCCTCTTCAGGAAGCATTTCCTGGAAGGGATGTCGCTTTCACTTAAATAACAGGCCTGAATGATGGACAACCTGAAAACATGGCAGGACCGGGTATTTTATCAGGTGTATTTACCCTCGTTCTGCGACGGTAACGCTGACGGATTAGGCGATTTCCTGGGGCTGGTTTCTAAACTGGATTATCTGGCTGAGCTGGGCATTGGCGGCATCTGGATCACCCCCTTTTATCCCTCTCCGCTGGTGGATAATGGTTACGACATCAGTGATCACTGCGCCGTCGATCCGCGCTTTGGCACAGTAGACCTTTTCGATGAACTGATTGCGGCCTGTCATCAGCGCGATATCTTGCTGGTCATCGACGTGGTGATTAACCACGTTTCGGACCAGCATCCGTGGTTTCAGGCGGCGCTCCGTCAGCCGGACAGTCCGTTCCGTGACTTCTTTTTCTTTCGTGAGCAAACCAACAACTGGACCTCTTTCTTTGGCGGTTCAGCCTGGACGCAGGAACCCGGCGGGACGGCCAGTTACTACCATAAATTCTCGCCTCAACAGGTATGCCTGAACTGGTCCAATCCCGCCGTTGAGCATGAGATCAAAAAAATCTTCGATTTCTGGATAGCGCGCGGCGTCGACGGCTTCCGGTTTGACGTGATTAATTTTCTGACCACTGACGGTATCGGGGAAGATCATCCACCCGTTGAGGCAGGCGCAGAGCCCCCTCATGATAAAGATATCAATCAGCCCGGTGTGCTCAGCGTGGTGAATCGCCTGTGTCGCCATATCCGTGCGCAAGGTGAATTCCTGCTGATTGGCGAAGTGGGCAGTGATGAATTGCCGGTAATGGCACCTTATCAGGGCACAGAGTTGCTGGACGTGGTGTTCAATTTCAACCTTGGCAGCCAGAAACGCTTCGATATTGCAGCGATCTTCGCCGAAATACAGGCAATGGAAAACACACTCTCCGGTTTACCGACACTGTTTTTCTCCAGCCATGATATGTCACGCATGATCAGCCGTTTCGGTGAATCACCCCGCGATATTCCCCGCGCTGTAGCCGTTTTTGCCCTGCAAATGACCGCCCGGGGTTTGCCTTTTATCTTCCAGGGAGAAGAAATCGGCATGACCGATTTTGTCCCGCAGAATTTGCAACAGATGCGGGATATTCAGGGAATCACGCACTATCACACCGCTATTTCACAGGGCATGCATGAGGAGCAAGCGCTTACTTACGCATTACCTTTCTGCCGCGATGCCTCCCGTTTACCTGTCCCGTGGACGCCAGCCGATGCCCGTGAAAGCCAGATTAACGTCGAAAATGAGAGTAAGTGCTCACAATCAATTTTGACCCGTTATAAGCAGTTGATCCACATAAGAAATACACACCCTTCTCTTCAGCGTGGCCACTATCAGTACCTCACGCTGTTTAAGCAATGCCTGATTTTCCGCCGCCAGCTGGGTGCGGAATGTCTGGAAGTGATGATCAATTTCGGTCCGCCTGTCGTCAACGTGGGCTATGCCGACGGCAATTCAGTCTTGTTTGGCACGGATGAACCGCTGCTGGAAAAAAACCAAATTCTTATCAAAAAGGTAAACCATGAAAATGCTCAGAAGTGAAAAAAATCCGCTGTTAACACCTGCTCACGTTGCACCTTCCCAGCCCGGCTGGAAGGTCGATTGTGTTTTTAACGCAGGCGTATGTTCGTATCAGGGGGAAACCCTGCTGTTGCTTCGTGTCGCGGAAAGCGTGATCTCAACGGATGCTAATTGTCTGGAAGTGCCGCTTCTGGTGAACCAGCAAAACGTCTGGCGGGCGGGCACGAAACGTTTTCGACGTGACGACCCGGCCTATGATTTCAGCGACCCGAGAATGATTGCGCTGAAAGCTGACCCTTCAGTGATCTGGCTGACCTCGATGTCGCATCTGCGGTTAGCGCGTAGTCAGAATGGCGAAGATTTTAGTGTTGATGCACAGCCCTTTTTGACCGCTGATACGCAATACGAACAATTTGGCTGTGAAGATCCGCGAATTACGCTGATCGATGGCGTTTACTACATCAACTATTCGGCCATTTCGCCGTATGGCATTTCCACCGCGCTGGCGACGACCACCGATTTTGTCACGGTAGAAAAACAAGGCGTGATTTTCTGCCCCGATAACCGCGATGTCTGCTTCTTCCCGGAAAAAATTAACGGCAAATATCAGGCGCTGACCCGTCCTTCACCCAAACATTTTGGTAAGCCGGAGATCTGGATGTGTGAATCACCGGACATGCTGCACTGGGGCAATCATCGCCATTTACTCGGCAGTGCTTCCGGCGACTGGGATGCGCTGAAGCTGGGTGGTGGCGCACCGCTGATGAAAACGACGCGCGGCTGGTTGCAGATTTATCACGGCGTGGATAAAGACCAGCGTTATTGCCTCGGCGCGATGCTGCTCGATCTGAATAATCCGTCCAACATCCTCTCCAGGTCTCCAGTGCCGCTGCTACAGCCTGAAGCGATATATGAGAAAGAAGGATTCTTTGGCAACGTGGTGTTCACCTGCGGCGCATTGCTGGAACAGGATTTGCTGAAAATTTACTACGGCGCAGCCGATGAATGTATCGGGCTGGCGACAATGCCGCTCGATGCCTTATGGGCGCATCTCGGATTACCGCTGTGAGCAGGGTTGAAACATTACTCCGGCAATTTCGTACTCTGAAATTGCCGGTACCCGCCGGAGAAAAAATCCAGTTCTCCGGCGCAGGAGACGACGATGTTTATAACCTGACCGCTCCGTTTCAGTGCGGTGATACTTCGGTCATTGCGGCCCGTGTCGAGCCCAGAAACTCCGAGTTATCACAGGTAAAATTTTTTGCATTTGATGGCGTCCGCCAGTGCGAATTACTGCCCGACGCGCCGGTCTTCGCTCTACAGGATCCGTTTTTTGCCCGGATCGGCGAGGAGTTTATTTTTGGCGGGGTGAGTGTTGAACCGGCGGATGACACCAGCGGGAGACTGCGCTGGAAAACCGTGCTGTACCGGGGGACCGATTTGTATTCCCTGCGCCCATTTTTTATCGGGCCTGAGGGCATGAAAGACATCCGTCCGGTGGGTTTACCGGACGGAAAAGTATTACTGTTTACCCGTCCGCAGGGTGAAACCGGCGGACGGGGTACCATCGGCTATATTCTGCTGGATTCACTGGAGGATCTGACCCTGGGCAAGATAGCTCAGGCGACATTGTTGCAGGGACAGGTCGCCGCCGAAGAATGGTGCGGCGTGAACGCAGCTTATGTTCTGGATGGCCACCAGATCGGTGTGCTGGAACATGTCGCCCGTTTCGATGCGCAGGGGCACCGGAACTATTACGCCTGCTCGTTCATTTTCAACTACCAGACGTATCACCGGACAGCGCTGAAAATCATCGCTGAACGCAACCAGTTCAAACCCGGAGCCGCCAAACGTGCTGATCTTGAAGACGTTATTTTCCCCGGCGGCCTTTGCATTACTGAGTCATCCGTGCCCCGGTTATATTGCGGAACCAGTGACTGTGAAGCGCAATGGATTGGAATTAATAATCCTTTCCTATAACGGAATAAGATAATTTACGGGTGAATTTCACTAAATCACTTATCAGCACGACTCCGAAATAAATTCACCCGCCCTCAATACCATTAAAAAATTTGATTTATTTGTCGCCACGAAACATCATATTAAAATCTGTATCAAAACATTACTCCATTAATTATCCATGGGATAAATTTGTCTTGTGTAAATATTCATTCCTTAAATATATTCTGCCCATTTTAATGGCTGGCATCATTACATCCGGCGTTGCGGCCCCCCTGAATCCGGCAGACCGAGACCTGATCCGTCAGGAGCAACAGGAATTATTAAGGCAAAGCCAGCAACAACGTGATGATCTACAACGCAGTTTTTCTCCCGTTTCACCCATCGAATCACACATAGAAGAAAATAATGGCCCCTGCTTTTACATTCATAAAATATATATAAATAACGCAACACTTCTTTCTGATAAAAAACAACGCGAGATTAATAAACCTCATCTTAACCAATGTATCGGGATGAACGGAATTGCGGAGATAACCCGTCAAATCTCTGACTGGTATATTCACCAGGGATATATAACCAGCCGGGCTTTTATCACCGAACAGGATTTATCTCAGGGTGAATTACATATTTCGGTACTGGAAGGACGTCTTGAGAAAATTACCCTCGAAGGCATGTCAGCGCCACAATTAAGAATGGCTTTCCCGGGACTGGAAGGCGGCATTCTTAACCTGCGTGACATCGAACAGGGTATGGAGCAAATCAACCGGTTGCGCAACGATCCGGTGCAAATAGAGATCCTTCCGGGCAAGAAATCAGGCTATTCCATTGTCAATCTCACCGCCTCGCCGGAATTCCCGCTCAGTTTCTCACTTAACTTTGATAACAGCGGGCAGAAAAGTACCGGTACCGGACAATCTGGCGGCTCACTGACGGCCAATAATGTGCTGGGTATTGCGGATAAATGGTTCGTCAGCGGCGGGCGCAGCAGCGATTTTTCATCCACGCATGACGCACAAAATGTTCAGGCCGGGCTGAGCATTCCCTACGGTTATAACCTGTTTGATTACAGCTATAGCTGGAGCAACTACCTCAGCACCATTGACAACAATGGCTTTGGCTGGGCATCGACCGGCGACAGCATCAGCCACCGTTTTACCACCTCGCGGGTGTTATTCCGCGATGGCGATATCAAAACCGGTGCCTCCATCGGACTGACACATCAGATCAGCAATAACTATCTCAATGATGTGTTGCTCGACAGCAGCAGTCGCAAGCTGACCAGCCTGCTGTTTGGCCTCAACCACACGCAAAAAATCTTCGGTGGCGTCGCAACTTTCAACCCCACTTTCAGCCATGGCGTGTCCTGGCTGGGTGCGGAAGACGATAACGGCAAAAATGATGATTTGCCGAAAGCCGGATTTAAAAAATGGAGCCTGAACGGCAGCTTTCAGTTGCCGGTGGCTGAAGATTTATGGTGGCTGACCAGCGTCTACGGTCAGTGGTCGCCGGACAGGCTATATGGCAGCGAGCGTCTGACCATCGGTGGCGAAAGCTCGGTACGCGGCTTTAAAGAGCAATATCTTTCCGGCGATAACGGCGGCTACTGGCGTAACGAGCTGAACTACAGACTGTTCACATTGCCGCTTATCGGCCAGGTCAGCAGCGTGGTCGCACTCGACGGTGGCTGGCTGCAAAAAGATAACAAAGACCCGTGGGCGTCCGGCACGTTGTGGGGAGCCGCTGTCGGGCTTTCTACCACAAATCGTCACTACTCCAGCCAGTTTACCGTGGGTACACCGTTGCGATATCCGGACTGGTTAGCGCCTGACCACCTCAGCATTTATTACCGCATCGCGTTTGTGATTTAAGGGAAAACGATTATGGATAATCATCAACAACCAATGTGTTTTGCTCAACGCATACTGAGTTATTTGATCTGTGGCTTGCTGGCAGGACAACCTGTTTTCCCGGTGTTTGCCGCACCGGCGCCTGCAAATAGTGCTACAGGTATCGATAAGGCCGGAAACGGTGTGCCGGTAGTGAATATCGCCACACCTAACGGAGCGGGGATTTCCCATAACCAGTTTCAAAATTACAACGTCGGTAAAGAGGGGCTGATCCTCAATAATGCCACCGGCCAGCTAAACCAGACGCAGTTAGGCGGGCTGATTCAGAACAACCCCAACCTGAAAGCAGGCCAGGAAGCGCGCGGCATTATTAACGAAGTGACGGGCGCGAACCGTTCACAACTGAACGGTTACACAGAAGTCGCAGGAAAAGCGGCCAACGTGATGGTTGCTAACCCGTATGGCATCACCTGTAACGGCTGCGGGTTTATCAATACACCGAACGCCACGCTCACCACGGGTAAACCGGTGTTCGATGCGAGTGGCAACTTACAATCCCTTGATGTCAAAAAAGGTTCCATCACCGTTGAAGGCCAGGGGTTGAATGCCAGCCAGTCGGATGCGTTGTCAATCATCTCGCGGGCCACCGAAGTGAATGCACAAATTCATGCTAACGCGCTGAATGTTATCGCCGGCGCTAACCGCGTGGATAAAAATGGCCGCGTAACGGCGATGGCCGGTGAAGGCGCAGCACCCGTGGTGGCGGTGGATACCGGCGCGCTCGGCGGCATGTACGCCAGTCGTATCCGACTGATTTCCAGCGATAAAGGCGTGGGAGTTAACCTTGGCAACCTGAACGCCCGTCAGGGGGATATCACGCTGGATGCCAGCGGCAAACTCACCGTGCAAAACAGCCTTGCCAGCGGCAGCCTGAATGCCAGAGGGGAAAGCGTTACGCTGAGCGGTGAACATAAAGCCAGTGGCAGTATGAATGTCAGCGGGCAGGACATTGCACTTAACAACGGCACCTTTGCCAGCGACAACAATATCGTCCTGAACAGCGATGGCAAACTGACGTTAAGCAACAGCCGTTTGACTGCCGGAAACGACCTCAATCTCAACGCACAAGATTTAACACAGGATGGCCGCAGCAGCGTCAATACGGCGCGTGATATTTCAGCACAGGTGGCGGGAACGATAACAAATCAGGGCCAGCTGATAGCCGGTAATAACGCCGCCATAAGCAGTGGTTCCCTGTCCAACAGCGGTAAAATTGCAACCAAAGGCACTACCTCGATAAGTGCCGTAAAAACACTGAGCAACGCAGCAGGCGGAGAAATTCTATCTGACGAAGCGCTGGTTGTGTCTGCGGAAGATATCCGGCAAAACGGGACCTTATCAGGCAAAAAATCACTGGCAATAGATGGCCAGTCACTGACCGCCGCAAAAGGTTCGCTTTCGACCAGTCTGGGCAATGTTTCACTGAAAACCCGTGAAGCAAATCTGGGCGGGGATGTTATCGCCCACGGCGATCTTAGGGTGCAGGCGAATAAACTGACCAGCCAGCGTGACGCGCAGCTCCAGTCTGATGGTTCGCTCACGCTGACAGCCACGGATGCCACGCTTTATGGCACTCAGGTGGCACAGGGTGCACTCACGCTTACGGCACAGAATCTGATTCACGGCGGCGTTACCACTGCGGCGAATCTCACTGTAAACAGCGGGCACTTTAATAACCTGAGTGAGGGTTTGTTTTTAAGTCAGGGGCATCTGGATATCAGCGGGAATACCGTTCTCAATGCCGGACAGGTAATGGGGAACAGCCTGTCACTGACGTCCGCTACATTCAGTAATGATGGCCTGTGGCAAGGAACTTCTGCGCTGCACATGACGGCAGATGAACTGCGCACAGGCAGCACCAGCCGCACGCTGACCGCAGGCTCACTGACCCTGGATGCAGGTTTACTCAATACCGCAGGCACCCTGCAGGGGCAAAATGTTGTTATCACCGCCCGTGACTGGACGAACACAGGTTCCCTGCTTGGGACGGATAAACTGGATGTTTCGCTTGCCAGCACACTGAGTAACGACGGTGACATCTTAAGCCAGGGCAACGCCAGCCTTGCCGCGCAAAACATCGCTAATCAGGGCTCTCTGCTGAGTGCCGCAGATCTCACCCTGACGGGAGAGTCGCTTGATAACCGTGGCGCATTGCAGGGCAATAATCTGGTGATAAACGGCACGTCGCTAAATAACAATGGCGACATCATCGGCGTCAACGGACTGGTAGTGGCGCTGACCGGAGCATTTATTCAGCAACAGGACAAAACGCTGTTAACAGGCGGAGCCCTGAGACTGAACGCGGCGACGGTCAATAATGCCGGGCAAATTCAGGGTACGGATATTGCACTGATCAGCGATTCTGTCGACAACAGCGGGCGTATTCAGGGGAACAATGACCTCGCATTCACCGGTAATCTGACCAACCGCGCTGCCGGTATCGTCCTGAGCCAGAACACCCTGAACCTCACCACGCCAAATCTCGTGAACTACGGCCTGATTCAGGGCGGCGGCACGACACGTATTGATGCCTCAGCGTCCGCACGTAACGACGGTAAAATCCTCTCCGGCGGTGAACTCACGTTTAACACGGCGAGCCTGACCAACAATAACTGGCTACAGGCCACATCTGTATTGCTGAATGCCGCTGCAATCGATAACTCAGGGACGGTGTTTAGCACCTCGAATCTGGCGATTCATGCCGACCGGATTGACCACAGGGCCGCAGGTAAACTTTACAGCGGCGGTAACTTACTGCTGACCAGCGGCGTTTTCGAACAGTTGGGTCAGGTGGTTGCGCTGGGTAATTTAACCCTGAAATTAACCGGTGCTTTTACAGGAAAAAACGTGCTGGCGGCAGGCAACGTGCTGGATATCACCAGCAATGGCGCGATAAATAATCAGAGCGTGATGCAAGGCCAGGCGGTGAATCTGACTGCCGGAACGACGCTCACTAATAACGGACAAATCACCACCGGCAGCGGTGCAAGCATCCTCTCCGCAGGCAGTATTTCGATGAACACCACAGGCACATTACAGGCCGGTGGCGACGTGGTACTGAACAGCCGTGAGAATATTACGGTGGCCGGTTTTATCGGCACCGCGGGCTCACTGACCCTCAATGCCGCCAGCAGTATCCTCAATACCACCCTGCTGTATGCGGGCAACAATATGTATCTGCTGGCCAATACCATCCGCAATAACCACGGCGATATTCTGGCCGGTAACAGCCTGTGGATGCAGCGCGATATGGCGGGCAATGCGAACGCCGAAGTGGTGAATACTTCGGGGAATATCGAGACGGTAAATGGGGATATTACGATAAATACCGGGCATTTAGTGAATGAGCGGGAAGGATTAGTTGCTCATGTCACCGAAGAAACAGATTTAGCCGGACAATACTCATGGCTTACGTCGATTGATGCAGATGTCCCGCTAAGCTATCTGGATAGTATCAATTACGATTATGGCTACTACCGCGCAGATACTGGCTGTGGTAATGGTTGTGCCGGGGCATATTGGTCTCGTCCTGCCCCTTATAGCAACAGCGCTGAATTACAGTTTGCCGTTTCCCGTTCACAGGTCATTGTCGAGAGCAATGGTTCACCCGTTGCGCATATCTCTTCTGGCCGCGATCTTCTGCTCCATGCGGATGTACTGGAGAATAATGCCAGTCATATTTTAGCGACTAACAATGCCATTCTTAGTGGTAATACGCTTAATAACCAGTCATGGATAGAAAGCATTGAAACTCATTATTTGTCATATGCTTATGGTGGAAGTGAGTACGCAACGGAGTCCAGCATAACCTCTCAGAACGGCACTGGGGGCATGAATTCAATCTATTTTGTCACTACAGGGGATATCCGAACAGAGAGTACTGACGGTGATATATTCCGCTCCGTCATCCAGGCTGGCGGCAACGTCATTGCCAATTTTACCCAGGACATCAGCAACACCACCACCACGGCGAATGCCGGGGGCACCAGCAACATCATCACTGCCCCGACGCTAAATACACTCAGCCAGCCTGATGGCGTTCAGCAGCAAGATCTCGCCAACGCAGATAGCGCGGACATCACCTCGCCGCAATGGTACGAGAGTCTCACCGATGCGGTTGCTCACATCGCCGGGGGCAACAGCTTGTATCCTCTGCCGTCGGATAATAACGGCTATTTTGTCCCTTCAACCGATGCGAACAGCCCGTATCTGATCACCACGAACCCGAAACTCGACGGGCTGGGGCAACTCGATCAAAGCCTGTTTGGCGACCTGTACGCATTAATGGGGATCCAACCCGGTACGGCTCCGCGTGAAACTAACAGCCAGTACACCGACCAGAATAAATTCCTCGGTTCGGCGTACTTCCTCGACAAACTTAACCTGCATCCGGAATACGATTATCGCTTCCTCGGTGATGCGGCATTCGATACGCGCTACGTCAGCAACTTTATGATCAACCAGACCGGCAGCCGCTATATCAGCGGCCTCGGTTCTGATCTCGAGCAGATGCAATACCTGATGGATAACGCGGCAGGTGCGCAGCAGTCGCTTGGACTGGCCTTTGGTGTAGCGCTGACGGCTACGCAAATCGCCGCGCTCGACAGCAGTATCTTGTGGTGGGAATCCGCCAGCATCAACGGCCAGACGGTAATGGTGCCAAAAGTGTATCTGTCACCAAAAGACGTGACGGTGAATAACGGCAGCGTGATTGCTGGCAATAATGTCGGACTTTCAGGCGGCAGTGTCACCAATAGCGGCAGCACCCTCGCCGCAAACAAAAACCTGTTTATCGGTAGTCAGAGCAGCATCAGCAACCTGAATGCTGGCCTGATGCAGGCAGGCAGTGCACTACAACTGGGCGCGCTGGGCGATATCAACAACATTGGATCCGCGATATCTGGCAAAACCGTCCAGCTTGAGAGCACAGGCGGCAGCATTAATAACATCACGCAAACCGAACAATGGCAGGCAGGCGGAACGGGCAGGCGCGGCGAGTCTGTCAGTTTCAGCGAGACACAAAGCGGCCCGATGGCGGGGATCATGGCTCAGGACGACATGATCCTGAGAGCCGGACAAGATATCAATATTACCGGCGCACTTGTGGCAGCAGGCGACGATCTGCTGATGCTGGCAGGCAATGATCTGAACCTGAATGCCATAGAAACCAGTCAGAGTGCCAGTCGTGGCAAAAGTGAAACCCACAGCACTGACAACGCCCGCACGACGATAACCGCAGGCGGCGATCTGACGCTGGTTGCCGGGCAGGATATCAACAGCCAGGCCGCAGGACTCGCCGCAGAAGGTGACGTGGCGATGCAGGCCGGTCGCGATGTGAATCTGATGGCGATAGAAACCACCGACGGCAGCAGCTACAAAGCGAAGAAAAAGGTCGAAATCAACGAATCGGTACGCCAGGACAGCACTGAAATCGTCAGCGGCGGCAACACCACAATCGTTGCCGGACGTGACGTCAACAGCAAAGCGGCACAGGTAATTGCCAGCGGCGATATCGGTATTGGTGCAGGCCGTGACATTAACCTCGAAACCGCCACTGAAAGTGATTACCACTTCAAAGAAGAAACCAAAACTAAAAAAGGGTTCATGAAAAAAACCACCACGCACACGGTGGAGGAAGACAGCGCAACCCGTGAAGCAGGCACCCTGCTCAGCGGCGATAACGTAACCCTCGTCGCCGGAAATGATTTGCTGGTGAAAGGCTCAGCGGTGGTCGGCGACGGCAATGTCAGCCTGAATGCGGGCAACAATATCGACATCGTGGCGGCGACCAACACCGACTCGACATACCGTCTCAAAGAGAAGAAAAAGAGCGGCATGTTCAGCGGCGGCGGCATTGGCGTCACCATTGGCACCAGTAAATCACGCTATGAAATGAACGATGAAGGTACCACGCAGAGCCAGAGTTTCAGCACCGTCGGCTCGACGGGCGGCAACGTCAGCATTAACGCCGGTGCCCAGGCCCATATCGGTGGCGCAGATATTATCGCCGGGAAGGATTTACGCATTAAAGGCGACAGCGTGCTGATTGAACCGGGCCGCGATGCGCGCACCCACGATGAATCGTTCGAGCAGAAACAGAGCGGGCTGACGATAGCGTTATCGGGTGCGGCAGGCAGTGCGGTAAACAGCGCGGTGTCGACGGCGCAGTCGGTGAGTGATGAAAGTGACGACCGGCTGGCGGCGCTGAAAATTGCACAAGGCGTGATGAGCGGCGTATCGACCGGTCAGGCGATGGAGCTGGCGCAGGCCACCACCGGCGATGCTTCCACCGCCTTTGGTATCAGCGCCTCGGTTGGCACGCAGTCGTCCAAATCCGAGAGCCACAGCGGGCAGAATACCGCCACGGGCAGCACGCTGACGGCGGGTGATAACCTGTCGATAACCGCGACGGGCGGCGATATCACGGCCATCGGCAGCCAGATTAAAGCCGGGCTGGACGTGGCGCTGAACGCGGCAGACGACATCAGCCTGATTTCCTCGCAGAACACCCAGTGGCTGGAAGGAGAAAACAGCAGCAGCGGCGGCGCCATAGGGATTGGCATCGGCATGGGCGAGAGCGGTGCCGGTATCAACATCTCCGCCAGCGGCAACGCCTCCAGAGGCAGCGAGTCGGGCAACGGCACGCAGCATAACGAAACCACCATCGACGCGGGCAACCGCATCAGCATTAACAGCGGCGACGACACAACGATTGCCGGTGCGCAGGTCAGCGGCAACAGCGTGATGGCGGATATCGGCGGCGACCTGACCATCAGCAGCCTGCAGGACAGCGACTATTACGACAGCAGCCAGAAGAGCATCAGCGGCGGCGCCAGCTTCTCATTCGGCACCATGACCGGTTCGGGCGGCATCAGTGCCAGCCACGACGGCATGAACAGCGACTACAACTCGGTGATTGAACAGTCCGGTATTTTTGCCGGTGACGGCGGCTTTGATATCACGGTCGGCGGGCATACCCAGCTCGATGGCGCGGTAATTGCCAGCACAGGTTCTGCGGATAAAAACAGCCTCGACACCGGCACGTTAGGCTTCAGCGACATCGGCAATAAAGCGGAATACAGCACCGAACATCAGGGCGCAGGCATCAGCACCGGCGGGACTGTTGCCGAGAACTTTATCGGCAATATGGCGAACGGCGTACTGGTGGGTGCAGGCGGTGAAGGTGAGGCATCCGGCACCACGAAAGCAGCGATTTCTGCGGGTGATATCACCATCCGCGACAAGGAAAACCAGCAGCAGGACGTGGCTGATTTAAGCCGTGATGCGGAACATGCCAACGGCAGCATCAGCCCTATCTTTGATAAAGAAAAAGAGCAGAAGCGGCTGGAGATTGCGCAGGCGCTGGGCGACGTGGGCAGCCAGGCAATGGATATTGCACGGACGGCTGGCGAGATTAAAGGGCTGGAAAAAGCGAAAGCCGCGCATCCTGAGCTGAGCGGCAAAGACCTGCTGGAGACAAAAGAGTACAAAGACACCCAGAAACAGTACGGTACCGGCAGCGACATCCAGCAAGGTATCAGCGCGGCAACGATGGCGCTTCAGGGGCTGGCGGGTGGTGACGTGAAGGCGGCGATAGCGGGTGGAGCGGCACCGTATCTGGCGGAGCAAATCAAGAAACAGGTCGGCGAAGATAACGTTGCCGCTAATGCCATCGCCCATGCGATTGTCGGCGGTGTCATCGCAGAGCTACAGGGGCGTGACGCCGCAGCGGGTGCAGCAGGCGCGGCCACCGGTGAGCTAATCGCCCAGGTGCTTTATCCGGGCGTGAAACGCGAAGATCTGACGGAGAACGAAAAGCAGAAAATCGTGGCGCTGAGTACGTTAGCTGCGGGGCTGGCGGGCGGAATTGCGGGTGATGATACCGCGGGCGTTATTGCCGGTGCACAGGGTGGGAAGAATGCGACGGAATACAATCACTTTAATCTTCCCTCAGGGATGATGGATTATATTGATACAGCAGGCTCGTGGAATCAGTTTGCGGTAGATAATAATCTCTCGCCCGAGCAGACACAGGCCGGGCTGGATAAAATAGCGAAAGGGGATTTGCCGGAAGGGGCGAATATCACCAAAGCGATAGTCGAAGGCTATCAGGATGGCGTATTTATGGCCGGTGCGTTTTATCTTGGTCCGACAATAGCCATAGGAAAAGGCATTACCGGGGCGGTGATTGGTGGCGGTGCTAATTCTGCATTCCAGTATATGAATATGGCACCGGGCAGTGAGTTCAGTTATTACAGTGCAGCGGTTGCGGCAGGAGCAGGTTATCTGGCTCCGGGTTATAAAATCGGCGGAAATACGCTGATTAATATGGGCGGCGCATTTATGACGGATGGACCGAGTTTGTCTGGTCAGGGCGGAGCCATTGCAGGCTCTGTGTTCGGTGGGGGATTTGGGAAGTATGCGCCTGATCTGCTTGCGCCGTATGCAGGATCTTTTTCTGGGGTAATAGGAGATATTGGTTCAGCATCTTTCTTTGAAATATCCAATGATACAGTTAAAGAATTAATAAACAATAAGGATAAAAAATAGTGAAGAAGAAAATGACACTTTTTATATTTATTCTCATGTTTATATACATGACTGTAGCCTTTTTTATATTAGGTATCTCCACCCGAATTATAACTGCCATAATTTATACAGGAGAGTTTTATCTATCTGTGTCTGGTACGATAAAAGTTGTCAAAATGAGTGTGGTTGCTGGTATTTTTATTTCAGTAGGAACTTTTATCTTTAATCGAATAGATATCTACAACGCCCGTAAAAAACCCCCAACCGAGCCTGATAAATGACTTTAACAAGCAAACATCCCGGTTGCCTGCGCCGGGATATAGCGCTGGACACTTACGGCAAACCCATCAGCGAACTGACGGAGCAGGAAAAACAAAAAGTGCTGGCCTTATCGACGCTGGCAGCGGGTCTGGCGGGTGGTTTAACCGGAGACAGCACGGCAGACGGTATGACAGGCGCGATAGCGGGGAACACCACAGTGAACAACAACCTGTTAGGCGGCGGTACGGAGGCAGGCCAGGAAACATTTATCCGTCAGCACGGTATTGATATGGCAAGTTGTGCTGATGCACCGGGTTCGGCAAGTTGCCAGAAGGCGCAGAATGAGGCAAATGCAGTGGCAGGCGCAATGGCGACCGCAGGGCTGATTTATCTGCCTGGAGGAATGCAGATGACAGGTGCTATTGACGGCAGTGCTAATGCAGCGATCCAGTATGGCGTGAATGGTGAAATCAATCCTACAGATGTGTTGATAGCTACTTATGTGGGAGCATTTACGGCGAATACGGGACTGTGGGGAACTGTGGGTTGGAATGCAGCAGGTGGTGCGACATCAAGTTATCTGAAGGGAGATGATCCGTGGGCTGGAGGGGCTATAAGCGGCGGTGCTTCAGGCCTAGGTTATGGGATCGGTAAGTTTGCGCAGGGACCTCTGAACAAAATATTTAATCCAACTTGGAAAAACTATGAATGGGTTGATATGGGAATGGGCATATCAAAACCATTACCACCAAGTGCTATTCCTGGCATAGCGGGTAATACAGGAGCAGCAATTGCAACAGAAGGAACTGGTGCCATTATTAACGAGCAAATAAATAGTCTTAAGGAGAAAAAGTAATGAATGTGAAGACTGTATTTTCTTTATTTATTTTCAATATAATATGGATATTAATTCTTCTTTCTATGACTGTGATTATTTTTTTAATGCTTAGAACATTTGTATGGTTATCTTTTGGTGGGGATTTTCTTTTTTCACTGGAAGATATCCGAAGAGCTTATCGTATTAGTCTATTTGCTGGGCCTATTTGTGGGTCGGGTAGCTGGTTTATCTACTATCGTCATTACAGACATTACAGACATTACAAGTAAGTAAATCCTGACCAACAACGCTGGGATCGGATTAGACAGAAATGTTTATGAAAAACAGGGTATTAATTTTTAACATGGATATTTATATGAAAAGTAATTCGTTTTTTTTGATGATCGTGATTTTTCTTTCTGGATGTACTGTGGATATGAGCAGTTCTATGCCTGATTATCAGGGCAACGATACTTCTTTTATTCGTGTCGACAATAGTTTTCAACCAACACTTTTCAGGCTGGAAAAAATGTTACCTGCTGCGGAATGTATGAAATCAGAAGGTGTGTATGGACTTACATCAAAAGTAGCCGTGATGGGAATAAAAACCAGCTATTCAAAAAGAGTAACTGGGATCGCATCTCCGTCAACGCAATTCTCAAATCGGGGATATTTGGAATATACCATTCAAAGTGGGAAAGTATATAAAATATGGTGGCACTTTGATGAAAAAAGTATGTATGGCATAGATCTTGGTAGAACTTTTGAAAGATCATTTACGGCAGAAGATGGTCATAGTTATGAAATCCAAACAAAAGGTAATGATGTTGTTATCTATGATATTTCTGAAAGGAAAGAAGCAGATTATGTAAGCGTTAAAGAGTGCCAATATAAAAAAACAATGTTGGGGAAGAAAGAATATCTATGAAGTAATAATGATCCATCTTTATTTTCGTGGAGAACCGCACAATTTGCTGGCAGCCGTTGCAACTCAAAAGCCAGAGTTTCAGCACCGTCGGTTCGACGGGGGGAACGGCGCTGGCGCAGGCCACCACCGGCGATGCTTCCACGGCGTTTGGTATCAGCGCCTCGGTTGGCACGCAGTCGTCCAAATCCGAGAGCCACAGCGGGCAGAATACCGCCACGGGCAGCACGCTGACGGCGGGTGATAACCTGTCGATAACCGCGACGGGCGGCGATATCACGACCATCGGCAGCCAGATTAAAGCCGGGCTGGACGTGGCGCTGAACGCGGCAGACGACATCAACCTGATTTCCTCGCAGAACACCCAGTGGCTGGAAGGAGAAAACAGCAGCAGCGGCGGCGCCATAGGGATTGGCATCGGCATGGGCGAGAGCGGTGCCGGTATCAACATCTCCGCCAGCGGCAACGCCTCCAGAGGCAGCGAGTCGGGCAACGGCACGCAGCATAACGAAACCACCATCGACGCGGGCAACCGCATCAGCATTAACAGCGGCGACGACACAACGATTGCCGGTGCGCAGGTGAGCGGCAACAGCGTGGTGGCGGATATCGGCGGCGACCTGACCATCAGCAGCCTGCAGGACAGCGACTATTACGACAGCAGCCAGAAGAGCATCAGCGGCGGTGCCAGCTTCTCATTCGGCACCATGACCGGTTCGGGCGGCATCAGTGCCGCTAATGACAAAATGAACAGCGACTACAACCCGGTGGTTGAGCAGTCCGGTATTTATGCCGGTGACGGCGGCTTTGATATCACGGTGGGCGGGCATACGCAGCTCGATGGCGCGGTGCTTGCCAGCACAAGTTCGGCGGATAAAAACAGCCTCAACATCGGCACGTTAGGCTTCAGCGGCATCGGCAATAAAGCGGCAGATACAGATCCCAAAGCAGGACAACCGCCCTGCTTTGGTTCTACGACTTTGCTTCAAAACCGATTAGCTTTCTTCGGCCAGATACATCTTACGAAGGTAATGCGGTACCGCGTCGTCGGCGTTGGATCCGATGATTTCTGCATCCGGCATGGCGGCTTTCAGACGTGGCAATGAACCGCTCATCAGACAACCTTTACCGGCCATGCTCAGCATTTCAAGGTCATTCAGGCCATCACCAAAGGCGATGCAATCTTTCAGGGAATAGCCCATCAGCTTGGAAACATATTCCAGCGCATGCCCTTTCGATACACCGCCTGCCATCACTTCCAGACATACCGGCAGTGAGAAGCTGACATTCACACGGTCGCCCCAGCGCGCATTGATCGCTTCTTCCAGTGGCAACAGTTTTTCGTGATCTTCACAGGTGAAATACACTTTGCAGATACCGTCAGTTTCCAGCAGACCCGGTTCATACAGTTTGTATTTGAAAACGGATTCGCGGAAAAAATCATCCTGATCGGCGCGGTCACGGTTCATGTACCAGTCATCGTTGCGATAAACGTTGGTCAGAATATCCGGATTGTTATGCATGATGCCGAACAGGTCTCTGGCGATGTCTTCATCCAGATTGTGCGAGAAAATCAGGTCACCGTCGGTGTTATGCACGCGCGCACCGTTGGAGGTGATCATGTATGCACTGATTTCCAGATTGTCGCGCATCTGCGCTACATCGATATGGTGACGCCCGGTGGCGAACACGAAATGCACGTCGCGCTGGGTCAGCAATTTCAGCGTCTCTTTGGCGAACGGGCTCAGGGTATGATCAGGTGATAGCAGCGTGCCATCTAAATCGGAAGCAACAACATGGTACATAGCGTTAGGTTCTAACCTCTGATGGAGTTGTGCGCGGCGAACCGCGGATTAATGCTGTCGCGCAAAAAAGCGCATGATAGCGTCCAGCGCCTGTGCCCTCAGGTCGTCCCGTTCAAACAGGATCTCATGGCGCGCGCCTTCAATGACCAGCGGTTTTTCCCCTTCACAAGGGTGTCCCGCAACGGCCATGGCCTGACAAAAAGCAAGATGGGACCGGTTATCCACCACACGGTCTTCGCTCGCCTGCAATAACAGAACAGGGGTGGTGATTTTTTCGGCTTCTTTCAGGATATGCATCCCCGCCTCAATCCCTTCACGTACCCAATGATAGGTTGGCCCACCGACCTGCAGCTCAGGGTAATCGGCATAAAAACGCAGGTTACGGCGATAACGCTCACGGCTGTGTGTCAGGCGGTTGACCACAAACGGTAATGGCCGCCAGTGACCGGTGCCCAGCGCATAGCCGTCACGGCGTAGCGGACGATTCTCCGCCCAGTTGAGGATCCGGCGGGAAATCCAGCCCGGCATCGGCAAATAAATGCCGGTCATCGGCGCGAGTAACGCCGCTGCATCAAACTTGTCCGGATTTTTCGCCAGAAACAGCGCCAGGATCGCACCGCCCATGGAGTGTGCCAGCGCGAACTTTTTCGCGTACTGACGTGGGGCAATCTCCAGTTGATAAAAGCTTTCGAAATCCTCAACATAATCGTCAAAATGCTTAACGTGGCCACAATGCGGATCGTCGAGCATACGCCCGGAACGCCCCTGACCGCGGTGATCGACAATCATGACATCGTAGCCGCAATGGAATAAATCGTAGGCTACTTCAGGATATTTTACGTAGCTTTCTATACGACCCGGTGACACCACGATGACTTTATCATGCGCGGGGGAACAGAACCGGACATAGCGGATCGGGACATCGTCAACGCCGCTAAACTCGCCTTCTTCGCGCGTACGCCAGAAATCCAGCAAAGGTCCGGTCGCGAAGGCGGAAAACTCCTTCTCTCGTGTTAACCACTTCCCAAAATTCACAGGCATTCAATGATCCAAAGTCGTCAGGCAGGGAGGAGGAAAAGTGTTATTTGTGAGTTATAGCGCAATTATAAACAATGGCGTATTGTGCCATAAAACAACATAAAACGTATTCAGGGAGTCTCGCAATGACACTTGACTGGTGGTTAACCTACCTGCTCACCACTTCTATTTTAAGTTTATCCCCCGGCTCCGGTGCCATTAACACGATGAGTACGGGCATCAGCCACGGCTATCGCGGGGCGGTGGCGTCAATCGCGGGGTTACAACTCGGGTTATCCATCCACATCGTACTGGTCGGTATCGGGCTGGGCGCACTGATCTCATCATCGCTGCTGGCCTTTGAAATTCTCAAATGGCTGGGTGCGGCGTACTTAATCTGGCTGGGTATTTGCCAGTGGCGTTCTGCCGGTGCGATTGATCTGAGCGCGCTCGCCAGCAGTATGCCACGTCGCCGTTTATTCAAACGCGCCATCCTGGTGAACCTGACCAATCCAAAAAGCATTGTGTTTCTGGCCGCATTATTCCCGCAGTTTATCATTGCGCACCAGCCTCAGGCTGCACAATACGTGGTACTGGGCGTCACCACGGTGGTTGTCGATATCATTGTGATGATCGGTTACGCCACGCTGGCCACGCGTATCGCCGGCTGGGTGAAAGCCCCGAAACAAATGCAGTTGCTGAACCGCATTTTCGGTTCGCTGTTTATGCTGGTGGGTGTGTTGCTGGCGAGTGCCAGAAAGGTTTAACGCCGCAAAATGCAAAAAGGGTTCGGCATCAACCGAACCCTTTTTCATGTGCAAAATGCGTTGATTAACGATTCACGATAAGCGCAACACCAAAGCCCGCAAACACCACGCCTGCCACGCCATCGATCCATTTTGCTAAACGCTGATATCCGCGACGCATTTTCGGCAGGGCAAAAACCAGCGCCACTAACGAGAACCAGGCCAGGGTTTCCACCACAATCAGCAGAAATATACCCAGACGCTCGCCACCGCTGACACTGTCGCCAACGAACATAGAGAACACGCTGCCGAAGTAAATAACAGCTTTAGGATTCGAAAGATTGGTCAGCAGCCCGCGCATAAACGTGCGGCCACGGGCAGGCAGCGTTACCGGAGTGTCGTCGCCGTTTTGTTTTTTAGCACGTGCTGATTTCATCAACTGCCAGCCCATCCAGCACAGATACAGGCCGCCGCCGACGGTGATGATCTGATGCAGCCAGGCCATTTTTTGCAGAATTAAATGTAATCCCATCAGCGCAACCGCTGCCCACACCAGTACGCCGAGCGTAATACCAATCACACCCATCATGGCTTCTTTACGCGACCGGCTGGCGGCGGTTTGTGAAACAAAGAAAAAGTCCGGCCCCGGACTCATCAGCGCGATCAGATGAACCATCGCAACCGTCAGGAATAGCATCAGCATGATTAACTCTCTGTGTTATGTGTAGGAAACAGAATTCTTATTCGTCGCCGTTATCGATGTGATCGCGGATCATCGCCATAAATGGCCTGCCGAATTTCTCCAGCTTACGCTGACCAACACCCGTGATGTCCAGCAAATCGCTCGCGCTGACGGGCAGATGTTCAGCCATTTCCAGCAGCGTCGTGTCGTTAAATACCACGTACGGCGGCACATTATTGTCATCCGCCAGTGACTTACGCAGTTTACGCAATTTAGCAAACAACTTACGATCGTAATTCCCGCCGTAAGTTTTCTGGCTGGCACTGCTTTTAATTTTCAGCGTCTGAATCCGCGGCACGGCCAACTGCAACGGGATTTCGCCCCGTAAAACCGGACGCGCCGATTCCGTCAGTTGTAACGCCGAGTGCATGGCAATATTTTGCGTAATCAGCCCGAGATGGATCAGTTGGCGAACCACGCTGGTCCAGTGTTCGTTGCTGTGTTCTTTGCCGATGCCATACACAGTCAGCTTGTCGTGGCCGTATTCGCGGATACGCTGGTTGTTCGAACCACGCAGCACTTCGACCACGTACCCTAAGCCAAAACGTTGTCCGACGCGCGCAACGACCGACAGCGCTTTCTGCGCATCCAGCAAACCGTCATAGCGTTTTGGCGGGTCAAGACACACATCGCAGTTACCGCAGGCGTTCTGTTTGCCTTCACCGAAGTAATTGAGCAGCACCAGACGGCGGCAGGTTTGCGCTTCCGCAAACGCATTCATGGCATTCAGCTTATGGCGTTCAACATCCTGCTGAGCGCCCGCCGGTTTCTCTTCCAGACAGCGGCGCAGCCAGGCCATATCAGCCGGATCGTAAAGCAGCACCGCTTCGGCAGGCAGGCCGTCACGCCCTGCCCGGCCCGTTTCCTGATAATAAGACTCGATGGTGCGTGGAATATCAAAGTGCACCACAAAACGCACGTTAGGTTTGTTGATGCCCATCCCGAAGGCGACGGTGGCGACCACAATTTGCAGGTCGTCGCGCTGGAAACCTTCCTGCACGCGGGCGCGGGTGTCGTTATCCAGCCCGGCGTGATACGCGCCGACGCTCAGCCCGCGGCTTTGCAGACGGGCGGCTGTGTCTTCCACTTTGGCACGGCTGTTACAGTAAATAATGCCGCTTTTACCGCGCTGATCCTGCACAAAACGAATCAGCTGATCGAGCGGCTTAAATTTTTCCACCAGCGTGTAACGGATATTCGGGCGATCGAAACTGCTGACCTGAATCAGCGGATCGTTCAGCTCCAGCAGACGGACGATATCGTTACGTGTGGCCTCATCGGCGGTTGCGGTCAGGGCAATCACCGGCAGTTGCGGATAACGCAGTTTCAGCTGGCCGAGCGCGCGATATTCCGGGCGGAAATCGTGGCCCCATTGGGAAATACAGTGAGCTTCATCGACGGCAAGCATCGCCGGATTCCACTGTTGCAGCTGCTCGAGGAAATCGCCCATCATCAGGCGTTCCGGCGCGATATACAGCATTTTGATACGTCCCGCACGGCAACCGGCCATCACTTCCAGCTGTTGCTCACGGGTTTGCGTTGAGTTCAGGCAACCGGCTTCAACGCCTGCGGCCATCAGCTGGTCGACCTGATCTTTCATCAGCGAGATGAGCGGCGAAACAACCAGCGTCAGGCCGTCCATCACCAGCGCGGGAATTTGATAGCACAGCGATTTACCGCCGCCTGTTGGCATCACTACCAGACAATCCCGGCCAGAAAGGGCGGTATTGATGATAGTTTGCTGGCCTGGTCTGAATTGCTGATAGCCGAAGGTATCGCGTAATACCTGATGAGCCAGCTCTTCTTTGTTTATCACTGCCGCCGTAGACACTCAATTCCCCAACTGTTCAAACCACCCGGCTAAGCCCTAAAGCCGCCGGGGCTGTACTGCACCGACATAATATACCCTAAATAATTCCGGGTGCGGCCAACGCAACTGCAACCAGAAGTATGGCGCAATTACATGATGTCGTTAAGCATAATACCCACACCGATACGGGTCTGCTTATGGTTGTAGTCGATCAATGACTCGCCGTAGCCGCTAAATACCTGAGTATAGAAGCGAACCTGTTTGGAAATCGGGTAGCTCCAGCCAGTCGTCGCACCGCCGTAACCGGTATTCCAGTTGTAACGGCTTTCCACGCTGAACACGCTGTCACCCCACGCATAACCGACTTTAAGGCGGTAATAACCCATGTATTTGTTGATGTCCGGGTTATCGTCGTTTTCATCGCTTTCAGGGATGCGGTACCACGGTTTTAAATCCACCTGCCAGTTACCGTTTTGCGCCATGAAACGGGCATACACACGGTTCCAGCTGCGGGACGTCGGATCTGAGCGGCCGTTAGACTGATGACTGACACCATATTCTGCTTCGCGCAATGTCCAGCCGAGGAAATCGTAATCCGTCGCCCAGGCGAGGAAAAGTTGTGGCTCGTAGTTGGTCTCACGAAAAGGTGAAGACTCGCCGCTGTTGGAAAGCTGCCAGAATGATTTTTGCGTATAAGACGCACCGAGCACCGAGTTATCACCCGCAATTCCACGCCACAACGGGAACGCCAGGCTGAGCTGGAACTCGACTTCATCATGGCGTGCTTTATCTGCCCAGTCGTAAGACTGAATGGCTTTCTTGTTGATATTGCTGGTATCAGTGTAAATCAGGTAGTTTTGTTCGTAAGGATATAATGTGAACGGGTTGTCGTGCTCCTGCAACATATTCGCAATAATACTTCCGCGTACCGCAGGTTTATCATGCACTTCCTGCACAGTGGCCTCTGCGGCGTGTCCCAGCATTGGCATCGCCAGCATGGCGGCTCCGACAGCCCAATTTTTACGCATTATTCCTTACCCTCACCCTAAAGTTATCGACTCATTATTTTTGAAAATATGCCGTCTGCCCGGCCAACCACGCGCTGACTAAAATCCGGAAATCTCAAAGCAGGGCATTTTACACACAAATACATTTCTAGATGAGTACTGAATACATTTATCCTTCGCTGTGTAGAAATCCTTCCTGCCCGCACCTAAAATCAACACTTCGTTAACTTTTTCGGCGAACATACTGTCCACTCGTTTTCGTCAGGAATTTATTCATGTCTGCTTCATCTCTCAGCCACGAGGCTGCCCTGCAACTGATCGGCAATATTTTCGTTTACGATATGCCGTTTAACCGCGAACTGGGCCTCGAGCTGAAACGTCTCGACTGCGACTACGCAGAGTTAAAATTTACCAACCAGACAAAACTGGTGGGCAATGCCGCACAAAAAATCCTGCACGGCGGCGTAATTGCTGCGGTGCTGGATGTCGCCGCCGGTCTGGTCTGTGTGACCAGTTCACTGATCCGCCGCGACAAACCTGATCACCCGTTACTGGAAGCCGAAATGCGTCAGCGTTTATCCAAAATGGGCACCATCGATTTACGCGTTGATTACCTGCGTCCGGGCCGTGGCGAGTATTTTATTGCCTCCGCCAGCCTGATCCGTGCCGGGAACAAAGTCTCCGTGGCGCGCGTGGATTTACACAGCGACACGGGCATTCACATCGCGACCACTACGGCGACCTATATGGTGGGCTGAGATCAGGTAAACTCCGCTTCTTTCCTTACTCTTTTTTCAGGTACCCACATGGACGCACACCGTACCCGGCAAGGTGTTATTTTTGCCTTTATCGCCTATCTGATCTGGGGGATCGCGCCAGCGTATTTCAAGCTCATCAAACAGGTTCCGGCGGATGAAATTCTGACTCACCGGGTGATCTGGTCTTTCTTCTTTATGTTAGTGCTGCTCTCCGTCAGCCGCAGCTGGGGCGATGTCCGCCGGGTATTCGCACAACCGAAGAAAATCGGCATGTTACTGATTACCGCCCTGCTTGTCGGTGGGAACTGGCTGATTTTTATTTGGGCAATTAATCATAATCACATTCTGGAAGCCAGCCTCGGCTACTTTATCAATCCGCTGGTGAATGTGGTGCTTGGCATGCTGTTTTTGCGTGAACGATTCCGAAGTTTGCAATGGTTCGCCGTGGCGCTGGCTTTCGCCGGGGTGCTGGTGCAGGTGTGGGTATTTGGTTCCGTGCCGGTCATCGCCATCGGGCTGTCCCTGACATTCGCCTTCTATGGCCTGCTGCGTAAAAAAATAGGCGTGGATTCGCAAACCGGGATGCTGATTGAAACCCTCTGGTTACTGCCGGTGGCCGGGATTTATCTGTTCTTTATTGCCCACAGCCAGACCAGCAATCTGGCAGCGAATCCGTGGTCTCTGGATTTATTGCTGATGGCGGCCGGGATTATCACCACCATTCCGCTACTGTTCTTTACCGCCGCCGCTGCCCGGCTGAAGCTCTCCACGCTGGGCTTTTTCCAGTATCTCGGGCCAACGCTGATGTTCCTGCTGGCCGTGGTGTTTTACGGTGAAACCGTCAACACCTCACAACTTATCACCTTCGGCTTTATCTGGGTGGGACTGCTGTGCTTTATCAGCGATGCGCTCTATACGCAGGGGCGTTTACGACGAGGAAGAAGCGGACACAGCGCTGCGTGAGATAAAGCGCGCCATCGCGGGACCAGTTGCCAGGATGGTGATCAGACGCAGCGTCTGCATCGCCATCACAAAACCTAAATCGGCGTGGCTGCCTGCCGCAATAATCGCCACGGTGTCCAGCCCGCCCGGGCTGGTCGCCAGATAAGCCGTCAGTATATCGACGTGCAAAAGTTTGGTCAGCACCCATGCCATGCCCCCGCAAATCAGCATCAGCCCGATAATCGAGGCAATCATCTGAGGCAGCGTACGTAAAGCCAGTTTGAAAATCGGACGTGTAAAGCGCAGCCCGACACTCCAGCCAATCAGCGTGTACGCCATCGCCAGCAGCCATTCCGGCACTTCTAAGGTCACCGTTCCGGTGGAATGCAAAACCGCGCCGACAATGGCCGGAAGCAGCAGCGCGCCGGAAGGGATACGCAGGCGCGGCCCCAGCCAGACACCGGCTACTGCCAGAAATAGCGTGGCAAAGAAACGCCAGGTGAGCGGCGGAAACCAGACCACTGCCGCCGCCAGCGATGCGCTGTCGCCCATAGCCATACGCGCAACAAATGCGGCAGCCGTGGCAACAAACAACACGCGCAGATACTGCATAAACGCCACCAGACGGACATCCGCACCGAAATCACCGGCCATCGCGACCATGGCGCTGGCACCGCCGGGTGATGAACCCCACGCGCCGGTCGGGCCGGGTAACTGGCTAAAACGTACCAGCAACCAGCCGGAAAGTCCGCTGGCAAGCAGCGTCGCCACCAGCACCATCAGCACCAGCGGCCAGTCATTGAGTAACGGTGGCAGAATCGAGGGCGACAGACTTTGCGCGATCATACAGCCCAAAATGCCCTGCGATATTTTGAAGAACAGCGGATGAATACGCACGCTGGCACCCAATAAACCCATGACGACGCCGACAATCATCGGCCCGAGCAGGAGCGCAGCGGGAACGTGGAAGGTCTGAAAAATAATGCCCAGAATCAGTGAGGAAACGACGAGGATAAACCACTGCCCCGCCGGAACCATCCTTTCCATCAGCATGGTCGGTTATAACCAGTTTTTACGTTTGAAGTACAGGTAAGGCGCCAGCCCGGCGAGGATCATCAGCGCAATCGCGCCCGGATAACCGAATGACCATTTCAGTTCCGGCATGAATTCAAAGTTCATCCCGTAACTGGAAGCCACCAGCGTTGGCGGCAGGAACACCACCGAAACCACCGAGAAAATCTTAATAATGCGGTTCTGTTCGATGTTGATAAAACCCATCGCCGCCTGCATCAGGAAGTTAACTTTCTGGAACAGGGATTCGTTGTGCGGCAACAGGGATTCGATATCGCGTAATACTTCACGCGCCTGCTCAAGCTGACCTGCGGGTAAACGAGCCTTACGCACCAGGAAATTCAGCGCGCGCTGGGTATCCATCAGACATAAACGCACTTTCCAGCCGATATCTTCCAGTTCTGCCAGCGTGGAAAGTGCAGCATCGTATTCGTCGCCCTGATGCCCTTCCATGATCACCCGGCTGAGTTTTTCCAGATCACTGTAGATATTTTCAATTTCATCCGCCAGTTGCTCTATTTTAGTTTCGAACAAATCCAGCAGCAGTTCATAGGCGTTGCCGTCAACCAGCGTCTGGTTGCGGGCACGCATACGGTAGAGACGAAATGCCGGTAATTCGCGCTCACGCAGGGTATACAGACGACCTTCGCGCACGGTAAATGCCACGGTGCTGTTGCCGGCATGATCTTCGGCATCTTCATAGTAAAAGAAGGAGTGAATGTGCAGGCCGTCTTCATCTTCAAAGAAACGTGCAGAAGCTTCGATGTCGTCCAGTTCAGGACGTGTCGCCAGGCTTTGCCCTAATTCACTTTGAACGCGCTCACGCTCCAGCTCGTCAGGTTCGACCAAATCCACCCACAATGAGGTTTTGAGATCGTCTGACTCGTCCAGCTCTAAACGGGATAAGCGGCTGTTTTCTAATTTAAAAGCACTCAGCATGTGCCCGTTCTCCCAAAAATGACAGAAAGTGGACAACGCGTTGAAGCACAAAAAATCACGGGGTGAGAATTGTCACCGGCGTAATTCAGACCAAATTCAGATCTGACTCACAGCGACAGAACGGGGGTCGCTGACAACCACTAAGGCCATCAGCAAAGAGGAGGGCCTTAGAAGTGGTACCTAATGAACAGGTTATTGAGCCAGTATCTACTGGGTGTGTCCAAGGCGAAGTTCCTCATTGATAATAGTGCGCGCATGTTACGCCGGGAATAAAAAGACTGTCAACCGCGAACAAATCTATTCTGGCAACATTTATGCATAAATTTCAGGCTGGCCTGATAACCTTACCGGCTTATCGGATGGTGCTTTTTTGGCTACACTCAATGCCCTGATCTCCCCTCACTTTTCAGATACCCAAAATGATTAAGCAGATAAACCAAGATACGTTATGCGACCTGATCACCAAGGCGGCGCATTCACCGCGACTGCGTCAAAATCTGAATATGCATCCGGCGCCTGAAGATGACGTTCAGCGTCTGGCCATCGCCATGGAACCCGGCACTTATGTGCGCATTCACCGCCATCCACACACCTGGGAAATGCTGACCGCCCTGCGTGGTCGCTTTCTGGTACTGATTTACGATAACAGCGGCGAAGTCACCGACCGACTGTGGCTCGGCGCAGAAACCCGTCTGCTGGAAATCCCGGCCAATACCTGGCACAGCGTGCTATCTCTCGACGAAGGCGGCGTGATTTTTGAAGTGAAACACGGTGCGTATCAGCCAGTTCAGGAACAGGATTATCTGCCAGGCACCGCGCCGGAAGGCGAAGAAGGGGTCAAAGAAACGCTGGAATGGTATGCGAAAGCCGAAGTGGGTGAAACATTTAGCCTCTGACCTTTCGGCTCCTCCCCCTGCGAAGGGGGAGGATGGGAGGGGGTTTTACAGACAAAACAGGAGATTAAGCGCGCTTAAACGTTGGTTTTTGACCTTAATACCCCACCCCAACCCTCCCCTTCGCAGGGGAGGGAGTTAAAAATCAGACGGCTTCGAGGCGGGCGTAGGCGGCGACCAGCCACTTAATCCCTTCGCCCGGGAACGCCACTTGTAACCGGCTGTGTTCGCCGCTGCCTTCCATATTGACGATAGTACCTTCGCCGAATTTAGGATGCACAACGCGCTGGCCGAGTTTGAAGCCGGTGTCGCTGACGCTGGTTGGCGTGCCGACGCTGCGGTTGCTCATCGGGCGTGACACACTGGCGCGCATCCTGACTTCTTCGACACAATCTTCCGGCAGTTCGCCGACAAAACGTGACGGGCGATGAGACACTTCTTTGCCGTATAAACGGCGGGTTTCCGCGTAGGTCAGGGTCAATTTTTGCATAGCGCGGGTGACGCCGACATACGCCAGACGGCGTTCTTCTTCCAGACGTCCGCCTTCTTCCAGCGACATCTGGCTCGGGAACATGCCCTCTTCCATGCCGACGATAAACACCTGCGGGAACTCCAGCCCTTTCGCCGAGTGTAGTGTCATTAACTGCGTCGCATCCTGATTGGCATCCGCCTGCCCTTCGCCCGCTTCCAGCGCGGCATGGGACAGAAACGCCTGCAGCGGCATCAGATCTTCGTCTTCATCCTGATAGCTGAACTGGCGTGTTGCTGTCACCAGTTCCTCTAAGTTTTCGATTCGCGCCTGCCCTTTTTCGCCTTTTTCCTGCTCATACATGATGAACAGGCCGGAATCTTTAATCACCCGGTCAGTCTGCACGTGCAGCGGCATATCTGAGGTTTCATGCGCCAGTGCGTCAACCAGTTCGGTGAAGCGTTGCAGTGAAGATGCCGCACGACCTGCCAGCACTTTTTCCTGCAACAGCGCACGGGTGGCCTGCCACATGGTCATCTGACGATCACGTGCTGTCTGGCGCACCACATCCAGCGTGCGGTCGCCGATGCCGCGCGTCGGTGTGTTCACCACGCGCTCAAAAGCGGCATCGTCATTGCGGTTCGACATCAATCGCAGATACGCCAGCGCATCTTTGATTTCCTGACGGTCGAAGAACCGCTGACCGCCATAAATACGGTATGGCATCGCCATCTGCAATAAGGCTTCTTCCAGCACACGCGACTGGGCGTTGCTGCGGTAAAGAATGGCGCAATCTTTCAGCGCACCGCCGTTGTCCTGCCAGGTTTTGATGCGGTTAACCACAAAGCGCGATTCATCCAGTTCGTTGAATGCGCAATAGAGTGAAATCGGTTCGCCTTCGCCGTCCTCGGTCCACAGGTTCTTACCCATACGTCCATTGTTGTTTTCAATCAATGAGTTGGCGGCTTTCAGGATAGTGCTGGTTGAACGGTAGTTCTGCTCCAGACGGATGGTTTGCGCATTCGGGAAATCTTTCAGGAAGCGCTGGATGTTTTCAACCTGCGCACCGCGCCAGCCGTAAATCGACTGGTCATCATCACCCACGATCATCACATTATTGTTGTCACCTGCCAGCAGGCGGATCCACGCGTACTGAATGCTGTTGGTGTCCTGGAATTCGTCCACCATCAGGTTGGTAAAACGTTCGCGGTAATGCTGCAAAATATGCGGCTTGTTCAGCCAGAGTTCGTGGGCGCGCAGCAACAGCTCGGCAAAATCCACCAGCCCGGCACGGTCACAAGCTTCCTGATAGGCCTGATAAATGCGTAACCAGGTCGCTTCAACGGGATTGTTGTAGGTTTCGACATGCTGCGGGCGCAGACCTTCGTCTTTTTTGCCGTTGATGTACCACATCGCCTGACGCGGGGACCATTGTTTATCGTCGATGTTCAGGGCTTTGATCAGGCGTTTGATCAGACGTATCTGGTCATCACTGTCGAGGATCTGGAAATCCTGTGGCAAATTGGCGTCTAAATGGTGTGCACGCAGCAAACGGTGCGCAAGGCCGTGGAAGGTACCAATCCACATGCCGCCCTGACTGGTGCCGATCAGCTGGTCGATACGGTGGCGCATTTCTGCCGCCGCTTTATTGGTAAATGTGACGGCCATAATAGAATACGGCGAGCACTTTTCTACCGCCAGCAACCACGCTATGCGGTGAACCAGCACGCGGGTTTTGCCACTGCCTGCTCCGGCCAGCACCAACAGATTGCTGCGCGGCGCGGCCACGGCTTCACGTTGTTTTTCATTCAGGCTGTCGAGCAGGTCAGAAACGTCCATAGGCACCGTTTGTCAGATGAGAAAAGCACTCACGCGAAAATTATCGCCGCGAATGCATTTCCACTGTGAATTTATACAGAGTAATTTAAGAAGGGATTATAGCAATGCTGTCAGCGATGCCAACTGCGAAATCTCAATATGCGGTAACAGACGGGCATCGTTAATGTGCATCAGGTCGCCTTCGCGCAAATTAATCCAGCATGATTGCATCCCGCAACGCACCGCGCCCGCGACGTCTGTCGTCAGGTCATCGCCCACATGCAGAATGTTTTCCAGCGGGATATCCAGCTTCATCGACGTTTTTTTATACATGTCGGCGTAAGGTTTGGCACGGCCATGATCGCCCGCCCGCAACGTAAACTGGAAATATTGCGCCAGACCACAGGCGTGCGGATCGGCATTGCCGTTAGTGATAGCAACCAGCGGCCAGCGTTCGGCCAGCGCCGCCAGCGCGTCGTGATTTTCCTGCGGAACATAAATCCTGCTGCGCCACTTCGCGAAGGTTTCCATTGTGGCTTTGGTGCCCTGTTCAGCCTCACTGCGACTCAGACCCGCGCGGGTCATCGCCAGCAAAACCGCCTGACGGCGCCATTCGGTGACGTCGTGATAAATCTCCGCGTCCTGCGCCAGTAATTCTGCACGCATCAGGCGGACAGTATCCGGTGCCATATCCGTCAGCGCCGGATGGAAACCCTGCATGAATTTCAGCGTTTCGGTATCGGTACGGCGGATAACGTCGTAATTGTCATACAGCGTGTCGTCTAAATCGAAGGTGATCGCTTCAATGCGTTTCAGCGGACGATAGAACTTCATCAGGATTTTCCTCGTTTTGCGCGGGGATGCGCGGCGTCGTAAACCGTCGCCAAATGTTGAAAGTCGAGGTGGGTATAGATTTGGGTGGTGGACAGATTCGCGTGCCCCAGCAGTTCCTGTACCGCGCGCAGATCCCCGCTGGATTCCAGCACGTGCGTGGCAAAAGAATGTCGTAGTTTATGCGGATGAATATGGCTGTTAACGCCCTGTTTCACGCCCCATTCAGCAAACCGCTTTTGCACGTTACGCGCAGAAATACGGCTGCCTTTGCTCGACAAAAACATCGCGTCATCCTGCGGATTAAAATCAGCGCGGCGTTCCAGCCAGTGTTCGAGCCAGGTGACAGCCGTTCGCCCGATCGGCACTTTGCGCTCTTTGCTGCCTTTACCCAACACGCGCACTTCGCCGGAGGCCATATCGATATGTTTGCAGTCGATACCCACCAGTTCCGAAAGACGCAGCCCGCCGCCATACATCACTTCCAGCATCGCGCGGTCACGCACGGAAAGCGGATCATTGAGATCGATGTCCAGCAGTTTATTCACT
This sequence comes from Rahnella sp. GSA61A, assembly GCF_019969905.1. Taxonomy (NCBI): domain Bacteria; kingdom Pseudomonadati; phylum Pseudomonadota; class Gammaproteobacteria; order Enterobacterales; family Yersiniaceae; genus Rahnella; species Rahnella sp. GSA61A. The sequence goes on along the minus strand of NZ_JAHXYO010000019.1, from coordinate 49,844 downwards.
TCATCGACATCAAGATTTTTTGGCAAATGCTTGGGTGAACGCGGCGTGGAAATGCCTTTGGCAGGATTGGCGCTTAATACGCCCTGACGCACCAGCCAGTCAAGAAAGCTGCGCAGCGAAGACATGCGCAGCGCCAGACTGGATGGCCCCAAACCGGCGCGTTTACTGCGCGCCAGTAACATGCGGACTTTTGGCGCATCCAGTTGCTGCCAGTGGGAAATACCGATCTCGCCGGAGATGACGATCAGGGCTTCTAACTGGCGGCTGTAATTGGTGGTGGTAAGCGGACTGAGCTGGCGTTCAACATGCAGGTAACGCAGAAACGCCTCGACTGCAGGATAGAGAGGCGATTCGGTGTGATTCATACGCGTTCGATCCAGCGTTCCAGCAGGCCAGGTAACATTTTTGCCAGTTGGTTGAGTAGCACCGTGCCCATTCCTGGCTGATAATGCTGGGGATCACGGCTGCTGAAAATCAGCACGCCCAGCTCACCCTGTTCGCCCATCAGCGACAGTGCGACGGAACCCACGGCTTTCGCCTGCGGCAATAACAGCAGTAATTCCGGACCGTTCAGGCCGCCGAGATAATGCGGCGTTTCGCCCAGACGCTGGATGCGCATGGATTCAAACGCGCTGCGGCTCACCGCAAGATGAGTGAAATCTGATGGCGCGCCGATGCGCCAGCCTTCACTGAACAAGCGCACATTGGCGCCCGCCAGCCCCAGACTGCGTGCCCAGCGTTGCAGGCGGTTAAGCATATCCTGCAAACTGCTGGCCGCCGCAAGCGTGGCCTGAAGCTCGATCATCCGCCCGAACAACGCTTCGTTGACCGAAGCCTGCTCCATCAGCAAGGTAATTTCTTCTTCAAGCTGGGCAATCTGATGACGCTGACGTCCGAGTTGCCATTCAACCAGCGAAATACTGCCTTTCACCGGATGCGGTACGTGCATCTGCTCGACGCTGCGCGCATTGCGAATAAAGAAATCCGGGTTTTGCAGCAGATATTGCATCACGCTGTCATCGTCGAGAGCTATTACCGGTTCAATCTGGTCATCAAGATTGTTCATAGATGAATAAATCCGTCGTAAACATGAGTGGCAGGTCCGGTCATATAAAGCGGATGACCCGGCCCTTTCCAGCGAATGTCGAGGCTGCCTCCCGGCAGTTCCACCTGAACTTCTTCTGCGAGTAAACCTTGCTGAATGCCAACCGCCACAGCCGCGCAGGCACCACTTCCGCATGCCTGTGTTTCACCGGCACCGCGCTCGTACACGCGCAATTTTACGCTTTCCGGGCTGAGGATCTGCATGAAACCGACGTTCACACGCTCAGGAAAACGGTCATGACTTTCCAGCATCGGTCCGAGAACCTCGACTTCTGCTGTCAGCACATCATCCACCTGTAATACGCAATGCGGGTTTCCCATCGACACCACACCGCAAAATACTGTGCGCTCTTCTGCACGCAGAATATAGGTCTTTTCCGGTTTCGCTGCACGGAAAGGCACCTGTTGCGGCTCGAAAACCGGCTCGCCCATGTTGACCTGCACTTCTTCATCTTCGGTGACAGTCAGCACCATGCGGCCGGTCTGCGTGCTGACGCGGATATCACGTTTGTTTGTCAGACCTTTAATGCGGACAAAGCGGGCAAAACAGCGCGCACCATTACCACACTGCGCGACTTCACTGCCGTCCGCGTTAAAAATACGGTAATGAAAGTCTAATTCGGGATCGTAAGGAGGTTCCACCACCAGTAACTGGTCAAAACCTACGCCACGGTGACGGTCAGACAAACGACGGATCAACTCGGGAGAAAAATAGACATTTTGAGTGACGGCATCAACGACCATAAAATCGTTACCCAGGCCGTGCATTTTGGAGAACTGCATAACTGACTCCGTTTACCGCTGGTCAAATCCAGTCGCGATGATCCTTTAAGAAGAGGGTTCTGCCAGCATGGCACGAAACCCCCGACAATTTGCTGGTCAATCTCTGGAGTTCGTCGTGAGGCTTTCTGGTGATACCCCTTTTTCCTGCGACGAACCATCGTTCGCCGTACCCGGAACATTGCTGGTTTTTTGCGTGGCTGATTTTTCCGGCGGTGGGAAATACAACGGCCCTTTAAGTCCGCAACCGGAGAGAGAAAAGAGTATTGTCGCGGCCAGAGACCAGCGTAAAGCGTTTTTCATTTTATGAATGCCCGTAATTCATGCGACCAAGCTCTCTATAATCGCAGGTGGATCATGAAAAGCAACAGGAATCGACAAAACCCCCGGGCACATTTTCAGGGTTTAAAGCGCAGGAAAGCCGGATAATCTGCCACATGTCCGTGATATGGACACCTTTTCTAATGCAACTGGAATTGCTGCTTCAGCCGCGAAGGTTCGACGTCGCTTTCAGGCAAGGTGGCGCAGGCGGCAGAGAGGGCATTGCTGCGAAAAGGGATCACCTGAATCCGGTCATCGAGCGACACAATTTGATAGAACTGCGGCAGGTTGAAGTTAATAAAGCTTGAGCCGTAGGTAAACCGGTCATGGGAAGACGAGTAGAACCGGCTGACATCGCGCACCAGATCCTCTTTGCTGCCTTCGCAGTGGTGATAGACCTCAACACGGTTGGATTCATCAAGAATGTAGATATTAAAGCCGATGTCATCCGAACTGTCTTCGAAGAAGAACTGAATGATCCCTTCACTGGCGTAGCCGTCAATCACAGCGGGGAGATGCGCCTGATCGGTCTGCAATTTCACCGACAAACCGTGCAGTTTGTTGTTGGAAATCGCGCCATAGAATTCGATCGCATTCTCCAGCTTTTGCACAGAAACGCTGAGACGTTCAAAGAACAGTCCCCAGGTTTGCCCGGCAACACGCACGGCTTTGAAACGCCCGGGTTCGAGTCGTTTGCTCGACAGGCGAAGCTCAATACATTCCGACACCAGTTGCTGAATCCGCGTACGGATAAGGCCACGTAAATGCTGACTGTAGCAGAACACTTCTACCGATTCCGGCGGTGCAGCATCCTGATGCATTTTGCCCAGGATAGTTTTCAGCGCTTCAAGCACCGCCTGTTCACCGCTGAAATGCAGCGTACGCACTTCATTCCATGAGTTGCGATAGAGCAGGTCAATACTGCCGACCATGCATTGCTGATTCTGCCCGAAACTGAAAACATCCAGCTTACGGAAATCAAAATGCACCACCTGATTGCGGAAAGCTGCGGTCGGATCGTGTTCCAGATTAACGATAATCGCTAAGTGACGAATTTCGCACGGGCTGTACAACGCTTTTGGCGTCGGTGCCGCCAGACGCAGCGGGAAGTTGTGCGAAACATCTGCCACCAGTTCGCGCAGTTTGGCGATATCACACAAGCTGCCGCTTTTAATATGCAGGCGTGTCGTGGACGTCAGTAGTCCGTTGAAATAGGCCCACGCCACCAGTTTATTCAGATAGCGGTTATATTCCAGCGGCTGGTGGCTGACGATAGATTCCATCGACGGCGACTGATTATACAGATACCAGCCGGTGCGGTTCGCCCGGCCAATCGGCACATGAATAAAGGTTAAATCGCTTTCTGACAGATCAGGTGAAATCTGCGGATTCACCAGCGTGACTTTGCCCGGCAGCGCTTCAAACGCGGCGTACAACTTACGGGTCAGCACGCCGATATCCTGCGGGCTGGCACTGACGCTTAAATTGTTGCGACGGGCAAAGCGGATCAGGTTGCGATAGCTTTGCATCATGGCATCGAGCAGTTCGTTATGCGCTTCGCGCACACGCTCGATTTTCCAGTTCGCCCGGTTATCCAGCATAGCCAGACGTTCTTCATCCCATCCCCATTCAGCCACAAGCTGACTGAGAATTTCACGACGCCAGCCAACCGATGCCCGTGCACGGGAGAGTTTTTCGCAGACTTTTAAATAGAAACAACGGCGGACTAAATCAAGGCGGGTGAAATCTTCAATCTGGGTGAGATAACGGGTCACGCGGTCGAGCATCATACAATAGGAATCAAGCCCGAAGCAGACGATCTCACCCTGATGCAGGCGTTGTTTAATATCCATCGCCAGCAATTGCGTTTTAGGGTATTCCCAGGAGTATGTTTCCAGCAGCAACGTTTTGAGCACCGCTTTATAAGGAGAATCGATACTTTTATACAACTGCCACAAACTCGCGCCGAAATACTCCTCCGCTGACAGCGTACTGAGGCCACCGAGATCGAGCCATTCGTTTGGCGTCAGTGCGCCCTGCGCATACAGCGAAAGCACATATTCGTCGTAATGCGCTTCTTCTTCACCCGGCACCATATTCCATAGAATACGCTTACCGGCCAGACGGACGGCGGTACGGTAGAACTCGTCGAGCAATAAGATGTGCTGCGTTGAACCACAGTCTTCACCACCCAGGCTGCCACTTTCATTGTGGCGGAAGCGGTTTTCGTCGATCAGGAAGAAGCTGACTTCTACGCCCAGCGAGGCCGCCCATTTTTCTAACAGGCTGCATTTTTGCTGTAAGCGGTTACGCTCTTCGTTATCGAGCCAGGACTGATGGCAGACCCAGATATCCAGATCAGAGCTTTGACTCTGGCCAATGGAAGAGGTGCTGCCCATGGAATACACGCCAGTGATAGGCAATTCACCTTTCACAAGAGGTTCGAGCGCGCTGCCCCATTTATCTTCAAGGTCAGTCAGGTAGGTTTGTTGGGATTCATCAGGCGTGAAAACACAGATACCATGCGGAACCTTACCTTCAAGGTATCCCGGCATCAGAGGGTGATGTTGATGTAAAAAGACAGGAAGCAGCTGGTAGACCTGTTGAAACGCAGGACCCATTGCTGCCAGTGCGCGATCTACTCGTAACTGATTGATCGCATCCAATCTTTGCTTCAATGTCTCGATGTAGAGGTACAAGACGTTTCGCCTGATTATGTGTCTGGAAAGAACCCCGTTCCAAATCCGTCATTTATCGTGATGCTTATGCTTTGAACAACCGCGATTGTGCAAATAGTTGACGAATAATTGCTGGAAACGTGATCAATTTAACACCTTGCTGTTTGACCGTAAAGAAAGTAACGCACCACAATTACTCTTCCGCTTCTCTGGATTTTACCGTCTGTTCCGAAACGGAACAAATCTCTTCAACACCCGTTAACCTTCTTTTACGAATGGCTTCTTACGCTGACAGCTTTCTATTGTCAGTGGTAGGATGGGCACAGAGACAGTTAAACGGTATCAAACATGGTAGACAAAATCATTCGAATTGCCACCCGCCAGAGCCCGCTGGCTTTGTGGCAGGCACAATATGTTCAAAGCCGGCTGATGGCCTGTCACCCCGGTTTGCAGGTGGAACTGGTTCCAATGGTGACCAAAGGCGATATCATTTTAGATACCCCGCTGGCCAAAGTGGGTGGCAAAGGTTTGTTCGTCAAAGAGCTTGAACTGGCGATGCTCGATGGCCGTGCGGATATCGCCGTGCATTCCATGAAAGACGTGCCGGTAGAGTTCCCGGAAGGTCTGGGACTGGTCACTATTTGTGAACGCGAAGACCCGCGTGATGCTTTCGTCTCCAATCAGTACGCCAGTCTGGCGGATTTGCCACAAGGCAGTATTGTCGGAACATCGAGCCTGCGCCGTCAGTGTCAGTTGCGTCAGAAACGTCCTGATCTGGTGATTCGTGATCTGCGCGGCAATGTGGGCACCCGCTTATCCAAACTCGATAACGGTGAATACGATGCCATTATTCTGGCTGTCGCTGGCCTGAAACGTCTGGGTCTGGAAAACCGCATCACTTACGCACTGACACCGGAAGAGTGTCTGCCCGCTGTAGGACAAGGTGCCGTCGGTATCGAATGCCGCCTTGACGATCAAACTACCCGCGACTTGCTGGCACCACTGGCGCACCGTGAAACCACGTTACGTGTGCAAGCTGAACGGGCAATGAATATGCGTCTTGAAGGGGGATGTCAGGTGCCAATCGGCAGCTATGCCGAGCTGGAAGGTGACGAGCTCTGGCTTCGTGCGTTGGTCGGCGCACCGGATGGCAGCCAGATGGTGTGTGGAGAACGTCGCGGTCCGGCCGCTAACGCGCACCGCATGGGTGTCGACCTGGCAGAAGAGCTGCTCGCCAACGGCGCGCGCGAAATCCTGCATGAGGTCTATCAGGGGAACGTGCCTAAATGACCATTCTGGTCACCCGCCCCTCTCCGGCAGGAGAAGCACTGGTTAGCCGGCTGCGCGCTCTGGGGCGGGTTGCCTTCCATTCCCCGCTGATTGATTTTGCACCGGGGAACCAGCTCGCATCGCTTCCGAACCTGCTATCCTCATTAAATCAGCAAGATCTGGTGTTCGTGCTCTCGCAACATGCCGTCAGTTACGCTGACCGGGCTTTGCGCCAGTCCACCACAAACTGGCCGGACACCGTGAATTATTTTGCCATTGGTCGCACCACTGGCCTGATTTTCCACCGGGTCAGCAGCCTGCCGGTTCTCTATCCTCAGGATGGCGAAACCAGCGAGACGCTATTGAATCTTCCGGCATTGCAACGCATACAGGGTAAAAAAGCGCTGATATTGCGCGGTAATGGCGGACGGGAGCTGTTAGCCGAAACGCTGACAGAACGCGGTGTCGATGTCACTTACTGCGAATGTTATCAGCGCAGCCCGGTTTACTACGATGCCAGTGAACAGAGTGCACTCTGGCAACGGGCCGGAGTTGATACGCTGGTCGTGACCAGCGGAGAAATGCTGCAACAGTTGTACCAGTTAGTTCCTGATTACTATCGAAATTCATGGTTACTGCGCTGTAATCTGGTGGTGGTCAGTGAACGTTTGGCAGCCCTTGCACGCCAGCTTGGCTGGAGCGCAATTCGGGTTGCTGAGAATGCAGACAATGATGCGCTGATCCGCGCATTACAACTACCTGACTAAGGGATGTGCCAAAATGACGGAACAAAAAAATCCTTCCGCGCCGGATGAGAATGTTGTTATCTCCCCAGCGGTTGAGAGCCCCCAGCCAGACGCTTCCGACCTGGACAAGACGCTGAAAACGTTGCAGAAAAAGCAACGCACCGCGCCGGTACTGGGTGCTATAGCAATTGTATTGGTGATCGCGCTTGGCGCCGGTCTCTATTATCACGGCCACCAGCAGTCGCTGGCGCAGGTTGCCTCAGATGAAGCGCTTTCTGAACAACTCGATGCGCTGCAAAAAACCCAGCAGCAGGACAAACAACAAATCGCTGATCTGCTCGCTCAGCAGCAAAAAACCCGGCAAGAGGCCGATCGTCAGCAGGCTTCGTTTGGTCGTCAGCTAAATGAGCTACAAGACAAAGTCGCCAGCATTTCCGGCAGCGATGCCAAAACCTGGTTACTGGCGCAGGCCGATTATCTGGTGAAACTCGCTGGCCGCAAATTGTGGAGCGATCAGGATGTCACCACCGCTGCCGCACTGCTGAAAAGCGCAGATGCCAGCCTGGCCGACATGAACGATCCGAGCCTGATTGACGTGCGCCGTGCGCTGAACGAAGACGTGGGCAGCCTTTCTGCCGTTGCGCAGGTCGATTTCGACGGCATCATTCTCAAGCTGAATCAGCTATCGAATCAGGTGGATAACCTGCGTCTGGCCGACAATGATACTGACGATTCCCCGATGGACAATGACAGTTCCAGCTTGTCCAGCTCTCTGACCGAATGGCGTCAGAACCTGACCAAAAGCTGGCACAACTTTATGGATGACTTCATCACCATTCGCCGCCGTGATAGCAGCGCAGAACCGCTCCTGGCACCGAATCAGGATGTGTACCTGCGCGAGAATATTCGCTCGCGTCTGCTGATTGCCGCACAAGCCGTTCCGCGTCATCAGGATGAAGTCTACAAACAGTCGCTGGAAAGCGTCTCAACCTGGGTTCGCGCCTACTTTGATACGTCCGATCCTTCGACCAAAGCGTTTCTTGAAGAACTGGACAATCTCAGCCAGCAATCTGTTTCGATGGACGTGCCGGAGGAGCTGAAAAGCCAGCCGATGCTGGAAAAACTGATGCAGACCCGCGTGCGTAACCTGCTTCAGCAGCCCGCCGCCGCCACGCAGGGGGAATAACACATGTTACGAGTTTTCGTGTTGTTCCTGATTGTGTTTGCCGGGATTATTGTCGGCCCGATTCTGGCCGGCCATCAGGGCTATGTCCTGATCCAAACCGACAATTACAATATTGAAACCAGCGTCACCGGTTTAGTCATCATGCTGATCGTGCTGATTGTGGTGCTGTTCTTGATTGAATGGATCCTGCGCCGCGTTCTGCGTACCGGTGCCCGTACCCGCGGCTGGTTTGCCGGGCGCAAAAGCTCTAAAGCGCGTAAGCAAACTCACGCAGCTATGCTCAAGCTGGCGGAAGGCGATCATCGTCAGATGGAGAAATTGCTGGCGCGCAATGCTGATCACGCCGAACAGCCGGTGGTGAACTATTTACTGGCAGCGGAAGCGGCGCAGCAGCGCGGCGACGATATCCGCACCAATCAGTATCTGGAGCGGGCGGCAGAAATCGCGGATATCGACCAGATGCCGGTCGATATCACCCGCGTACGTATCCAGCTGGCCAGAGGTGAAGTTCACGCAGCACGCCACGGCGTTGACCGTTTGCTGGGTCAGTCGCCACGTCATCCGGAAGTTTTACGTCTGGCAGAGCAGGCTTATCTTCTGACCGGCGCTTACGGTTCACTGCTGGAGATTTTACCGTCGATGGCGAAAGCCGATATTCATACCGACGATGAAATTCGTGTGCTTCAGGAGCAGGCTTATATCGGCATGATGAATCAGCTGATGGCTGAAGAAGGCAGCGAAGGCCTGAAGCGCTGGTGGAAAGATCAGAGCCGTAAAACCCGTCATGAAGTGGCCCTGCAGGTCGCAATGGCAACGCATCTGATTGAATGCAACGATCAGGATCTGGCACAGGAAGTGATCCTCGACGGGCTGAAACGCCAGTACGACGATCGGCTGGTCGCGCTGATGCCGAAGCTGCGTTCGGGTAATCCTGAGCAACTGGAAAAAACACTGCGTCAGTTGATCAAACAGAATGGCACAACGCCGCTGCTGAGCAGCACGCTAGGTCAGTTGCTGATGAAACACGGTGAATGGCAACAGGCGAGCGAAGCCTTCCGTGAGGCGCTGAAACAGCGTCCTGACGCGTATGATTACGCCTGGCTGGCTGATGCGCTGGACAAGCTGCATAAACCGGCAGAAGCAGCGGAGATGCGCCGTGAAGGGCTGATGCTAACCCTGAATAATTCGCAGCAACAGTAATAACCTTGCTGTCTGTAAAAGGCTCCTTCGGGAGCCTTTTTTATGTCGGTCGTAAATTTCAGACAAAAAAAACACTTGTCTGGAAGACAAGTGTCTAAAAACAATCAGGTCTAGGACAACAGATTTAGTGCCTCACTCAACGTTTTGCCTTCTGGATGATAGCGCTTGCGCGTTATCGGTCAGGATGACAATAGGCACTGTAAATTGGCTCTGCATCATTCCCAGGTTTATGAAGCCGGAGCAAACATAATAGGTGGAATGAGCATCTACGGCGGGAATATTGCAGGACGCGTGCCAATATGGCAAGAGTCCGTTTAAAATTTTTTATTTAACTGATAATTAACAGCTTTATTTTCACTAACCCTCAGCAGTCAATTTTTGGAAAGCCAGAGACTTCCCGTTAAACCGCCATTCTGTCGCCAGTGAGCGACGTGTGAATGTCAGCTTATGTGAAGCTTTATTTATCAATAAGATAAGTGTCTCCTGCAAGAGACAGGCATACAGCGGAATGTCGCAGATAAACAACAGGGTGAGTTGAGAAACTCCAGACGAAAAAAAACCTGCTTTAAAAAAGCAGGTTTCTTCGAATGTGGTCGGCGAGAGAGGATTCGAACCTCCGACCCACTGGTCCCAAACCAGTTGCGCTACCAAGCTGCGCTACTCGCCGATGTCGTGCATCTTACTACTTTCTGACGCTAACTGCATCATTTAAATGTATTTTGTGTGTGGTGCGAAGGGAGGGACTCGAACCCTCACATCCGAAGGACACTAACACCTGAAGCTAGCGCGTCTACCAATTCCGCCACCATCGCATGTCACAATCACAAAATCATTTTTAGAGTGGGGTGGCTAATGGGACTCGAACCCACGACAACTGGAATCACAATCCAGGGCTCTACCAACTGAGCTATAGCCACCATATCTCTAACTAACGTGAATTGTCTGACTTCAACATTCCACCGCAACTCTAGCGCATACTAAATGGTGCGCCCGACAGGATTCGAACCTGAGACCTCTGCCTCCGGAGGGCAGCGCTCTATCCAGCTGAGCTACGGGCGCTTAGCGCCGTTGCGGGTGGGGATACTACGGTTTTAACGCTTGGCTGTCTAGTGCTTTTTATCAGAAATATTGCGTTTGATTACGCTTTATCCAATACGCAGTAAAAGTAAGCATCTTGCCTTCCCCACCCGTGACTTACGACGTTATTTTGCTTTTTCTGCCGTCAGCGCAGCGCGCTTATGCATGCCGAGACCGAAGTATATCAGCGAGACTGCCGCGATAAAAATACCGCCGACCAGTAAAGAAACCCGCGTATCCGGATTAATCGCCATACCGACCAGCACACATGCCAGGAAAATCAGCGTCAGGTAGTTGGTATAAGGGAAGAGAACCGATTTAAACGGATGGTTTTTCAGTTTCTCTTTATGTGCATCACGGAAACGTAACTGGCTGATCAGCACCACAAACCACGGCACCATGCCCGGCAGTACGCTGGCGCTGTAGACATACACAAACACTTTCTCAGGATTCGGGATGATGTAGTTCAGGCACGAACCGACCAGCAGACACAAAATGGTGATGGCAATACCGTAAACCGGCACACCACTTTTCGAGACATTGCTCAGAAACGCAGGCAACTGCCGATTCTTAGACAGTGCATAAAGCATACGTCCGCAGCTGTACATACCGCTGTTACAGCCGGACAACGCCGCCGTCAGCACCACGAAGTTGATAATGCCAGCCGCCGAAGCAATGCCAATCTTCGCGAATGTCAGGACAAACGGGCTGCCGTGTGTGCCCATTTCGTTCCATGGGAAAATGGTGATGATGACGAAAATCGCACCGACGTAGAAAATCAGGATACGCCACAGGATATTGTTGATAGCGCGTTTGAGCGTAACCTGCGGATTCTTCGCTTCACCGGCGGTAATCCCCACCAGTTCCACGCCCTGATAGGACGCCACAACGATACACAGCGCAAACAGGAAACCTTTCCAGCCGCCTGCGAAGAAACCACCGTGCGCAGTCAGATTGGCAAAACCGACAGCTTCGCCGTGATTGCCAAAGCCGAAGAAGATTACCGCCAGCCCCACCACGATCATCACAATGATGGTGGTGATTTTGATCAGCGCAAACCAGAACTCCATTTCGCCATACAGTTTAACGGCGGCAAGGTTCGCGGCGGCTACAATCGCCACAGCCATCAGCGCGGGGATCCACTGTGGTAAATCCGGGAACCAGTATTGGGCGTATACTCCGATAGCGGTGATTTCAGAAATCCCCACTGCTATCCACATAAACCAGTAACTCCATGCGGTCAGGTAGCCGTAATATGGCCCAAGATATTTATGGGCGTAGACGGCGAACGAACCGGCAACGGGCTCCAGGTGCAGCATCTCGCCCATCGAGCGCATGATAAAGAAGACGAACACGCCCGCCAGAATATAGGCCAGCAATACTGACGGCCCGGCCCATTTCAGGGTACTGGCCGCGCCCATAAATAATCCAACCCCGATGGTGCCGCCGAGCGCTATCAGCTCAATATGTCTCGCTTCAAGCCCCCGGTGTAGCCCACCCTTTTCCTCTTGATTCGCCATAGTTCCTCAGTTTCTCTTTAATTGTGTTTGCCTTCCGGAATGACCGAAATGTTATTTTTATTTGTGATGATGCCCATATAGGGCGGAAAAACGGCGCTATGGTTCCGCATTTCAGCATGAGTTGCAAATCACAATTGAGAAAGATCCGCACGGGTAGACATGTCAGGGTGAAAACGACAGTAAACGATGGAGTGAAATGAGAGGTAAAACGCCGCGCTGAAGATCAGCCACGGCGCAAGTATTACAGACGACCGGTGTAGTAATAACGGATAAATTTAAGCAGTTTGAGCTGACGACGTAAACGGCTCGGCTGTAAAATCAACCGGTAGAGCCATTCCAGCCCCAGATTTTGCCAGATTTTAGGCGCACGTTTAACATGTCCGGTAAAGACGTCATAGGTTCCGCCGATGCCCATATAAAGCGCATCAGGATGCACAAGGCGGCAATCGCGCATCAGGATTTCCTGTTTTGGTGAACCCATTGCCACGGTCACGATAGCCGCGCCGCTGCTTTTCACCCTTTCGAACAATGCCTCGCGCTGTTCCGGCACAAAATAACCATTCTGGCTACCGACAATATTGACGTTCCACTTGGCGCGCAGCTTTTCTTCTGTCTGCGCCAGTACTTCCGGCTTACCGCCTATCAGAAAGACCGGTGTTCCTTCACGGCCTGCTCGCTCCATCAGCCCTTCCCAGAGGTCAGCACCCGCGATACGCGAGACGTGTGACTGCGGGTATTTACGCCGTATAGCCCGCACAATGCTGATCCCGTCAGGGTACTTAAATTCCGCGTGCTCGATCAGCGTACGCATTTCAGGATTGCTTTCGACCGTCAGCACTTTCTCTGCATTTATCGCCACCAGCGAACCGTTTTTCACCTGATGACCGGCAAAAAGATAATCGAGAAAATGCGCCATATTGCGAAAGCCCCAAAGGCGGATCCCACGGATGTCGTATTGCGGGATTTTATTCTCCAAATTCATCCATCTTCCTTACTGCCAAAGGCTCCATGAGGTTTTTCCTGACCGGCATTTTGGCACGTATCAGCCCGGCAGCGTCAAACATCCAGTACAACAGTTTTGCGACAATCAGGCAGGCGCCGAATACGACACAGAAAAACACCACCCGCGAGAAAAAGGAATCCACGCCTTCGCGGGCAAGTACGATCATATTGAACACAGCACCAAAGCAAAAACTTTGCAAAATGGCGGCCTTATAAATGTTGGTGTCGGCTTTGCCTTTTTCATAAAGCCAGTCGAACCATTTAATGATCATGCCCACAGCCACTGCGCCAAGCGGGATAAACCAAACGCCGCCCATCACAACCAGTGAGCCAATTAGCGTCGGCGAAATGGCCAGACCGGAATGGTTGTCGAGCACATCCCAGGTGAAATAGTTGGCCGTGTTGAGCACTACGCCCGGACGGTCATGCCACAGCCAGCCGGGGATAAAGACGTAGAAATCACGGACAATAGGCGCCAGCCCCTGAAAACTAATTTTGTCGTAATTTTGCAGCAACAGCCCCAGATTTTCCCATGGCGAGAACGTATCACGCGTCAGATAAAGGAACGTGTAAATCGCCTCAGGGCCGCTGACATTCAATCCGTAGCGTTTAAGTGCCAGCCAGAACATACCAACGATACCCAGTACGCCTGCCGCCGCCAGCATCCACAAACTAATCCAGCCGCGTACAATGCCGATAAACAAAAACAGTGCGAACGCGATGATAATATTCGCGCGCGTCCCGCCGACGATGATGTACGTCAGCAGGCCAAATGCGACGGTACTCACCAGGAAAAACAGCCAGCGCTGCGGATTGGGTTTGAGGAAGAACACCACCAGCATCGCCGGCAGGAAGAAATAGAAGAAGCGTTTAAGCGCAACTCCGGACACATCACTGGAAAAAATCTGGCTGTACGACTTGAGCTTAAACAGCAAAAAGCCGTTATGCGCAAAGAAAATAGAAACCGTCACCACCGCAATCAGCGCCAGCAACATCCAGGTGAGATGGGTTTCGACACGGTTCATCGTAAACAGCGGGCGGGACGGGCCTTCATGTTTCGCCCTGAGCCGCGTTTTATAGCTGACATAATAAATACCGTAAAAACAGGTTGCGGCCAGCATCGCCTGTAACAGGTTTTCAACCGGTACGACGTTGACATCGAACTGGAAAACCAGCAGACAGGTCAGCGGAAAACCAAAATAAAATGTCAGCAGATACAACAGCGAAAACAGGACGTTGAAGTTAAAACGTACGCGGCGGAATTCTTTATAAGTCAGCGTCAGAATGAACAACAGCGAGAACGCATAAACGACAGACAGGCCGCCAAGCTGTGCCATTGTCATGATGTTTCTCCTGCCGCCAGCAGTAATGCCTGTTGCCAGCCCGCGATGTAATTCGGGTTGAAGAAGGCGATATTCTCCCGATCCGTGTTCAGCAACTGACGGCGCGCTTCGGCCACGGTTCTGGCATCCAGCGCATCACCATAAAACAGTACCGGCAGATTTTGCTCCGCCAAATCCTGCCAGAACGGGTTCTGACGGCTGACCACAAACGGCACGCCGAACTGAATCAGCAAACACTGCGTCCCGATACCCTGCTGGCGGTCGAAAATAAAATACCCCAGCGAGCAACGGCGCAGCACATCAAGATAATCAGCAAAAGGCATCGAGCCAGTCATCACTTCAATGTTTTCGGGCGCAAACAGTTTCAACGCTTCACTGTGCACCTGGTCGATGTACGCATGATTATTGGCCGGATACCCCATCGGGATAATCACCCGGATATCCGCACCAAACTGCTGATGCAACGAACGCAGCGCTTCAATATGTCGGTTAGTGCGGTCACCGGAATTGCCGACCAGCACCGTCATCGGCCCTGTCGGTTCAGGCTGACCGGCTGGAAGCGTCAGTGACGGATCCATGCGCGTCGGAAAATACAGTAATGAGGACGGTACACGCGGATGTCGCTGATGGAAATAAATCAGATCGCCGCGGGTAGCGAAAACATGGCCGATACGTCCCTGTGCCAGACGACGCATCAGATAGAACAGACGGAATTTCAGACCCCCTGCCGATTCATAAAGATCGGCACCCCAGATGTGCCAGCTGGCCTGTTGCGACTTAATTTTGCCGGTCAGCAGCGCCAGCCAGAGCGTCGGGTTGAACTGACCATGGAAGAAGAAGTGATGTGTGCGATCCTGGGCGCGGGAAATAACCGCATCGGCCAGCGATTTTTTGTCCGGGTAAACACGAATATCCAGACGAGTGAATTCAGCAAATGCTGATGCATCCGCTGCCGCCACCATAAAATGATAAATCAGCTTTTCAGGCGCACATTCGGCCAGAACATCATTAAAAAAGCGCAGCACGGTGACATTATGGTGGGGAATGTCAGATCCCAAAACGTGAATCAGCGTTGTCATGCTCGTCTACGATAAATAACAAATACGGTACAGCACAGGGCGAAATAAACGACATACGTCGCCATATACGCTTGCGCGGCGCCAAGGGAACCCCGTATCGGGATCAACCAATGTGAAAAACCCGTCAGTAACGCAAACTGGCTGATTTCAGTCAGCACGTAAAAGCGCAGAGACGCTCTCGCAATCACCAGATAGCCAAAAACATACGAGCCGACTTTCAGTACGTCACCGACTAACTGCCAGGCAAACAAATCGCGCATTGCGATAAATTGTGTTGAAAACAGCAACCAGATGGCGAAGTCGCGCAGCAGCCAGACAGTAAAACTGACGGCCGCCACGGCGGGCAGAACAAATTTTAACGACTTAACGATTTCACGCGAGACATCGCGTTTATCAGTCATGCGCGATAACGTCGGCAATAAATACACGCTGAAAGAAGCGGTGATAAACTGCAAATAGGCATCAGAAATACTGCTGACGCCCTGCCAGATCCCCACATCCTTCCAGCTGTAATGCTCCGCCAGCAGATTTCGCATCATCACATACGCCACGGGCAACGTAACAGACGTGATCAGCGCCATCAGGGTAAATTTCCCCAAATGGCTGGCGATAAAGCGATCCCAGCCCGGTTTTAAGTAGGCCAGCGGAAAGGATTTTCGTCGCCACACCATGCCACCCGCAGGGAGTATTACCAGTGCAGGCACCAGCGCCAGCCCGGCCAGCGCGCCTTCATAGCCACCCAGTTTGAAACACAACAGATAGGCCAGTAAACCAATCAGACTGCCGCCAATCACGGCCAGCGCATTACCCATCGCATCACGATAACCTTTCAGGATGGCCTGAAAGTAGTTGGCGTAAGCAATGCCCATCTGGATAAAGGCCACGGCCCGGACAACGGCCTGATAGCGATCGTGCCCGAACAACCCGACACTGATGGGCCCGGCGGCCAGCAAAAAGATGGCGGCCAGCAGCGTCGAGAAACCCAAAATCAGCGAAGACGACGTGCCGAGTACGGCTTTAAGCCGCTCAGGATCCTGATGATATTCGGCAACGTATTTGGTAATACCATTGAAAATACCTGCACCGGACAGAACGCCAAGTACGGTTACGAGCTGGCGGAAATTGCCTGCCTGCCCCACGCCTTCAGGGCCGAAGGTTACGGCCAGCAATTTCACCACCAGCAACCCGGCACCAATTTTAATCAGCGTAGAACCGGCGGTCCAGACTGATGCTTTTGCCAGCGACATATCAGGCGAAATATTGCAGCATGGCCGCAATCACGACGCGCTGCGTGTCATCGGTCATGTTGTAAAACAACGGTAAACGCACCAGCCGCTCACTCTCTTTTGTCGTGAAACGATCGACACCCGCGAAACGACCAAAATTTTCGCCCGCCGGACAAGCATGCAGCGGGATGTAATGGAATACGGTGAGAATATCGGCCGCTTTCATGTGACGAATAAACGCGTCGCGGTCGTCGATATCGTTCAGGCGCACATAGAACATATGGGCGTTTTGCACACAATCTTGTGGAACCGAAGGCAACTGAATGCGGCCTGCATCGGCCAGATCCTGCAACACCTCATAATACTGATTCCAGATTGCCAGACGGCGCTGATTAATCTTTTCAGCCGCATCCAGATTTCCCCACAGATACGCAGCCTGCAAATCGGACATCAGATAACTGGAACCGATATCACGCCAGGTGTATTTATCCACCTGACCGCGGAAGAACTGGCTGCGGTTGGTGCCTTTTTCACGAATGATTTCAGCACGATCAATCAGGGCCGGATCATTAATCAGCGTGGCACCGCCTTCGCCGCCCGCCGTGTAATTCTTGGTTTCATGGAAACTGAAGCAACCGATATGGCCGATAGTGCCCAGCGCTTTGCCTTTGTAGGTCGACATCACGCCCTGCGCGGCATCTTCCACTACAAACAGATGATGTTTTTCGGCGAGTGCCATAATGGTGTCCATTTCACAGGCCACGCCCGCGTAATGCACCGGGACAATCACTTTCGTTTTCTCCGTGATAGCCGCTTCAATCAGGGTTTCATTAATATTCATGGTATCCGGGCGGACATCCACAAATACAATCTTCGCACCGCGCAAAACGAACGCATTGGCCGTCGAAACAAACGTGAAGCTCGGCATAATCACTTCGTCGCCGGGCTGAATATCCAGCAGCAACGCGGCCATTTCCAGCGAGGCCGTACAGGACGGCGTGAGCAAAACTTTCGGACAGTTGAAACGCTGTTCAAACCATTTCTGGCAGCGCAGGGTAAACCCGCCGTCACCGCACAGTTTGCCGCTGTTCATCGCCTCGCGCATGAAATCAATTTCAGTACCCGCAATCGGTGGCGCATTAAAAGGGATCATCGTTTCACCTGTACAACCAGTACGCCGTGCGGATAACTTTGCCACCGCTGGCGAGATAAAGATTTAAGGCCGCGATATTGCCGGTTTGCGTGGCCACATACATTCGCGACACGCCCTGTTCAGCACACCATTTTTTCGCAGCCGCCATTAACTTTTTGCCCGCTCCCTGCCCCTGATATTCAGGTCTGACAGCCAGCAGGCCAATTCTTGCTTCGTCTTGCGAAATACGACGCAAGGTGACAAAACCCAGCGCATTGCCCTGCTCGTCATCGGCCCAAAGACAAAGATGGTCGAACGTACCCAGCACCGCCTTTTCCGACCACATCGCATAGAAACGGGCGCTGTCATCAGGCTGATACCAGGGCGCGCGAAAACGGCTGAGATGAAAAGCCTGACGGGCAATCGCGGTCACATCCGCAATATTGTCCGGTACCGCCAGACGCCCGGCCATCAGCGCATTATCTTGCGTCGTCACCGCGACACAAATGTCCGTTTCACCTTCTGCCAGCCGGAAACCCAGCGCAGAAAGTGCGTCCAGCGTGTGCGTTTGTGACGCATCCACTTTCGACTGCACCAGCGCATAATGTTCCAGCCTCTGCGGCGTGATTTCACCGGCAGAGGCCTCTGGCGTCAGACGCGCACTGTTGAGCTGGAAGAAATCACTCTCCCATTCGAGCGGGGCGATATTGCCGTGCAAAGGCAGGTTTATCGCCATACGCCTTTGGTATCCACAATCCATGACTGCCGGACCTGATCAGCAGGGATCGCTTTGAACGGCTTGTGATCGACTAACATCACCAGCAGATCGGCTTCTTCCAGCGCGCGATCAAGGGGATGTAACGTCACTTTGTCCGCCAGAGAAGCAGGAAGCTGATGCACATTAGGCTCAACCGCCCAGGTTTCTCCGGCGTGCCAGTCGGCAATCAGGTGCGTCACTTCCACTGCCGGGCTTTCACGGAGATCGTCAATATTCGGTTTAAACGCCAGACCAAAGCAGGCGATTTTGATGTCGGCTGCACGTTTGCCCGTGGTAGTCAGGCAATCTGCCAGTGCCGCTTTCACGCGCTCCACCACCCAGTGCGGTTTGCTGTCGTTCACTTCACGCGCCGTGCGGATAATTCTTGCCAGCTCAGGGTTTTGCGCAACAATGAACCACGGATCAACCGCAATACAATGCCCGCCCACACCCGGCCCCGGCTGCAAAATATTTACCCGCGGATGGCGGTTCGCCAGGCTGATCAGTTCCCAGACGTTAATGCCCTGCGCATCGCAAATCAGCGACAATTCGTTAGCAAAGGCAATGTTTACGTCACGGAAACTGTTTTCCGTCAGCTTGCACATTTCGGCAGTGCGGGAGTGGGTAATAACACATTCGCCTTCGAGAAAAATGTTATACAAATCGCTGGCACGCCGTGAACAAACTGATGTCATGCCACCAATCACGCGGTCATTTTTAATCAGTTCAACCATCACCTGCCCTGGCAACACGCGCTCCGGGCAATAGGCAATATTGATATCGGATTGCTCACCGGCCTGCTGAGGGAAGCTCAGGTCAGGGCGGACTTCTGCCAGCCAGGCGGCCATTTGCTCTGTCGCACCCACTGGTGACGTGGACTCCAAAATGATCAGATCGCCTTTTTTCAGAACCGGCGCCAAAGAACGTGCCGCAGATTCGACGAATTTCATATCCGGTAAATGATCGCCCTTAAATGGCGTCGGGACAGCGATCAGGAAAGCATCCGCAGGTTCAGGCTGAGTCACTGCCCGCAAAAATCCCGCATCAACCGCCTGTCTGACCAGAAGGTCGAGATCGGGTTCAACAATGTGGATCGCACCGCGGTTAATCGTCTCCACGGCATGCTGATTGATATCAACACCCACCACCTTTTTCTGGCGTGAGGCAAAAGCGGCGGCGGTTGGCAGACCGATGTAGCCCAGTCCGATAACAGAGATAGTGTTAAAACTCATTGTGATACCCAATGATTTTTCAATGCGTCAAGAATGTGGCGGCAGGCATGCCCGTCGCCGTAAGGATTGTGCGCCCGGCTCATGCTGTTGTATTCGTTTTCATCGTTCAGCAGACGGTTCACTTCCTCGACTATTTTAGCGGGATTTGTACCCACCAGCCGGACTGTTCCGGCATCAACCGCTTCCGGACGTTCTGTGGTTTCACGCATCACCAGCACGGGCTTGCCCAGTGAAGGCGCTTCTTCCTGCACGCCGCCGGAGTCGGTCAGGATCAGATAGGCTTTATCCATCAGATAAACGAACGGCAGATAATCCTGAGGATCAATCAGCACGATATTGTCGATGCTTTGCAGAATGCGGTTCACCGGCTCGCTGACATTGGGGTTGAGATGCACCGGATAAACAATTTGTACATCAGGGTGCTTGCACGCAATTTCCGCCAGGGCCGAGCAAATCCGCTCAAAGCCTTCGCCAAAACTTTCACGGCGGTGGCCCGTCACTAAAATCAGCTTTTTGTTCACATCAAGAAATGGATAGTTATCAGCCAGTTGTTGGGCCAGCGAGGCATCGCTGTTAAAGCGGTCGCGAACCCAGAGCAGTGCATCAATCACCGTATTTCCAGTGACAAAAATATTCTCTCCGGCAATATTTTCCCGCTGCAAATTGGCACTGGCATTCTCGGTGGGCGCAAAGTGCCATTTCGCCAGATGACCTGTTAACAGGCGATTGCCTTCTTCCGGCCACGGAGAAGACAGATCTCCGGTACGCAGGCCTGCTTCAACATGCCCGACGGGGATCTGGTGATAAAACGCCGCAAGGCTGGCGGATAACGTCGTGGTGGTATCACCGTGAACCAGCACAATGTCAGGCCTGAACTCATCCAGAACAGGCTTAAGCCCGGTCAGGATCCGGCTGGTAATTTCTGTCAGACCCTGCCCTGGTTTCATGATGTTGAGATCATAATCCGGAGTAATTTCAAAGAGGCGCAATACTTGATCGAGCATTTCACGGTGTTGAGCCGTAACACAAACTTTAGATTCAAAAGCCGCATCCTGCGACAAAGCAAGCACCAGCGGGGCCATTTTGATAGCCTCCGGACGAGTGCCGAAAATCGTCAACACTTTCACAATGTGTTTCTCTTATTTTTACGGCGAGTCAGGGCAACACCAGCCCCGATTAAACCACCGACAATGCCCCACATAATCATCAGTAATGCCCGGCGCGGGCTGTCACGTTTTACAGGTTCTTCAGGCGTTCTCAAATAACGATAAGTCTGGAATTTTGCCGTAAGCGTTGGCCCGACGTTGAGGGTCGACAGCATCGCACGGTTCTGATCGTAGTCCAGATCATACCCCGGACCGGATGCTTGCAGTAATTCAAGACGGGCCTTGAGCATGGGCACACCCAGCAGGAACATATCGGAATCCGGTAATTCTTCAGCGGGGGTGTCAGTCACACTTTTATGAATGTTTTGCTGCTGAGCAATCTTCAGTGCCTGCTCGGTATTATGCGTGGTGCGCTTGAAAATAGTCTGAGCAACTTCTTCCTGACGTTTGACCTGCGCTTTCATTGACTGCGTTCGTGCCGCCCACGCGCCTTCCAGTTCATCATACAGATGCTGTGCAGCACGCTGGCTGGCAAAATCGACATACTGGCGCAAAAGCTTATTAGCATCAGCGGCGTTTTCCGCAGTGAGTTTCACAATATCGTTCGGCACTTTCGGTACATCACGGGCAGTAAACTGAATGTCATTGATCATTTCATCCAGCAAAACGGCATCAGCACGCGCATCATTTTCCTGACGTTGCTTGTAATAAGGGCTATGCAGCCAGAAATCCCGGCGGGTGTCATAAGCCGCGAGTTGCATGACAAACTCGTTGTAGGCTTCATCAGAAATGGGTGGCCTGCTGGCGTCTGACTGCGGCGCGTTATGCACATCCAAATTACGCAGAAACTGTGCCTGCGAGAAATAGGACGAAAGATTATTGACCGTAGGTCGATCCGTGATCGCCGTGGAACTCCACTCCTGTTTCATCAGGTAAGACGAGCCCAGGGCGATTAAGGCAAAGAGTATCGCCAGACCTGCAATCCAGAATTTTCCGTTCCATAAAGTGCAGCACAACCCACGGATATCAAGCTCGTTCTCGATGGCGTGTTCGTTCTGGTTTCTCATCATTTCTGGTTTATCCACAGCCAGTATGCCCTTGCTTAAAAAAGTGATTATTGATTAGAGGAACGGCGCAAACGTCTTTTAACCCGTTTAATAAACCGCGCCACGCGCCAGGCGTGCTTGATGCAAATGCCGTACACCAGGAAGGCAACGAAGAATAAAGCCAGCATTATCCATTCGGGAACAAAACTCAGATGTTCGCCCACCACGCCAATCCCCGCCAGAATGGCGGCAGCGACGGTAATTAAGACGAAAGCCTGGCGAGAAGTAAAACCTGCACGCATGATCAAATGATGAATGTGCTGACGATCCGCTGAGAACGGGCTCATTCCTTTGCGAAGGCGTCGGTACATGATGGCAACCATGTCCATCAGGGGAATAGCGATAAGCCAAAGTGCCGTCACCGGATTCATCGGATGAGATTCACCTTGCGTACTTTGCAGGAGGATCCAGATGACAGTAAACCCTATCAGCGTGCTGCCAGCGTCACCCATAAAGACTTTGTAACGGGGCCCTAAAACACCCAGATTGAGTAAAATATAGGGGATGATCGCGGCAATCATCGCGAAGCACCAGAACGCGAGTTCCATGTGTCCGCTGTCGTACATGATAATGCCTAACGAGCCAAAGCTGACACAAGACAAGCCACCCAGTAAGCCATCAATACCGTCGACCATGTTGAAGGCATTAATAGCAGCCCAAACGGCAAACAGGGTGACAAGATAGCCAAACGGACCTAATACCATTTCCCAGGGACCAATCAGATGTCCGAGGCTGCGAAGGGTGAGATTAGCAAAACTCATCATCGCAACAGCGACCACAGCCTGAACCATCGCCCGGGTTTTGACACTGATATCGAAACGGTCATCCAGACCACCGACTAATACCAGTAGTCCGGCGCAGGCAAGGTAAAGATAGCCATGGGGGATGGTATAACTGGTGATCAGAAAGGCAAAGCAAACGCCAGCAAATACAGAGATCCCACCCACCAGTGGGATCAGTCCCTGGTGACGCTTACGAAAATTTGGCTTATCAACAAGTCCGATTTTATTCGCTACCTTCCGGGCAACGAATAAAAAGAGGAATGAAAATACGAAAACAACAGCTAGCTCAGTACTCATATTGAGTAAATTCACAGTTAAGAATTCTCTTCTGCAAAAATAAGGTGTGTGGAGTCGAAAGCATCATAAACCTCACAGCCTTAAATCATATCCTATGGTGGCAGTTATGGTTTTGTCTCGGGCAAGACCTTATCTGCTGCCATTTCTTGGGCAATCAACCGACAAAGTAAAGAAAGGGCACGTGGAAAACCATCAGCTATTATCCGAATAGTCTGACAATCTTCCCAAAGTAGCATTATGGTAGCCACCAAAAGCAAAAAACGCCACGACTGTGCGTGGCGTTGATCTGACGTTACACCAAATTACGAACGTTTCATCATGTCGAAGAAGTCGTCATTTGTCTTAGTCATTGCAAGCTTGTTGATGAGGAATTCCATCGCATCAATCTCACCCATCGGATGAATGATTTTACGCAGGATCCACATTTTTTGCAGTTCTTCAGAAGTGGTCAACAGCTCTTCTTTACGGGTACCAGAGCGGTTGTAGTCGATGGCAGGGAATACACGTTTTTCAGCGATTTTACGCGCCAGATGTAATTCCATGTTACCGGTACCTTTAAATTCTTCATAGATAACTTCATCCATTTTAGAACCGGTATCGACCAGCGCAGTAGCGATGATGGTCAGGCTGCCGCCCTCTTCCACGTTACGCGCAGCACCGAAGAAACGTTTTGGACGGTGCAAGGCGTTGGCGTCCACACCACCGGTCAGTACCTTGCCTGAAGCCGGTACCACGGTATTGTAAGCACGTGCCAGGCGGGTAATGGAGTCCAGCAGAATGATCACATCTTTCTTATGCTCAACCAGACGCTTCGCCTTCTCGATCACCATTTCGGCGACCTGAACGTGTCGGGATGCCGGTTCGTCAAAGGTGGAAGCGATAACTTCGCCTTTCACCAGACGCTGCATCTCGGTCACTTCTTCCGGACGTTCGTCAATCAGCAGAACCATCAGTACGCAATCAGGGTGGTTATACGCAATGCTGGTCGCGATGTTTTGCAGCAGCATGGTTTTACCGGCTTTCGGCGGCGCAACAATCAGACCACGTTGGCCACGGCCAATTGGAGACGCTAAGTCCAGTACGCGAGCGGTCAAATCTTCTGTTGAACCGTTACCCCGTTCCATACGCAGACGTGAATTTGCGTGCAGAGGGGTTAAGTTTTCAAACAGGATTTTGCTGCGGGCGTTTTCTGGTTTGTCGTAGTTAACTTCGTTAACTTTCAACAGGGCAAAATAACGTTCACCTTCTTTAGGTGGGCGGATTTTACCGGAAATGGTGTCGCCAGTACGAAGGTTGAAGCGGCGGATTTGGCTTGGAGATACGTAGATGTCGTCGGGGCCTGCGAGGTAGGAACTGTCTCCGGAGCGGAGGAAACCAAATCCATCCTGCAATATCTCCAGTACGCCATCACCGAAGATGTCTTCTCCGCTTTTCGCATGCTGCTTCAATATTGAAAAGATAATGTCTTGCTTGCGCATGCGGGCCTGGTTTTCCAGTCCCATATTTTCGCCGAGTGCAATCAGGTCAGAGACCGGCGTATTCTTTAATTCGGTAAGATTCATAATGGTGGGTTCTTAAACTCGGGGTATGTCTCGAACATCTGTCGTGAATGGGTATGGCAGGGTCATCCATGCCTGTTTATTGTATGACACTTAAATAACAGCCCGGAAATCCAGCCGCAGGTAGTCGCTCGCGGGCGATTCTTGAGGGATAATGCTGATATTGAAGGTGTCTTAAAGCCGATTTTGTCAAAACCGTTAGATGGTCAAGCACAGTGCCAGTTCAATTTAATTATTATTCAAAGAAACTTTATAGGCAGATGTTTTTGACACAACAGAGTAAAACGTAAGAATCAAACTACAGGTAAGCTCTATTTGCAGTAAGCGTAAACTTAGCACGCTTCTTGACAGGCGTCTAGCGGACAATGTGAAAAACACGACAGCCCGCTAAACACCTGGCTTGGGTCATCCCGACCGATTACAGATTAGCTGTTAAGAACTCTTTCAGCTGACCTTTCGACAGTGCGCCAACTTTAGTTGCTGCGACTTCGCCGCCTTTAAATAACAGCAGGGTAGGAATACCACGGATGCCGTA
The DNA here is from genome assembly GCF_019969905.1 of Rahnella sp. GSA61A. Classification (NCBI taxonomy): domain Bacteria; kingdom Pseudomonadati; phylum Pseudomonadota; class Gammaproteobacteria; order Enterobacterales; family Yersiniaceae; genus Rahnella; species Rahnella sp. GSA61A. The sequence continues at coordinate 24,807 of NZ_JAHXYO010000019.1, read as the reverse complement.
TTTAGGTGCAGTACCTGGGTTTTCGTCGATATTCAGTTTCGCGATGGTCAGCTTGCCTTCGAACTCAGTGGCAATTTCATCCAGAATTGGAGCGATCATCTTACATGGTCCGCACCACTCTGCCCAAAAATCGACCAGCACCAGCCCTTCGGCTTTCAATACGTCGTTGTCGAAACTGTCATCGGTCAGGTGAATAATTTTATCGCTCATGTTTACTCCAAAGGATTATCTTTACCTTGTTGATGTAGCATTAACCAACATCAGGTTGACTTTATTTCACCGGATACGCTTTCGTAAAGCAATAGTTAGCTGATATTCTACCACACTATGAGCAAAACACACTTGACCGAACAGAAGTTTTCCGACTTCGCCCTGCACCCGCTGGCAGTAGAAGCCCTTGAAAAGAAAGGCTTCCATTACTGTACTCCTATTCAGGCATTGGCATTGCCAATCACGCTCGCTGGGCGTGATGTTGCAGGTCAGGCGCAAACCGGTACCGGCAAGACGCTGGCTTTTTTAGCGTCTACTTTCCATTATCTGCTTTCTCACCCTGCTGCGGAAGGTCGTCAGACTAACCAGCCGCGTGCCTTGATCATGGCACCTACGCGTGAACTCGCGGTGCAGATTCACTCCGACGCCGAAGCATTATCTGAATCTACCGGGCTGAAATTAGGTCTGGCGTATGGCGGCGACGGTTACGACAAACAGCTTAAAGTGCTGGAAAGCGGCGTGGACATCCTGATCGGAACCACCGGCCGTTTAATCGATTACACTAAACAGAACCACATCGACCTGGGCGCGATCCAGGTGGTGGTACTGGATGAAGCAGACCGTATGTTCGATCTGGGCTTCATCAAAGATATCCGCTGGTTGTTCCGCCGGATGCCTCCTGCTAATCAACGCCTGAACATGCTGTTCTCAGCAACGCTTTCCTATCGTGTGAAAGAACTGGCGTTCGAAAACATGAATAATGCCGAGTCGATTGAGATCGAACCGGAACAAAAAACGGGCCACCGTATTCAGGAAGAGCTGTTCTATCCTTCAAATGAAGAAAAAATGCGCCTGTTACAGACGCTGATTGAAGAAGAATGGCCGGATCGTTGCATTATTTTTGCAAACACCAAACACCGTTGTGAAGATGTCTGGGGCCATCTGGCTGCCGACGGACACCGCGTCGGTTTGCTGACCGGTGACGTCCCGCAGAAAAAACGCCTTCGCGTTCTGGAAGACTTCACTAAAGGCACGCTGGATATTCTGGTTGCGACCGACGTTGCTGCCCGTGGTTTGCACATTCCTGCCGTGACACACGTCTTTAACTATGACTTGCCTGACGACTGTGAAGACTACGTGCATCGCATTGGTCGTACCGGCCGTGCGGGTCTGAGTGGTCATTCCATCAGCCTGGCGTGTGAAGAATATGCCCTGAATCTGCCAGCGATTGAAACCTATACCGGCCACAGCATTCCGGTGAGTAAATACAACAGCGATGCGCTGTTAACTGATTTGCCTCCTGCAAAACGTCTTGCCCGCTCGCGCACCGGTAACGGCCCGCGCCGCAACAGTAATTCGTCTTCACGTCGCAGCAGTGCACCACGTAGCAACCGTAAACGTCCGGGCTGATAACCTATGTTAAGTTCCACCTCACTGTATGCAGCGATTGATCTGGGCTCTAACAGCTTTCACATGCTGGTTGTTCGTGAGGTGGCAGGCAGTATCCAGACCCTCGCCAGAATTAAGCGCAAAGTGCGTCTGGCAGCCGGTCTGGATAAACAAAACCTGCTTTCTCAGGAAGCGATGCAGCGTGGCTGGCAATGTCTGAAACTATTTTCTGAAAGATTGCAGGATATCCCGCGCGACCAAATTCGTGTGGTTGCCACCGCAACGCTGCGTCTTGCCAGCAATGCCGATGAGTTTCTGGGTAAAGCTCAGGCAATTCTCGGTTGCCCGATTCAGGTCATTACCGGTGAAGAAGAAGCACGTCTGATTTATCACGGCGTTGCTCACACCACGGGCGGGCCAGATAAACGTCTGGTGGTCGATATTGGTGGTGGCAGCACCGAACTGGTGACCGGCATTGGGGCTCAGGCCACCACGCTTTATAGCCTTTCGATGGGCTGCGTCACCTGGCTCGAGCAGTATTTTGCAGATCGAAATCTGGCAAAAGAAAACTTTGATCAGGCTGAACAGGCTGCGACCGACATGATCCTTCCTGTGGCACCTGAGCTGATTGCCAATGGCTGGCAGATTTGTGTCGGCGCTTCAGGTACCGTGCAAGCCTTGCAGGAAATCATGGTCGCTCAGGGCATGGATGAACGCATCACTCTGCCTAAACTTCAGCAGCTCAAACAGCGCGCCATTCAGTGCGGCAAGCTGGAAGAACTGGAGATTGAAGGTCTGACCCTTGAACGTGCGCTGGTTTTCCCGAGCGGACTGTCTATTCTGATCGCCATTTTCAAAACGCTGAACATCGAGATGATGACACTGGCGGGTGGTGCACTGCGTGAAGGTCTGGTTTACGGCATGCTGCATTTGCCGATCGAGCAGGATATCCGTCAGCGTACGCTACGTAATCTGCAACGCCGTTATCTGCTGGATAACGAGCAGGCCGAGCGCGTGGCGCAACTGGCCGAGAACTTTTCGCTGCAGGTGGCTCAGGAATGGAAGCTGGATGCCCGTGCCCGTGAATTGCTCAACAGTGCCTGCCTGATCCACGAAATTGGTCTGAGTGTCGATTTCAAGAAAGCACCGCATCACGCAGCCTATCTGATCCGTCATCTGGATTTACCGGGTTTCACGCCGGCGCAGAAAAAACTGCTGGCGACGTTACTGCAAAACCAGAACAACATGCTCGATTTACCGTTGCTCAATGAGCAAAACGCCGTGCCGCCGCGTCAGGCACAACGTCTTTGTCGTATTCTGCGCCTGGCGATTATATTTGCCAGCCGTCGTCGCGACGACACACTGCCGGCTGTGCGTTTACGTGCTAATGATGATGAACTGAGTGTGATTGTGCCGCAGGGTTGGCTGGAACAGCATCCTTTGCGCGCTGAAGAATTAGAGCAGGAAAGCCACTGGCAAAGTTATGTCCACTGGCCGCTGTTTGTCGAAGAACAGTGATGAGCAGTTGTAAAACGTTAGAAAAGCAGAGACCTGATTCATCAGCCTCTGCTTTTTTAATGGCTCATGTTTAATGCCTAATTGCCGCCTTTCGCTTTCGCCAGTTGCTCGCGAATTTTCTCCAGATGGCTTTGCCCTTTCACCATGCGTTCCTGCGCACTTACCACTTTACGTTCGCTTTCCCAGGCCAGGTCATCCTGCGGTAACTCCAGCAGGAAGCGGCTCGGTTCCGGACGGATCAGCTCGCCGTACTGACGGCGTTCGCGACAGAGTGTAAACGTCAGCTCTTTTTGTGCCCGGGTAATCCCCACATAAGCCAGACGCCGCTCTTCATCCACGTTGTCTTCATCGATACTGCTCTGATGCGGCAGCAAACCTTCTTCCATACCGACCAGATACACATACGGGAACTCCAGCCCTTTCGAAGCATGCAGCGTCATCAGCTGAACCTGGTCCAGCTCTTCGTCGTTCTCACCGCGTTCCATCATGTCACGCAGCGTGAAGCGGGTGACCACCTGCGTGAGCGTCATTGGCTCATCCAGATCGGTACCCTCAAGCATTTCCGTCATCCAGCTGAACAGCTGATTAACGTTTTTCATGCGCATTTCAGCCGCTTTCGGGCTTGGCGAGGTTTCAAACAGCCAGCTTTCATAGTCAACGCCGTGGATCAAATCCCGGACAGCCGCAACCGGCTCACGTTCGGCCAGCTCAGAGATATTGCCCATCCAGTGCGTGAAACGTTGCAGGGATTCCAGCCCGCGTCCGGTCAGAGACTGGCTCAGCCCCATATCAAAACTGGCTTTGAACAGCCCTTTGTTGCGCTGATTGGCCCACTCCCCCAGTTTCTGCAGGGTGGCCGCGCCGATTTCACGACGTGGCGTGTTAACGATGCGCAGGAATGCGCTGTCGTCGTCCGGATTGGTCAGCACACGCAAATAGGCCAGCAGATCTTTAATCTCCGGTCGGGAGAAGAAGGACGTGCCGCCGGAAATCCGGTACGGGATGCGGTTTTGCATCAGCATTTTTTCAAACAAACGCGACTGGTGGTTACCACGGTACAAAATCGCGTAATCGCCATAAGCGGTTTTGTTGATGAAATGATGAGCAATTAGCTCACCGACCACCCGCTCGGATTCATGATCTTCATTATTCGCCGTCACGACCTTCAGCGTTTCGCCATAAGCCAGTTCAGAGAACAAGCGCTTCTCGAACACATGCGGATTATTGGCAATCAGAATGTTGGCAGCTTTCAGAATACGCTGGGTGGAACGGTAATTTTGCTCAAGTTTGATGACCTGTAACTGCGGGAAGTCTTCTTTCAGCAGCACCAGGTTTTGCGGTCGAGCACCGCGCCAGGAGTAAATCGACTGGTCATCGTCACCAACAACGGTGAAACGTGCGCGGTTGCCAACCAGCAATTTCACCATCATGTACTGGCTGGTGTTAGTGTCCTGATATTCATCGACCAGCAGATAACGCAACTTGTTCTGCCAGCGTTCACGCACTTCTTCATTACTTTGCAGCAGTAACGTAGGCAACAGGATCAGGTCATCGAAGTCGAGAATATTACACGCGCGCATATGATCGTGATAAAGGCTGTAGCAGTGCGCAAAGATTTGATCACGTTCAGATCGCGCCAGCCCGGCGGCATGCGAAGGATCAACCAGATCGTTTTTCCAGTTGGAGATCGTGGAAACCAGCTGCTGCAATAATGTTTTATCGTTCTCCAGCCATTTTTCGCTCAGCTCTTTCAGCAGCGCCAGCTGGTCCTGATCATCAAATAAAGAGAAGTTAGATTTCATCCCCAGGGCAGCAAATTCGCGTTTGATGATTTCCAGCCCGAGCGTGTGGAACGTTGCAATAAGCAAGCCCCGCGCTTCTTTGCGACCGAGGGTTTGTGCAACACGCTCTTTCATTTCACGCGCGGCTTTATTGGTAAAGGTGACAGCCGCAATGTGACGTGCCTGATAGCCACATTCACGGATCAGGTGTGCGATTTTATTGGTAATTACACGGGTTTTACCGGAGCCAGCCCCCGCCAGAACCAGGCAGGGTCCGGTGACGAATTCGACGGCGTGTTGTTGGCTGGGGTTTAATCGCATGGCGTATTTTTGCTCACCTGATAGACAAGGACGGCGATTGTAGCAGAAACATCGCCTGAGATTGACAGGCTTTAAGGCGCAATTTGTGATGTATGGAATGCAGGCCGGATTCCCCCCGCAGTGTTTCAGATGTTACATTACGCCTCTGGAAACACTCTCGCAAAAAGGTCTTATCATGGCAAAAACTGCCGCAGCAATGCATATCCTGGTAAAGGAAGAAGCACAGGCACTTGATCTTCTGGAACAACTGAAGAACGGTGGCGATTTTGAGAAACTGGCTAAAAAACATTCCACCTGTCCGTCAGGCAAGAAAGGCGGCCATTTAGGTGAATTCAAGCAAGGCGCAATGGTGCCAGCTTTCGATAAAGTGGTTTTCTCTGCGCCGCTGATCGAGCCACAGGGCCCGCTGCACACTCAGTTCGGTTACCACATCATTAAGATTTTGTACCGCAACTAAGTTCTGCCTCAGACAGAACCAAAAGAAAGGGCACCGCATTTTCATGCAGTGCCCTTTTTATTTCTATTTCATACCTGAGGGTTAATGAATTAACTCGCTACAGCAATGCGTTTCATGTCGGTCATATAGCCACGCAGGGTGCGGCCGATGGACTCAATCGGGTGATTGCGAATCGCTTCGTTAACATCGCGCAGCTGCGCGTTATCAACCTGAGTTTCGGCAACTGATTTGCCCAAATCGCCTGCCTGCAGAGTGGTCATGAACTCTTTCAGCAACGGTACGGCAGCGTTAGCGAACAGGTAGTTACCGTATTCAGCCGTATCGGAGATTACCACGTTCATTTCGTACAGACGCTTACGTGCAACGGTGTTGGCGATCAGCGGCAGTTCGTGCAGTGATTCGTAGTAAGCAGATTCTTCGATGATGCCGGAAGCTACCATGGTTTCGAAAGCCAGCTCAACACCTGCTTTCACCATCGCAATCATCACAACACCGTGGTCGAAGTATTCCTGCTCGGAGATTTTACCTTCGAACTGTGGCGCGTTTTCGAATGCGGTTGCGCCCGTCTCTTCACGCCACGTCAGCAGTTTCTTATCGTCGTTCGCCCAGTCAGCCATCATGCCGCTGGAGAATTCGCCAGAGATGATGTCGTCCATATGTTTCTGGAACAGCGGCGCCATGATCTCTTTCAGTTGTTCGGACAGCGCATAAGCACGCAACTTCGCCGGGTTAGACAGACGGTCCATCATCAGCGTGATGCCGCCTTGTTTCAGCGCTTCGGTGATGGTTTCCCAGCCGAACTGCAGCAGTTTTTCTGCGTAAGCTTCATCAACGCCGTCAGCAACCAGTTTGTCGAAGCACAGCAGAGAACCCGCCTGCAACATGCCGCACAGGATAGTCTGCTCGCCCATCAGGTCAGATTTCACTTCGGCAACGAAGGAAGATTGCAGAACACCTGCACGATGACCGCCGGTTGCAGCTGCCCAGGCTTTAGCGATCGCCATGCCTTCGCCTTTCGGGTCGTTTTCCGGGTGAACGGCGATCAGTGTTGGTACACCGAAACCACGTTTGTATTCTTCACGCACTTCGGTACCCGGGCATTTCGGCGCAACCATCACCACGGTGATGTCTTTACGGATTTGCTCGCCCACTTCAACGATGTTGAAGCCGTGGGAATAGCCCAGTGTTGCACCGTCTTTCATCAGAGGCTGAACCGCTTTCACTACCGCGCTGTGCTGTTTGTCTGGTGTCAGGTTAATAACCAGATCTGCCTGCGGGATCAGTTCTTCGTAAGTACCGACTTTAAAGCCGTTTTCGGTCGCTTTACGCCATGAAGCACGCTTCTCAGCAATCGCTTCTGCACGCAGGGTGTAGGACACATCCAGACCGGAATCACGCATGTTCAGCCCCTGGTTCAGGCCCTGTGCGCCACAGCCTACAATCACCACTTTTTTACCTTTGAGGTAGCTGGCTTCGTCCGCGAATTCATCGCGACCCATAAAGCGGCATTTGCCCAGTTGTGCCAGCTGCTGACGCAGGTTCAGTGTGTTGAAATAGTTAGCCATGTCTTGCTCCGTTCTATCGAGGTAAGTGCTGTTATTTTTTGTTTCACCGGTGAGCCGGTGAACGCCGTGAATTCACTATATGTCATGTGACACATTGCTTAAATTGATATATTACGAAGATGACGTTGCAAATTATGCAATATACTTAGCCTGTCATCTGTGAAACCAAAGAGCCGGATATTCTTTATGGACTTACGTGATCTGAAACTGTTTTTACATCTGGCGGAAAGCCGCCATTTTGGCCGTTCGTCGAAGGCGATGCATGTCAGCCCGTCCACGTTGTCACGCCAGATCCAGCGGCTGGAAGAAGAACTCGGCCAGCCGTTATTTCAGCGTGATAACCGCACCGTGCAACTGACCAGTGCCGGTGAACAACTCAAAAACTTTGCCCAGCAGACACTGCTGCATTACCAGCAACTGCGCAGCGGGCTGGATCAGCATGGCCCGACGCTGAGCGGCGAACTGCACCTGTTCTGCTCGGTGACGGCCGCCTACAGCCATTTGCCGCCAATCCTTGACCGCTTCCGTGCGCAGCATCCGCTGGTCGAAATCAAACTCACCACCGGCGACGCTGCGGATGCGGTTGAAAAAGTCCAGTCCACCGAAGCGGATCTGGCGATTGCCGGACGTCCGGAAAGTTTGCCGGGCAGCGTCGATTTCACGCAGATCGGCGAAATCCCGATGATCCTGATTTCTCCTTCCCTGCCCTGCGCCGTCCGCACCCAGGTCAGTGAGCCGCATCCGGACTGGTCACAAATTCCCTTCATCCTGCCGGAACATGGCCCGGCGCGAAAACGCATTGACGTCTGGTTCAAACGCAACCGCCTGAGCAATCCGCTGATTTATGCCACGGTATCCGGCCACGAAGCCATTGTATCGATGGTCGCGCTCGGCTGCGGCATCGCGCTGATCCCGTCCGTAGTGGTCGATAACAGCCCGGAACCGGTGCGCAACCGTATTTCCATTCTGGATAACATCACGCTCGGCGCGCCGCTGGAACTGGGCGTCTGCGTGCAAAGAAAACGCCTTAGCGAGCCACTGATCGACGCGTTCTGGCAGTTGCTCTGAACGTTTACAGAATAAAAAAGGGGCACTTTTCAGATGCCCCGTTTAGTTTTAGCCCGCCAGGAAGAAGCGGAACGCCGGATTATCACTTTCGTTGTGACAGTCATAACCCAGCGCCGACAGGTTCTGCTCGAACTCCGGCTCTTCCTCGTTCAGCTCAAACGCGGCCAGCACACGACCGAAATCGGTACCGTGACTGCGGTAATGGAACAGCGAAATATTCCAGTGCGTGCCCAGCGTATGCAGGAATTTCAGCAAAGCCCCCGGAGATTCCGGGAATTCAAAGCTGTAAAGCCGCTCGCGCAGAGGTTTGGTCGGACGCCCGCCCACCATGTAACGCACATGAAGTTTCGCCATTTCATCGTCGGACAGATCCACAACCTGATAACCGTCGTGATTCAGTTCGTCGATAATTTCCTGACGCTCAGCGTGACCGCGCGTCAGACGCACGCCCACAAAAATGCAGGCGTTGTCGGCATCGGCATAACGGTAGTTGAACTCTGTCACCGAACGGCCACCCAGCAACTGGCAAAACTTCAGGAAACTGCCTTTGCGCTCAGGAATGGTCACCGCCAGCAGCGCTTCGCGTTGCTCGCCCAGCTCACAGCGTTCCGACACATAACGCAGACCGTGGAAATTCACGTTCGCGCCGGAAAGCACATGCGCCAGTCGTTCGCCCTGAATATTGTGCTGCTGCACGTATTTCTTCAGTCCTGCCAGCGCCAGCGCACCGGAAGGTTCAGCAATCGCACGCACGTCTTCGAACAAGTCTTTCACCGCGGCACAAATTGAATCGCTGTCGACGGTGATGACGTCATCAAGATATTCGCGACACAAGCGGAACGTTTCGTTGCCGATACGTTTCACCGCCACGCCTTCTGCGAACAAACCCACACGCGCCAGGTCGACCGGTTCACCGGCGTCCATTGCCGCGCGCAGACAGGCAGAATCTTCAGCTTCAACACCGATGACCTGAATCTGCGGCATCAGTTGTTTGATCAGCACGGCGACACCAGCGGCCAGACCGCCACCGCCGACAGGCACGAATACGCGGTCGAGATGCGCATCCTGTTGCAGCAACTCCATGGCCAGCGTGCCCTGCCCGGCAATCACCGCCGGATGATCAAATGGCGGCACAAAAGTCATGCCCTGTTCCTGCGACAGCGTGATCGCTTTGGCTTTCGCCTCATCGAAATTCGCGCCATGCAGCAACACTTCACCGCCAAAGTTACGCACGGCATCCACTTTGATATCCGCTGTGGCAACCGGCATCACAATCAGAGATTTGATGCCTTTTTTGGTCGCCGACAATGCAACACCCTGCGCGTGATTTCCCGCGGACGCAGTGATAACGCCACGCGCAGCCTGTTCTTCCGTCAGGCTGGCGATCATCGAATAGGCACCGCGCAGTTTAAAACTGTGGACGGCCTGACGATCCTCCCTCTTCACCAGAATGGTGTTACCCAACCGGGAAGAGATCTTTTCCATGACCTGCAAAGGCGTAACCTGTGCGACTTCATAAACCGGCGCACGCAGCACGGCACGCAGGTATTCTGCGCCGCACGGCTGGTCGGGTAGAGGTTGTGATACCGCCATGACTGTCAGCCTCCCAGCTTAGACTTGTCGCGCACTGCGCCTTTATCGGCACTGGTCGCCAGCAATGCGTAAGCACGCAGCGCAAGTGAAACCACACGTTCGCGGTTTTTCGGCGTCCAGGCTTTGTCGCCACGTGCCAGTTCAGCTTCGTGACGCGCCGCCAGTTCTGCCGCAGGCACATCCAGCACCATGCTACGGTTCGGAATGTCGATATCGATGATGTCGCCATCTTCCACCAGTGCAATCAGGCCGCCGCTGCCCGCTTCCGGAGAAACGTGGCCGATAGACAGACCGGATGTGCCGCCGGAGAAACGACCATCGGTAATCAGCGCGCACTCTTTGCCGAGACCCATGGATTTCAGGTAAGTGGTCGGATACAGCATTTCCTGCATGCCCGGCCCGCCTTTCGGCCCTTCGTAACGAATCACAACAACGTCGCCGGAAACCACTTTGCCGCCAAGAATCGCTTCAACTGCGCTGTCCTGGCTTTCGTACACTTTTGCCGGACCACGGAAAGTCAGGTTGGATTTATCCACGCCCGCCGTTTTAACGATACTGCCCGCTTCGGCGATGTTGCCGTAAAGCACGGCCAGACCGCCGTCTTTACTGAAAGCATGTTCCAGAGAACGGATACAGCCATCGGCACGGTCATCATCCAATGTGTCCCAGCGGCAATCCTGTGAGAACGCCTGGGTAGTACGGATACCTGCGGGACCGGCGCGGAACATTTTTTTCACCGCTTCGTCTTTGGTCAGCATGATGTCGTACTGATCCAGCGTCTGGTTCAGGGTCAGGCCAAGAATGTTTTTCACGTCGCGGTTCAGAAGATTGGCGCGATCCAGTTCACCCAGAATCGCCAGCACGCCACCGGCACGGTGAACGTCTTCCATGTGGTATTTCTGAGTGCTTGGCGCGACTTTACACAGGTGCGGGACTTTGCGTGACAGACGGTCGATGTCGGTCATGTCGAAGTCGATTTCGCCTTCCTGCGCGGCAGCCAGCAGGTGAAGAACGGTGTTAGTCGAGCCGCCCATCGCGATATCCAGGATCATGGCGTTTTCGAATGCCGCTTTGCTGGCGATGTTGCGCGGCAATGCGCTTTCATCGTCTTTTTCGTAATAACGTTTGGTCAGCTCAACGATGCGGCGACCGGCGTTAAGGAACAAATCGCGGCGATCGGCGTGAGTAGCCAGCAATGAACCGTTACCCGGCTGAGAAAGGCCCAGCGCTTCGGTCAGACAGTTCATGGAGTTGGCGGTAAACATACCGGAACAGGAGCCGCAGGTCGGACAGGCAGAACGTTCGATTTGTTCGCTGTCGGCATCACTGACGTTCGGGTTTGCGCCCTGAATCATCGCATCGACCAGGTCGAGTTTGATGATTTTGTCAGACAGTTTGGTTTTACCGGCTTCCATCGGACCACCGGAAACGAAGATCACCGGAATATTCAGGCGCAGTGACGCCATCAGCATTCCCGGGGTGATTTTGTCGCAGTTGGAAATACACACCATGGCATCAGCGCAGTGCGCGTTAACCATGTATTCCACCGAGTCAGCAATCAGTTCGCGTGAAGGCAATGAATACAGCATGCCGCCATGCCCCATGGCAATCCCGTCATCCACAGCGATAGTGTTGAATTCTTTCGCCACGCCGCCGGACGCTTCGATTTGCTCGGCAACCAGCTTACCCAGATCGCGCAAATGCACGTGGCCCGGCACGAACTGGGTGAATGAGTTGACGACGGCAATAATGGGCTTACCAAAATCGTTATCCGTCATGCCGGTAGCGCGCCATAATGCGCGTGCGCCAGCCATGTTGCGGCCGTGTGTCGTGGTGTGGGAACGGTACTTAGGCATGCTCTGTTCACTCCAAATCATTTCTGTTTAGCAGGCAGCGATATCGCCACCTGCTGAATTTCTTATTTACCCTGAATCATTCGGGTTGCACCAGGCAGCGAACGCGGAGGCGGCCTGAAGGATGACGGGTAAAATTATTGTGGGTTGATTGGATCCAGCCAACCCCATTTATCTTCGGTTTTGCCGGTGAACAGGCCGAAGAATGCATCCTGAATTTGTTTGGTCACCGGACCACGTTTACCGATACCGACCTGAATGCCGTCAACGCTGCGCACCGGGGTGATTTCTGCAGCGGTACCGGACATGAAGACTTCGTCTGCCAGATACAGGGATTCACGGGACAGAACTTGCTCACGCACTTCAAGACCCAGGTCTTTTGCCAGTTTAATAATAGCGTCACGGGTGATACCTGGCAGGGCAGAAGAGGTAAATGGCGGTGTGAACAGAATGCCTTCTTTCACTTCAAACAGGTTTTCGCCAGCGCCTTCAGACACATAGCCGTGAATGTCCAGCGCGATACCTTCCTGATAACCGTGACGACGTGCTTCGCTGCCGACCAGCAGGGAGGACAGGTAGTTACCACCGGCTTTCGCAGCGGTTGGAATGGTGTTTGCAGCAACGCGGTTCCATGAAGACACCATCGCGTCGATACCCTGCTCCAGCGCTTCTTCACCCAGATACGCGCCCCACGGGAAGGCGGCGATGATCACATCAGTTTTGTAGCCGTCCGGCGGATTAACGCCCATACCCACATCGCCGACAAACACCAGCGGACGGATATACGCGCTGACCAGATTGTTTTTGCGCAGGGTTTCGCGGCAAGCTTCCATCAGCTCGTCCACGCTCTGGGAAACAGGCATACGGTAAATTTTTGCGGAATCGCGCAGACGCTGCATATGTTCACGGTGACGGAATACGACCGGGCCTTTATGGGAGTCGTAGCAACGCACGCCTTCGAAAACGGAAGTGCCGTAATGCAGTGCGTGTGACATGACATGGACTTTAGCTTCTGCCCACGGAACCATCTCGCCGTTGAACCAAATGTAATCAGCTTTCTTCGTCATTCTCTCGTTCCTTTACTCACGCATTCGCGCGTATTTGTTGTGATGTATGTTGCTGGATCTCGACACAAGCGACATCCATAAGTTTGCGTAACTGTGAAGACAGTAAATCTACGGGCCGCTGACTGGCAACGGTCAATTCGATATTTATGTTTTCCGCATTGACCATCGGCGTCATGTTCATTGCGCACACCTGAAAACCACGGTGACGGACGACGCGTAATACGCGCTCTAACATTTCGGGGCGGAAGCGGGCCTGAATTGAGACGTTATGTTGCATCATGACATTTTCTCCAGCATGGTTTCGTTGCCTGCGCCCGGTGGAACCAGCGGCCAGACATTCTCATTTTCGTCGATGGAAACCTGGAGCAAATACGGACCTTCACTGTTGAAGAAAGCGTCCAGAGCGGCATCGACTTGATCTTTACGGTGTATACGCTGGCCGGGGATGTTGAATGCGCTGGCCAGCGTGACAAAATCGGGGTTATCGGAGAGGTTGGTTTCACTGAAGCGTCCGTCGAAGAACAATTCCTGCCACTGTCGAACCATCCCTAATCGCTGGTTATCCAGCAACAGGATTTTGACGGGCAACTGTTTTCGCTTGATGGTGCCCAGCTCCTGAACATTCATCATGAATGAACCGTCACCGGAAACGCAGATCACCATATCGTCGGGGCGGGCAACCTGTGCGCCGACGGCGGCAGGAACGCCGAAACCCATCGTGCCCAGACCGCTGGAGGTGATGAAGTTTTCCGGGCGAGTGAACTGCATATGTTGCGCGGTCCACATCTGATGCTGGCCGACGTCGGTGGTCACCACGGTATTGGCCGATTTACGGTCAGAGATTTGTTTCAGTAACAACGGCGCATAAATCGCTTCACCCGGATGATCGTAGCGCCATTCGCCCTGCGCTTTCAGCGTCATCACTTCATCACGCCAGGCGTTGATGTTCAGGGGTTGTTGCAGCGCCGGTAACAGCGCATTCAGATCACCCTGCAACGCCACATGCGCCTGGCGCAATTTGTTCAGCTCGGCCGGATCGATATCCATGTGGATAACCGCGGCGTCTGGCGCAAAAGTATTCAGCTTCCCGGTCACGCGGTCGTCGAAACGTGCACCGACGGCAATCAGCAAATCGCAGGACTGAACAGCCAGATTCGCCGCTTTGGTACCGTGCATGCCCAGCATACCCAGATAACATGGGTCGCTGGCATCCGGCGCCCCCAGACCTTTCAACGTTGCTACCGCAGGAATACCTGTCGCAGTAATGAATTCGCGTAATGCCGGAACGGCCTGCGCGATACCGACACCGCCACCGACGTAAACCATCGGTTTTTGCGCGGCAGCGATCATGGCGCGGGCTTGTTGTAATTCAGCGGCAGGATGCGGAAAAGTTTCTTCAACCGCCACCAGATGCGGCGGTAATTCACCCACGGCCAGCTGGATATCTTTCGGAATGTCGATCAGAACCGGGCCCGGACGACCGGAGCTGGCGATGGCAAAGGCTTCCGCCATGATTTCCGGCAGCGCTTCCAGAGATTCAACCAGGAAACTGTGTTTGGTGCAGGCCAGGGACAACCCTAAAACGTCGATTTCCTGGAAGGCATCGGTGCCGATGAAGGCAGAACCAACCTGCCCGGTGATGGCCACCAGCGGAACGGAGTCTAACAGCGCGTCGGCCAGACCGGTGATCAGGTTGGTTGCGCCAGGACCGGAAGTGGCGATACAGACGCCAACTTTTCCGGTAGAACGGGCATAGCCGATGGCGGCCATTGCAGCACCCTGCTCATGCCGGCACAACAGGTGTTCCACGCCGCCGTCATACAATGCATCGTATACCGGCATGATTGCCCCGCCAGGATAACCAAATACTGTATTTACACCCTGCGCACGCAACGCTTGTACTACCCATTGTGCTCCGTTCATCTTTATTCTCCTGCCTTTTTGCGACAAGTGCAGAATATTATGCTGTTGCTCATTTTCCGACCCCGCTTCTCTGTTCTCTGAAATTCCTGACCCAAAAAAAAACCCCGGACCTTTCGGTGCGGGGTTTCTTTTCAGGTTCAGGCTTGTTTAATAAGCCTTTCTTCGTCCAAGTGCAGCCCCGCACGGTGGGATAATAATCACCACCACGCTAATCACGACTAGGCTAACTACGAGGAGAAGGGCTTTCATTTTTAGGTTTCTAAAATTCATATTGCGAACGATTGCCTACAGAGTTATCACAGTAAGATGATTAATGACAACATTTTTCTTGCGTTATTATTTGCAGTCCGTTGCAGAAACCATGAAAAATCATCTGAAAAATCAAAACTTAGCGTGATGATTTGCCGTTTGATTATTTATTGCTCCAGCAATCGCTTTTCCACGGGTATCCCGGCCAAATGCCACCAGAACAGAAATCAGAATGGCGACGGTACCGGCCACAATTGCCATCGCCAGTCCGTAGTTGTGTCCGTGGCTTTCGGCAATGTAAGCCTGAAGCGTCGCATTAACCGAAGCAATCAGATTACCGAGCTGGTAAACAAACCCCGGCAGAACCGCGCGCGTGTTAGCAGGCACCAGTTCGGTCAGATAAGTCGGCACGACGCCCCATGCGCCCTGCACCATAAACTGCATCAGGAACGCGCCCAGCCCCAGCATCCATGAACCGCCGGAGAAGGCCCATAATGGAATGACCGGCAGTGAAAGCAACGCGGCGATAATAATCGCTTTCTTACGACCAATTTTCTCAGACAGCGAACCAAAGAAGATCCCACCGATAATTGACGCAATGTTGTAGCTTATGGCGATTAAACTGACGGTATGTGCGTCAAAACCGTGCTGAACTTTCAGGAACGTCGGATAGAGATCTTGCGTACCGTGGCTGAAGAAATTAAAACCCGCCATCAGCACAACCAGATAAATACATAGCTTCCAGTTTTTCTTCAGCACCGGCATCAGTGCCGTGCTTTCGTTGCGTTCCCGCGCCGCCAGCCAGACCGGCGATTCCTGTACTTTGAACCAGATGAAAGGCAGCAGGAAAACCGGCACAGCACCAATCACAAACATGCCGCGCCAGCCGACCACATTAAACAGCAAACCATATACCACCGCCGCCAGCAGATAACCAAACGGATAACCCGCCTGAAAAATCCCCGACATCACGCCACGGGAACGGTCAGGTATGGTTTCCATCGCCAGAGAAGAAGCTACGCCCCAGACACCGCCCATCGCAATGCCGTAAATTACGCGAAGGATCAGGAAAACGGTCAGGGAAGGTGCCGCCGCAGTACACAGCTCGAAGAAAGAAAATAGCGCGATATTGACCATCAGCACCGGCTTGCGCCCGTACTTTTCCGCCGCACGCCCGAACAGCAACGCCCCAATCGGTCGCACGGCCAGCGTCAGCAGTATTGCCAGCGTGACCTGTTTGATATCTACCTGAAATGCCGATGCGATATCGCTGAGCAGGAAGACCAAAATGAAGAAATCGAAAGCGTCGAGAGTCCAGCTCAGAAAGCTGGCGATGGCAACGTTACGCTGCCGAGAAGTCCAACCAAACATGGGTGAGTCCCTATTTCGGAATAGCTGCAGGTAGTGCACTCACCAGGGCATTGCGGAAAATCCCTGGTCAGGCAGAGAGATGTTAATCAGTGTTCTCTATTTGTTTATTTATTGTTAAATACAGCAAGATTAAACACCCCTGCCGGTATTTGCGGCAACTTAATTAGTCCGCTAATTTGTTTCCAGAAACCTTAAACTGTTAAGGAGTATTGCTGTCGTTGCGAAGCAGTTCGCATCCCTTCATGTTAAGTCGGTGACTTGCAGATTATTTTCCCATCGCATTACGCATTGCAGCAAACTTCTTCCCGAAAGCGTTTCCAGCTCAGGCATGCTGCCGTCAGCAGAGCTCATAGAAAGGAAAAAGCATGTCATTAGCCGTGGTATATACCCGCGCATCGCTGGGGGTTCAGGCACCCGGTGTCTCGATCGAGGTCCATATCAGCAACGGATTACCGGCCCTGACACTGGTCGGTTTACCGGAAACCACCGTCAAGGAAGCCAGAGATCGGGTTCGCAGCGCCATCATCAACTGCGGGTTTACCTTTCCGGCCAAACGCATCACCGTCAATCTTGCACCCGCTGATTTACCCAAAGAAGGCGGCCGGTATGATTTGTCCATCGCGCTGGCGATTCTGGTGGCCTCAGAGCAGCTTCAGGGCGATAAGCTTGAGGAGTACGAGTTTCTGGGTGAGCTGGGCCTTTCCGGTGCGCTGCGCAGCGTAAATGGCGCGATTCCGGCGGCACTTGAGGCGCAAAAAGAAGGCCGGGTGTTGATCCTGCCGCAAAGTAATCAGACGGAAATGACGCTTCTTGATCCCGGTGTAGCGCAGGTGGCCGGGCACTTATTGCAGGTCTGCGCATTCCTTCAGGGCGAGGACAATTTGCCACCGATTGAATTTCCGGCGACGGCGCCTCCGCCCGAGTATCAACCTGACATTGCCGATATCATCGGACAGGAGCAATCAAAGCGCGCGCTCGAAGTGGCGGCAGCGGGAGGGCATAATTTATTGTTGATTGGGCCTCCTGGCACCGGAAAAACCATGCTGGCTAGCCGGTTGCCCGGTTTACTGCCGCCCATGAGTAACGAGGAAAAGCTGGAAACGGCCGCCATTGCCAGCCTGGTGTATAACCCCGAAGATGACGGCGAGTTTTCACGCATCCGCCCCTTTCGTGCACCGCATCACAGCACATCCATGAGCGCGCTGGTGGGAGGCGGGTCGTTACCCAGACCGGGAGAAATATCACTGGCACATAACGGCGTATTGTTTCTCGACGAACTGCCAGAATTTCAGCGCCAGGTTCTTGATGCCTTGCGCCAGCCAATGGAATCCGGCGAAATCACCATTTCCCGTGCACGGGCGAAAGTCCGCTATCCGGCAAGAGCGCAACTGATTGCAGCGATGAATCCCAGCCCGACCGGACACTATCAGGGCATTCATAACCGCACACCGCCACAGCAGGTTTTACGCTACCTGAGCCGGCTTTCCGGGCCATTTCTCGACAGATTCGATCTGTCGATTGAAGTCCCGCTCCTGCCGCCCGGCATTTTGAGCCAGCAAAACCATACGCCTGTGCTCAGGGAAAATAGTGTACAAGTACGGGAACGGGTACTGACCGCCAGAGAAATTCAGTTAAAACGCGCGGGAAAAGTCAACGCGCATCTGAGCAGTAGCGAAGTGGAGACGTACTGTGTGTTAACCAAAGCAGATGCTGAATTTCTGGAAGAAGTCCTGCACAAACTGGGATTATCGGTCAGAGCCTGGCATCGCATTCTGAAAGTCGCGAGAACATTGGCTGATTTGGGTGGCGAGGAATCGATTGAACGAAGACATATTGCTGAAGCACTGAGCTATCGCAGCATGGATAGGCTATTGTTAACTCTACATAAGAGCCTGGCATAAAAAAACGGGGCATCGCCCCGTTTCATTAGTCATCGCTTTCCGTGTAGTCTTCTACAGCGTCAGCCTGCGGTTTACCGCCAGACAACGTGTGGAATTTCTTCGGACGACGAGTGCGGACAATGTATTTGTTCCACACTTTTTCTGCATCCGTTACCGGTTCGCGCGTACCACGGCAAACCTCCAGGAACAGTTTTTCTTCGTCGGTAACGGGCTCACGTTTTCCCAGATCCAGCTCGTTAAAAGCAAAGCCGTAACGTTCTAGCATTTGCGCTTCTTTAATGGTGAAATCGCCATGCCGGGAGAACCCGCGAGGGTAATGTTTATTATCAAAAAAACGACTTGTCGTGGTGAAGCTTTCCGCCATCTGACACGCTCCTAATTCTCTCATGGTCGTGCTGTTATGGCGCGGAGTATTAGTTAGGCTTGACATTGTGTAAAACAAAACATTTAAATCTTAACGACAAAAAATATTGGAGATAGTTTTGGACACGGAATTACTGAAAACCTTTTTGGAGGTCAGTAGAACTCGCCACTTTGGTCGGGCGGCGGAATCCCTTTACCTGACTCAATCCGCTGTCAGCTTTCGTATCCGGCAACTGGAAACCCAACTTGGCGCCAATTTATTCACACGGCATCGCAATAACATCCGCTTAACGCCCGCAGGAGAACGTCTGCTGCCTTATGCAGAGAATCTTATGTCAACGTGGCAAATGGCGAAAAAAGAGGTTGTACGCTCGTTACAGCACACAGAATTGTCGATTGGTGCGACGGCGTCGCTCTGGGAAGCCTATCTGACCCCGTGGCTGCAGTCTCTTTACACCCAGCGTGGCACGCTTAGGCTTGAGGC
Source organism: Rahnella sp. GSA61A (assembly GCF_019969905.1). Taxonomy (NCBI): domain Bacteria; kingdom Pseudomonadati; phylum Pseudomonadota; class Gammaproteobacteria; order Enterobacterales; family Yersiniaceae; genus Rahnella; species Rahnella sp. GSA61A. The sequence continues at coordinate 5,694 of NZ_JAHXYO010000019.1, read as the reverse complement.
GCGCATTGCACTGCGTCAGTCGCTGGTCAAACAATTGCATGAAAGACAACTGGATTTGCTGATCACCACCGAGCCACCAAAGATGGACGAGCTCTCAAGTCAGTTACTAGGTAATTTCTCGTTACGACTATTCTCATCGCAGAAAACGGTCAGAAGCGAACAATCACCGTATGTGAAGCTGGAATGGGGCGCTGATTTTCCTCAGCAGGAAAAACTGCAAAACAGCGATCAGGAACCGGTGTTAACCACAACCTCTGCACATCTGACGCGTCAGTTGCTGGAAAATACCGGCGGTTGTGCGTTCCTGCCTGCGCACTGGGCCAAAGAATATCCGCAACTGGCCGCACATGAAGATGTTCCGCCGGTGATCCGCCCGCTTTACGCCGTCTGGCTGCAAACCAGCGACCAGCAAGTGTTGATCCGTCAGTTACTCAAAACACCGCTGATCACTAATTTCTGATACCGTCCTGTTTCAGGACGGTTCTGGTCGCGGATGGCGCGCTCTTCTGGCTGTCCAGAAGCTGCCCATCCCTTTTTGCAATCCGATGAAGATAAACAACAAAACGCCCATCACGATTTTGGTCCACCACGAACTAAGCGTACCATCGAAAGTGATGTAGGTTTGGATCAGCCCCTGAATAAGCACACCAAACAAGCTGCCTAAAACCGTGCCTACGCCGCCACTCAGTAACGTCCCGCCAATCACAACAGAGGCGATAGCATCCAGTTCTACACCACTCGCCGCGAGTGCATAACCCGCAGAAGTGTAGAGCGAGAAAATGATGCCCGATAAGACCGCCAGCGTACTGGACAGCATGTAGATATAAATCGTGGTACGCCTTACCGGCACCCCCATCAGCGCAGCCGACACATTGCTGCCGCCAACGGCATAGACGTTGTTACCGAATCGCGTACGGTGAGCCAGAATAATCCCGCCAAGCACCACCAGCAGCATAACCAGAGCCAGCAATGTGAAACGACCACCACCGGGCATTTTCCAGGCATAATTGGCGAGGAATTCATAAACCGGATGGTTAATCGGCAACGATTCTTCCGAAACAATAAAACTCATACCGCGCACAAAAAACATGCCCGCCAGCGTGATGATGAAAGCAGGCAGTTTCAACGTATCAATGATCCATCCCATCAGCGCACCAAACGTGGTGCCCATCAACAGCACGATGACAAAGGCATAGCCAGGCGCGATGCCATAAGCACCGATGAGTTTCGCCAGCAAAACACCGGTGAAAGCGATAACAGAACCCACTGACAGATCGATGCCGCCGGATAAGATGACAAATGTCATCCCGACGGCCACGATGCCGAGAAACGCGTTATCCGTCAGCAAATCAAAAAACACGCGTGTGGATGCAAAACCGGGGAACTGAGTGAAGCAATAGGCGTATCCGGCCAGGAAAACCACGATCGTAATCAGCAGGGGCAGATTTCTTTTGAGCATTATCCTTTCCTCCGGAACAGATTACTGAAAGAGACGCGGGGAGACTGAACTACCAGTACAGCGAGCACCACCAGAGCTTTCAGCACCAGGTTGAATTCCGGTTTGAAGCCGGAGAGCAGAATGCCGGTATTCATTCCCTGAATGATCAGTGCACCGACAACCGAAAGAAGCAGGTTAAAACGTCCACCCAGTAACGAGCCGCCGCCGATGACGACGGCAAGAATGGCATCAAGTTCCAGCCATAGTCCGGCATTATTGGCGTCCGCTCCGCGAATATCAGCCGTTATGATAACGCCCGCAACGGCCGCGCAAATCCCACAAATGACGTAAGTGGAGATCAGCACTAAACGGGCATTTACGCCGGCGTTATAAGCAGAACGGATATTGATGCCGACTGATTCGATGAACAGGCCAAGCGCTGTTTTCCGCGTCAGCGCCCAGACAAGAACCAGCATGGCGACGGCAATGATCACCGGCATTGGCAGATAGAACAAAGAACCACTGCCAAACTGCGATAGACCATTGTGTTCAAACGTGACGATTTGCCCTTCCGTAATCAGCTGTGCGATGCCACGTCCGGCGACCATCAGCATCAGCGTGGCAACAATCGGCTGAATTTGCAGAACAGCGACCAAAAAGCCATTCCACAAACCGCATATTGCCCCCACCCCGACCGAGGCCAGCAGCACGATCATCAGCGGATATCCTTGCACCGTCATGGTCGCGGCTGTTGCACCGGCAATCGCCATGACCGCACCGACGGAAAGGTCGATGCCGCCGGTCGCAATAACCAGCGTCATCCCGAGAGCCAGCAAAGCGACAGGGGCACCACGGTTGAAAATATCCACCAGGCTGCCAAACAAGCGGCCATCCTGAATATGGATAGAGAAAAAGCCCGGGGCGACCAGGCTGTCTATGATTAATATTGCGACGAAAGCACCGATTTGCGTGGCGCCTTTTGGAAATACCCATCTTACTTTGCGCGGTTTTCCCGTCATTGGCAGGCTCCTGTTATTCATCACTATCTCCCCTCATTGCGCCGCAATGGCTTTCATAATGGCTGGCACGGAGATATCAGCCTGCTCAATTTCGGCAATATGACGACGGTCTCGTAAGACAACAATACGATCGGCATAACCCGCCAGTTCTTCCAGCTCAGAGGAAATGACCAGTAACGCCAGGCCTTCGTCACAAAGTTTTTCAATCAGACGGATGATTTCTGCATGGGCACCGACGTCAATCCCACGGGTAGGTTCATCGAGAATGAGGAAACGAGGATTGGTTGCAAGCCAGCGGGACAGCAATACTTTTTGCTGGTTACCACCGGAAAGATACTGAATTTCCTGCTCAGTGCCCGGTGTACGGATGCCGAGGAGTTTGATAAATTTTTCGGCGATCTGATGCTGCTCTTTCATGGGTAAAGGACGCAACCAGCCGCGCTGCGCCTGTAAGGCAAGGATGATATTTTCACGCACTGTAGCCGCGCCGATAATGCCATCGGTTTTACGATCTTCCGGGCAGTAACCAAACCCCAGTTTAGCCGCTTTTCTGGGTGTGCTGATGGCGACTTCTTTGCCATCGACACGTGCATTGCCGCTGTCATGCCCTTTAATGCCAAAAATCAGCTGAGCGGTTTCTGTCCGTCCTGATCCCAGTAACCCCGCCAGTCCGACGATTTCACCCCGACGTACTTTCAGGTCAAAATGCTCGACCACACCTCGACGCCCATAGTCTTTGAAATCCACTAACGGCTCACCCGTCACATTTCTATGTTCGGTGCGTTTGAGCAGGTTTTCATCAAAACTGTGTCCCAGCATCATCGGTACGAGATCGATACGCGGTAAATCCACCGTTCGTTCAGACCCCACACGCTTACCGTTTCGCAAAACGGTAATCCGGTCGCTGATCCGATAAACCTGATCGAGGAAATGGGTGACGAAAATCATCCCCACCCCTTTATCACGCAGTTGAACCAGAATATCGAGCAACATACTGACTTCTTTGGCATCAAGGCTGGCGGTGGGTTCATCAAGAATTAAAACCTGTGCAGACAGGTCAACAGCGCGGGCAATTGCCACGATTTGCTGAATCGCAATGGAGTAGGTTGAGAGTGGCTGGCTGACATCCAGATGCAGCCCATAGCCTTCCAGAAGGGCGTCGGCCTGTTGTTCCATCTTGCGCTGATTGACCAGACCGAAACGGGTTGGCTCGCGCCCGATGAACAAGTTGGCAGCAACAGAGATATTTGGCAGGAGATTTACTTCCTGATATACCGTACCAATCCCCAGCGACTGGGCATCAGCAGTACTGATTGGCTCGATCGGTTTTCCGTTAAGAAAGACCTGGCCAGCAGAACGTTTATAGACACCGGTGAGGGCCTTAATCATTGTGGACTTACCGGCGCCGTTCTCACCTAAAAGGGCAACAATTTCACCGCGTTCGAGGGTAAAGTCGACATTTTCCAGCGCTTTTACGCCGGGGAATTCAACTGATAAACCGCGTACTTCAAGCAGCGTTTCTGAACCAGGATTATCCGTCACGTCACTACTCCTGCTGCATTCGCTATAAGCGAAAAGGGAATAATTGTTACCGGCTTGCCCGTGAGACAAGCCGGTAAACCGGCTCAGTAACCCATGTTTTTCTTCATGTCATACTCTTTCTGAGCCATGTCCGGCAGGATCAACGCGGATTGAGTCTGAATGAATTTCTTCGGTTGCGTACCATCCTTTTTCATCGCAATCAGCGCATCAAATGCCGGGCCAGCCATGTTTGGTGTCAGCTCAACAGAAGCATTCGCTTCACCCGCCAGCATAGCTTTGTAGATATCAGGAACACCGTCGATAGAGACGATTTTGATCTGCGAACCCGGTTTCAGGCCAGCTTCTTTGATAGCCTGAATTGCACCGATCGCCATATCGTCGTTATGGGCGTAAACAGCACAAATGTTCTTACCGTTTTGCTCAGCCTTGATGAAGCTTTCCATTACTTCTTTGCCTTTACTGCGGGTGAAATCGCCGGACTGTGAGCGGATAATTTTGACGTTTGGTGCAGCTTTCAACGCATCTGCAAAACCTTGTTTACGATTTAACGCCACACTGGCACCGACCGTACCCTGCAATTCGACAACATTACATGGTTTGCCAGCAGCGTCCTTCACCAGCCAGTCACCCGCCACTTTGCCCTCATACACGCTGTCAGAAGCGACTGCAGCAGTGTAAAGAGACGGATCACTGACTTCGATCGTACGGTCTAACAGGAACACAGGGATCTTAGCTTCTTTAGCTTCGGTCAGAACCGGAGCCCAGCCAGTAGCAACAACAGGAGCGATGAAAATGGCATCAACACCCTGTGCGATGAATGAACGTATTGCTTTGATTTGGTTCTCTTGTTTTTGCTGAGCATCAGATATTTTCAGTGTAATACCACGTTTTTCCGCTTCTGATTTAGAGACTTTGGTTTCCGCAGAACGCCACCCAGACTCAGAGCCGATCTGCGAAAAACCAACAACCAGCGGAGCCGCCTGAACTGCGCCACAAAATGCTGTTGCTACTGCTGCTGCCACAAATAAGCGTTTGTACATGTTTCTTTCCTCGCGTGTAGTCTGAGCTACTTTTTGTTATGACTCGTAGGGTACGGCCAGGACGTTTACCCGACATACGCATTCAGCCGCTACGACAGTTTTGTCGGAAAAAGGATAAAAGAATGCTGTCAGGGTCTGATAGTCGTCATAAGACGATGATTAGGTTTAGTACATAGGGAAAATGGGAGCATGAGCGAGGTCACATACGGGGAGAACAATCAATTCGTGCATGTATTCAGCCAAAACATGACAAAAAACAACTGGCAAAAGCGAAGATTTTGAGCCCATTGGTGCAAATCAAATCCCCAGAATAGTGGGGCTAAGGGGAAGAGGTTAAAAAATAGAGAGGAGTTTCAGGAAATTGAGACGAAAAAAAACCCCTCGCTTTCGCGAAGGGTTTAAATATGGCAGGGGCGGAGAGACTCGAACTCGCGACACCCGGTTTTGGAGACCGGTGCTCTACCAACTGAGCTACGCCCCTAAATTACGCTTACTATTATGCCTGCTAATTTAGCAGGCATAATTTTTAATAATTGGCGGAACGGACGGGGCTCGAACCCGCGACCCCCTGCGTGACAGGCAGGTATTCTAACCAACTGAACTACCGCTCCACCGGTTCTTTCACACGTATCAGCAATCGTCTGATACCTGTTTG
>NZ_JAHXYO010000018.1:0-107896 GCF_019969905.1 Rahnella sp. GSA61A | reverse complement strand
CAACCGGCTGATTTGGAAGCCGTTGTCGATGCCCTGGCGGTTCATGGTTCAGTGACCACATCGTTAGTTCTGTCTAACGCAGTGCGTAAACAGGTGCCTGTGCGCCCGGGGTGACCGGCTCACATTTGATCGACATGGCAGGATATTAGCAAGGTCCGATTTAGGCACCAAGCTGCTGTAGGTGAGGCCCATCAGGCTGCTGAGAGCGAAGAGCGGAAGTTCGCTTTCAGGGTAAATTAATCCACATGCCAGAGGATCTCTAAAAGAGAATGGTGCGGATTTCAGGGAGGAGATCAGTAGCACTATCCACAGAAACGATGGATGTGTAGTTCGGAGTCGCCTATATGAGATTGCTCCCCAAGTTTAAGCACGGGCACCAGAGCATCCAGCGCAATAATTTCATTGCTGCTCTGGAAGGTGTAATGCCCCGTTCAGCAAAGTGTGCTCCAGACCACTGGTGATATCCGGGACAGGAACTTACATAAATCAATTATGCTTATTGTATTTGTATAATGTTTATCTCATTTCCTACGTAAGAGCTAGTATCAATCCATATCTGATTTCCGTCTCTGAAGGGGAGAGTTAATGAGCTATGACCAAAAATGAATTGCTTCGCCCCTTTTATTTTGCAACCATTTCCGTTCATAGCACTAAACAGTCTTTCCCGGCTCCAGCTAACTTTCCAGAGATCTACACTTTTTCCGAATTTATAATAGTTACTTGGATAATCAGCATGACAAATGACATGCTTTCCATCCTTAACATTTGCCTCAATAATGTAAGGCAAACTTTGAATTTTCCTTATTAAAATATCAACCTTTTTTCCATCTTCTAAATCCAGATCAAAATACCAACTACCACCATGTGATTTCCAATATGCAACGTTCATACCCTCTACCGCATCAAGAGCCATTTCCTCATGATTACCACGCACAGCGACAAACCAAATTTGCCCTATCAGTTCAAGGCAGGTAATGTTATCCGAGCCATAATCTATTAAGTTCCCGACAGAAATAAGAAGGTCCCTTTCTTTATTAAAGCCTATGTTTAATAGTTCTTGATTAAGCTTGTGGAAGTTGGCGTGAATATCACCGACAACAAAAATCCTTTCATATTCTTCCCCATTGATCTTTCGATAGGTTCCTTTTGGCGCTCTGTAAAGACCTAAAAAATAGAGTATCGACTTAATCATAAATTCTCTCAATGCTTACTCATTATTGCTGAAGTGTCAACGAGGCCAAGTTGGCCCCGTTTCAAATACTGCCACCTTACATGGAATCGATGTTTTATAGGCTTCTTGAATTTTGTTGTCCATTTTAAGTGCTATTGAGTCGTATGTTAATCTTGTTGAAATAAAAAAAGTAACAAGTTTCAGTCCCACTAGATAGGAATCCTCTTAAATAATCACAATGCGTTATTAGCATTCCTTTAGCTTTCAATTCATTGAAACATATTGAAACCTTGACTTATAGTTCTTAGCGCGTTCATAAAAAGCCAGTTAAAATAATTACATAATTAATTTCCCAAGAGAAATCAACAAGGCATTGACAGTGGTTTTATTGTGGGTATTAGCCTCAATTAACAGTTGGGTAAGTTTGTCCCCTTTCATTTTCTTTGCGATTCGTCTTATGTTTTTTATTCACGACCCTACATAGATTCGGACGATGAAAGAATAAGTGGGAGTGATAATTTAAGTTATTTAATGAGTTTACTCATTAAATGTGGCGGAACTCTGGAGGAAAACCCTTAGACATTTCTCTGTGAACCAGCATGAACGGGCAAAATGAGCTGGCATTCGATGCAGTTTTTTAGGCTCAGATAGTGGTGTTGTGCCTTTGACAGACAACGCGCTTCAAATTGTATGCTGCTTGTCAGGGCGGTATTCTTTTAATGAGTACATTCATCCAAATAACGACATTCTGCGCCTAGTGCGCAATCTGATCCGCATTGGTACCGTTGCCTAGGTGGATCCGGCACCCGCAAGGATACGTCCGCCACCATTTCATTAACCCTACCCGTGCGCTGAATTATAGCAACTATCTATCTGAAGCAGTTACAGTTACCCACCCCCAACGTGGAGGAGGTGCTGGATTACGAAATCCTGCTGGCGGAACGCAAAGCCACGCTGGTCTCCTTGTACCCTGAAGACCAGCAGGCCGTGACTGCCCGCACGCTGACGCTGGAATGTTGGAGGAGAACCCCTACCGCGAAGTGATCCTGCGTCAGCGGGTTAACGAAGCATCGCAGGCGATGACCCACCAGTACTGATCTCGACAATATCGCCGCCACGTTCAGCGTGCCCGCCGTGGCTGCAGTGATGGAAAGTTGATGCGGATTTGCATATCCGTGCGCAGCAGGCATTTGAAGGGCTGAGCGTAGCCGGTCCGGTCGGTTCCGATGAGTATTACGGGCGCTCTGCTGACGAGCGGGTAGCGGATATTTCGGTAGTAAGTCCCTCGCCTGCCTGCGTGATGATTTCTGTGCTGGCACAGACCGGCAACGGCACCGCGCTCGCTGACATGGTGGAATTGTTTGGGGAAGAAAAGAACATGCAGTTAAATAGCTACCATTTAGCATAATAACGATTGCATGAAATTAATTTTATTATGATTTACCAGTGCGTTATGAGCATTCAAACAAGACAGCTTGATGGCCGAATCGGAACATGCGAGGCCATCTGGGTCAATCCGCGCGACCGCACCAAACGCCTTTGGGCAAATCGTTCTTGCGCAAATTTTGTTTTCCTTCCTGAAACAACATCCAGAGTTCAAGGATTTTGTCGTGCAGCTGCCGATCAGCCTGTCGTTCGCAAAATTTTCCGGCCACTTTAGCTTTTATTATATCCCCCTCTTCTTGTCGCTGGCATCGGCTCTGGTAGTCTTTTCGGGCATAAATGCCAAAGCTCGGATCGCGGATTGATGGGATTTTCCCTTTTCTAGTTGTCCTTGATAATACAGTTTGGCCCGATATGACGAGTCAAGTTGTAAGTATACCAGCTTTAGTTCCACACACTTTTTGAGATTTCCGGTTTCTCAGCCATCAGCCGGTATTCTTCCGGTGTCAGGTTATTCAGGGATTCATGGGGCCGCTCACTGTTGTATTCATTCAGCCAGCGCTCTGTGATTTCCCGTGCTTCGTTCAGCGTTCTGAACAGGTAAAAATCCAGTATTTCTGTCCGGTACGTCCTGTTAAACCGTTCTATAAACGCGTTCTGTGTCGGCTTACCCGGCTTGATAAATTCCAGCATCACACCATGGTCTTCAGCCCATTGCGCCAGAGCCAGTGATATCAGTTCCGGGCCGTTATCCATCCACCTCTTCAGCGGATAAGCGGGATACTTACAGCACAACCCGGTAATTAAAGAGCTCTATACACGCCTGGTTGCCGCAGGAAAACCCAAAAAAGTTGCACTGACGGCCTGCATCAGAAAATTGCTGACGATCCTGAACGCAATGCTGAAAAAGAATGAAGCATGGGATCCTATGCATCACCAGCATGCTTCGTAGTCGCGCTCGAAAGACAGTTGCTATGCTCAAAATATAGGCCAGATTTGTCTACGGGCTCGGGGGCACTCCACTGAAACCACTAAGATGACTGTGACGCCGGGTTCGGTTGTAGAGCACTTCAATGTAATCGATGGAAGGAGCATCCATAACATCACTTCAGCTCTAATTTGAGAGTAAGGGGGCTGGCCCCCTTTCAAGGTGGGGAGTTAATACAATATAGCTGCGCGTTCCAGTAAAACCGTCAATTGAATGAATCACTTCCAGCAGGGCTTCAAGTGACTGAGTATTCTGGGTTCTGACTTTTAGCAGCATGGCACTATCACCTGCGACGGTGTGAATTTCCTCTACATCGGAAAGCGACTTTAAAGAGAGTATTGAGCGCGTTACAGCCCAACTCGATGTATCGACATGGATGAATGCCAGCAGCGGGCGCCCGATTTTGTTGCTGTCCAGCTTGGCCACTGTCCCTGTAATCACCCCTTCACTCTTAAGCCGTTTGACCCGCTCATGTACTGCCGGTGCTGAAAGGTGCAGTTGACGCCCAAGTTCCGAATAGCTTAGTGAGGCATCTTCAGCCAGGATGGCTAATAATGTTCGGTCCTTCGCATCCAGTTTCGGCTGTTGAATCAGTTTTGTCTGAACGACATTCACATCTTTATCCATCTCAAAAAAACCTGTTGATAGGCTAATTTTATAAGGTAATTATGAGAATACTTCTTATGAAATTCAAAAAAAAGTCATATGCAAAAGATTTATTTAGTTCCTCTGTTCCTGTCCTGTGTTGAGACAAACAGAATTAAAAACTCACTCTGCTTCACATCAGCGTCAATAAAACGGAAAACGCCCGAGATTTTTGGCGACGACAAGGAAAAAATACAACAACAGGACTGGAGTAGATGAGTATCACAGCACAGCAGTTGAGCTCCTTTCTGGTTCTGGCGATCGTTATGTCCGTCACCCCAGGACCAAACAACCTCATGGTCCTTTTTTCCAGCGTCCGGTTTGGAGCGCGTAAAACACTGGGTCACATATCCGGCGCAAGTGCCGGAAGTGCACTCATGCTACTTTTAGTCGGCTTGGGACTGCATGAAATATTTACTTTATTCCCTTATATCCAGGTGTTCATGAAGTATAGCGGCGCAGCCTATATTCTTTATTTGTCCTGGAAGATTTTGGGAAGCACCGGTGAAATCAGGTCGGCAGACACATCACACCCAATGAGTTTTATCGGAGCCGCTTTTTTCCAGCTCATCAACCCGAAATCCTGGATTATGGCAAGTGTGGCAATATCCACATGTCTGCCCAGCGTGTTTTCATTCGAGGATATAGCGCTATACACCGTTCTTTTTGCTGCCGTGAGTTTTCCCTGTGTTGGGATCTGGGCCTGGTTTGGTGCAATGATCAAACACTACCTTACGGATGCGCGGTTAGTCAGGCGCTTTAACCAAAGTTGCGCAGGCGTACTCGCTCTTTCTGCTTTGTCCATGACGCTGTTTTAACCGTCATAAGATAGCACCAGAACTGGCCTGCCCTCAGGATTAGATACAACACTCAGTTAATCATGTCGGATCCTTCACTATCAGAATTACCCTTTCTCCAGGCCGCCGCAAATTCAGACGGCGTCTGATAATTCAGCGTGGAGTGCGGGCGGTACTCGTTATAATCCTGACGCCATTCACTGATAGTTTTCCTGGCATGACTGACGTCGCTGAACCCGTGTTCATTCAGGCATTCATCGCGAAAGCGTCCGTTAAAACTCTCAATAAATCCATTCTGTGTCGGCTTGCCGGGCTGGATAAGCCGCAGCTCCACGCCATGCTCGTAAGCCCACTGGTCAAGTGCTCTGCAGGTAAACTCCCGCCCCTGGTCAGTTCTTATCGTAGCCGGATAGCCGCGAAACAGCGCAATGCTGTCCAGAATATGCGTGACCTGCACACCTGGAATCCCAAAGGCAACAGTGACCGTCAGGCATTCCTTCGTGAAGTCATCCACACAGGTCAGGCACTTGATCCTGCGACCGGTGGCCAATGCGTCCATGACGAAATCCATCGACCAGGTCAGATTGGGCGCCGCCGGGCGGAGCAGCGGCAGACGTTCTGCTGCCAGCCCTTTACGACGTCGTCTGCGTTTTACGCCCAGCCCGCTCAGATGATAAAGGCGGTACACGCGCTTGTGATTAACATGAAGCCCTTGACGGCGCAGCAGCTGCCAGATGCGGCGGTAGCCAAAACGCCTGCGCTCCAGTGCCAGCTCAGTGATACGCCCTGATAAATGCGCATCAGCAACTGAACCATAAGCGTCATAGCGGCAGGCCGACAGGGACAAACCTGTGAGTCTGCAGGCTCGACGTTGCGACAGACCGGTCGCATCACACATCAACACCACAGCTTCCCGCTTCTGGTCTGTCGTCAGTACTTTCGCCCAAGAGCCACCTGTAGCGCCTCCTTATCCAGCATGGCTTCGGCAAGCAGCTTCTTGAGTCTGGCGTTCTCTTCCTCAAGCGACTTCAGGCTCTTAACCTCAGGCACCTCCATACCGCCATACTTCTTACGTCAGGTGTAAAACGTGGCGTCGGAAATGACGTGCTTACGGCAGAGTTCACGAGCAGAAACCCCGGCTTCAGCCTCGCGGAGAATACTGATGATCTGTTGGTCGGAAAAACGCTTCTTCATGGGGATGTCCTCATGTGACTTATGAAGACATTACTAACATCGGGGTGTACTAATCAACGGGGAGCAGATCAGTCGAGGGGGCGGGACACTGTGCATCCTGCCATACATCGAAAAACTTGCTTGGCGGCGACAGTTCAGATTATCTGCAAGGCGGTACGCTACAAGGCTGGCATGCGCCGAATTTAACATCGAACCCGCATACGGGGTTAGGCTCATGGAGTAAAGACGATATTGCCAGCTACCTGCACTCGGGTACCAACAATATAACGGCATCATCAGGCCCCATGACCGAAGCGATTGAAAATTCAACTCAGTACATGACTCCGGAAGATCTGCAAGCGATTGCCAGCTATCTGAAATCTTTGCCAGCTTCCGATGTCCCTAAACCTACTCCGGTCAGCATGACGGATCCTGCAATGAAAGACGGGAAACTGGTGTTTGAGACACAATGCGGAGCTTGTCATGTTTCAAACGGTACAGGGGTCCGGAAAATGATCCCTGCACTGGTAAATAATCCGCAGATTAATTCACCGGACCCAGCAAGCCTGCTTAACGTCGTCCTTAACGGAACGTACGGGCCAATGACCCACGCTAACCCCACAGGAGCGGGTATGCCTGCCTTTGCAGAAAAACTCTCCGACGATAATATTGCAGCTGTTCTCACTTATATTCGTAATAGCTGAGGCAATGCGGCAACGCCCGTGGATACAAGGACTGTTGCTGAGGCACGTAAGAAGCTTAACGTCGCCCACTGACTAAGAGATAAAATAATAAGTAACACTCCACAAGTTTATTAACATACTTGTGGAGTTTTTTAGAGCTAAACGCTCAGTCTGCAGCCTTCCATTCAGAAAGCATTTTAAGGGCGCTGTCGTAGTGACCCGTCGCCCCGGCTGTACGTAAAAATTTGGCGCGCTCAACGATGATTTCATCAGGCGCCGGGTCTGCATGCAAAAGGTCGAGCGTCTCAGTCAGGAAGTCATCCAGCGGCATGGCATGCTCGTCATTTCCCTGTCCGAACAACGAGGTACGCACGCCAGGGGGCGCCAGCTCAATCACGCGCACGGGCGTGTCGGCGAGCTGAACACGCAAGCTTTCAGTGAATGAATGAACCGCAGCTTTTGTGGCACTATAGGTCATGGCTATAGGGAACGGGACAAACGCCAGTGCGGAACTGACATTAATGATGACACTGTCATTCTTTTGAACCAGCTGCGGTAAGAACGCATAAGTCATACGAATGGTCCCCAGAAGGTTGATCTCAACGGTCTGTTGCGCAATCTTCACTGCATCCTGATCCAAAACATTTTCGCTCAACATAATACCGGCGTTGTTGATGACAACATTCAGGTCGGGGTAACGCACTGCCGCGAGTTCGCTCGCCCGGGTAATGGATCCGGCATCAGCAATATCGAGCTCAATGGCCTCGATGCCGGGATAGTCGTTTATGATTTGATCAAGTAAAGCCTTGCGACGGCCAGCAACAATGACCTTATTGCCTGCTTCATGAAAACGTACCGCCAGGCCCAGCCCTATCCCCGAGGTTGAACCCGTGATGAGGATCGTATTACCTGAAGTTTTCATATGTTTCTCCGGATTGATGAAAAAGGTAGAATACCAAACGGACAACTATCCGCTTGGGAAAACTTAACGGACAACTGTCCGTTAAGCAAGTTTTAATATTGTGGACAGGAGGACTGGTGACACAACAACAAAAAACGGAGCGCCCGGCACGCGCTGATGCGCAGCAAAATCGCGAACGTATTCTGTCGGTTGCACTTCAGGAACTGACCGTTTCCGCAGACGTGCCGCTAAGCACGATCGCGAAGAAGGCAGGCATCGGGCAGGCCACTTTTTATCGCAACTTCCCGACACGGGAGGTATTAGTGATGGAGGTTTATCGCTATGAGATGTTGCAGGTCACAAAGTTTGCAGAACATTTGCTCCGGACCTGCGCACCCGAACAGGCGTTGCGTGACTGGATGAATCGCCTTGCCGAATACGCGATGACCAAAGCAGGCCTGGCCAATGCCATTCGCAAGGTATCGCTCTCGCGGGACTGTCCGGAAAAGGCAGGCTATGCCCCTGTCATTGCTGCCGCTCAGTTGTTACTTGATGCCAATAAGCAAGCGGGAACTATCCACCCGGGGGTTACCACTGACGACTTTTTCCTGGCAATTGCGGGTATATGGCAGCTCGATTTTAATGATGAGTGGCAGCCCAGGCTAACCTGGCTCATAGACATGGTGATGGCGGGACTGCGCGCGGGGGCACCGCTACGCACTGTTTCCCAGTAGACGCCAACCACAGCGTACATGCAGGAGAGTGGCGAAACCGCCGAAGTATCCCGGGGTGTCTGAACAATAATTGCCTCGCCTTTTCATTATTTTTTAAGCCTGGTATTGATTGATATTTGCAATACGTGGATCTGATTAAAAACATCAGGCGCAAAGGCGTTCTTATTTGCCGGGATTACTACATGCTCACCCAGACAGCGTCTCAGTCGCAAACTTCACTCACACCGCAACTTCCGGGTCGAGCCGTCCAAACCCGGGCCGGCTATTCATCCTATGCGGAGCAGAAGCGATGAAGCAAACTGGTCATGCGGGTAAACAGGAGTGCTGTTGCAAAATGCACTGTGTCCTTCCGACCTCCTCAACTGTAAGAATCTCAGAACGCTATCGCGTGCCTAACCCTGATTTTTTTCCTGTTTTTATTTTGATGGTAGTTTTTCATCAGTTTTCGGTTTAATAAATTATTAACCATACTCTATATAGGTATATTCCCTGAATTTGTTATCCGTAACGTCATGTCTGGTAGAAAAACAATGCATAAAGATTATCTTCCTGACGGTGAGGAGTCTGCAGTTGCTTTCTAAATACAACCTGCTGAAAATTTTCACAGGAATTAATAGATAGAAAATAAAATTACTTTAATTAATTAACTAAATAAAATTATTTTGGCTTCTTTGTTTTTTCTGACTTAAGAAAAGTGAATGTTATTTAAGGTGATTCGCATTATATATGTTTAAAGGTGTGAGTTTTCTACCAATTACCATTTTTTCAGTAAGACATTGATTATATAATATTTTTTCAAAACCAAGAACCGGATAACTCATAAGAAGGTTGAAACCATAGGGACTTGCTGAATGCTTATGGATATTTTGCGTGTGAAAATTTTCACTATTATTGACATTTTAATTGTCAATGTTTTTTTTGTGAATTTTTAATGACATTGAAATCATGTGTTTCATTTATGATTTTAATTTTAAAAAAACAATAATGTTCTACATCTGTCTGCCGATAGATATTATGTAATTTAATAAATAGTTTTTAATTCAGAATAATAAGGATAATACATGACAATTACACAACGGCTGTTCCTGACTTTTTCCCTGCTCTCGATAGCGCTCATCGCAATAGTGGTTACAGCAGTCCTGGTGCTATCAGGTTTTCAGGCCCGTTTTCAGTATGTGCAGGAAAATACAATTCCCTCTGTTGCGATTCTCGACGATATGATA
Organism: Rahnella sp. GSA61A; assembly: GCF_019969905.1. Classification (NCBI taxonomy): domain Bacteria; kingdom Pseudomonadati; phylum Pseudomonadota; class Gammaproteobacteria; order Enterobacterales; family Yersiniaceae; genus Rahnella; species Rahnella sp. GSA61A. The sequence goes on along the minus strand of NZ_JAHXYO010000018.1, from coordinate 98,198 downwards.
GCAGACAGTAACGGATTAACTATCTGGCTTTACCGGCATCAAAGTTCAAAAAGCCTTGAGCAACAGTCGGCGATTGAAAATGAGCTGGCTCAGCAGATAGAGAACTTAAAAAAACTGAATCAAAAATATCTGGATAATTATCTTTCAGGTGAGCAGGATAAAAAACTGAGCAGGCATGCTTTTGTAATCATCCAGGATATTCAGACAAAGCTTCCTCAGTTTGTCGCGGGTTCACGCGCTCAGAATGATGACATAGCGCTGACAGCGTTGCAGGGGAATACGGGCGTAGGCCAATCGGTTCGTGAATTGATTGAGGGTTATAAAAAACAACGTCAGATTAACATTGATGTCAGCAACGAATACAAGAGCGATAATCTCCGTATCTATCATCAGACTTTATGGGCACTGATAATCGGTTCTTCAGCCGTTATCATACTGCTTAGTCTTTTGACATTCAGAACCATAGCAGGTATCCGAATAAAGCTTAAAAACATACGTTCACTGATGGAAAATGCCAGTGAAAAACTTGATTTAACCTTACGTGCCGATGAAACACGTAAAGATGAGATTGGTTTAATGGCTAAAGCTTATAACCATCTTATTGAAAATGTAGCATTATCATTAACTACCGTCAGGTCATCAGCGCAGTCTGTCAGTACCGCCTCCGCGCAAATATCAGCGGGTAATGAAGATTTGTCTTCACGCACGGAAGAACAGGCCGCTTCTCTGGAACAGACTGCTGCCAGCATGTCCCAGCTTAGCGAAACAGTCCGTCAGACAGCTGAGAATACCCGTCTTGCCAGTCAGCTATCTAAAAATGCATGTGACATTTCCGACGATAGTTCGTCACGTGTTCATAATTTGCTGGGAACAATGGGCGATATCAAAACCAGTTCGTCGAAAATCACTGATATCATCTCACTTATTGAAGGGATAGCATTCCAGACTAATATCCTTGCGTTGAATGCTGCTGTCGAGGCTGCACGTGCTGGTGAACAGGGACGCGGCTTCGCTGTTGTCGCTGGTGAAGTACGCAATCTGGCACAGCGCTCCTCAGCTTCAGCTAAAGAAATAAAAGAGCTGATCGAGTCTTCTATGCAGTTCGTAGAAGCAGGGGTTAATCAGGCTGAAGGTGTAGGGCACAATATGAGCAGGATGAACGATGCGGTCCGTCAGGTTACTGACCTTATTGATGAGATCTCCGTTGCCGCACACGAGCAGTCGCAGGGTATTGAACAAGTTCATGCGGCGGTAAACCAGATGGACGACGTTACTCAGCAAAACTCAGCATTGGTCCAGGAGGCCTCGGCCGCTTCACTCTCTTTAATGGCGCAGGCCAGCGCTCTGAATAAACTGGTCAGTGCGTTTACTGTGGGTGAGTTAGAGAACCACGAAAGAAAGTACAAAACAGAGCAGGAAACGCCGCTGAAGCCGATTACCAGCAATCATGTTTTAAAAAATGCACATGCTGATGATGACTGGAAAAACTTCTAAAAATCGACGGGCACTGACTCAAACAACCTTTATTAGCGTTTGTTAAAGCTGTTTCTTCATCAGCTTTATCACATAATATTTAGATGGCGTCGCTGGCTAACAAGAGTCAGCGATCCATTAATCTATTCAGTGTCTATCATTAATTCTCACTTGATAAGATAATTGTTATTTTTATTATGTCTGGGCCGATTTTTAATGCGTTTAGTTTTGGATGCTTGGACTAAACGCAGCTTCCTGTGTCTTAATTTTCAGTTTAATTAATTTCTATTGTTTGTGGTGAACATATGCATGAAAAATATAAGGGTTTTAAAGAGATCAAAGAGCATGCAGATTTCCTGATGAAGCAGCTCGCTGGAGGTGATTACAAATCATTAGATATTTATTCAAATAACCTCATACACCTTACGAGAACATTCCGCGAGTTCGGTTTGTATACCAGTGATATTGAGTTCCTGGCCTGGCTTCAAAAAAATGACCCGGTACTACTGAAAGAAATTGTCATGACGGGTAATCTTATATTAATCATAGCGAATTTTCTCCGACTGGTATCTATGGATGATAAAAGATTTTAATATAAATTAATGGATTATTGTCCTTTGTGTTTTTTTTACAAAAACCTATTTTCTGAGTTAATGTGCTTTTAATACCTGCTAATTTAAATTATTATTGCAATAACTATCGTAAGGGAAATGAACGAACTCTTTAAAAGAGGAGGGTGGATAGTTCATTTTCATTTAATTTTCGTGATGCTAATAGTAAATGCAAGGGTGAGTATTTTTATATACGTCTCGACAGCGGTGATGAAGCATTATGGAGAAATCATTATGGAAACGATGAGCTGGAACTTGCATCTGTTAGCCATTGGTATGGCTAACGCCGCTAATAAATCTTTACGTTGCTTTGAACTACCAGGTCCCGATTACCCAACTGGACCTGGGACAATATTGTTACGGAACTTGCTCGTCACAGCATGACAAAAGATATTAACTGTGAACTGATTTTAACTGGCGCATTTGCAGATGACGGACAGTATGTGTACTTCTGCCCCTTCGCTTTTGAGCGGCGTTAACAATGATCTCTGATTTCCACTGAGTGCTCATGAAGAATGGATTACAGGAATTGAGCGTATTCTCAGGATTAACGGATTAGCCGATCACTTGGTCAGTCCTACAGTGGTTCGTAATAATTATCAATATAGACTGGAAAGTAGTTTATGTTTGTAAGGTTATGGCATGTCGTGAGCATGTTTCAGTCCATTCCAGCAACTCTTTGTCAGAATGGATATGGAGTCACGCGCCTGCCAAAAAATTAATTATGCTCTTGAAGTATGTGGATTTTATCCATACTACCTTGTTCCCCCATACTACAAGGGAAACAAGGAGTTTACGGATATCAGAGATTGGCGTTCAGATCTTTAACCGGCTTATTACTCATTTTTTCAGGGGAGCCCAGTACCTGTCTGAACCAGTCAACAACTCTGTTGATTACCGCTGGCTGGAACCAATGGTTATCGCCATGTTCAGCACCTTCAACAATTACGTAATCAGCGCTGTTACCTCCACTCCTGAGTGCTTTATATAGCTTCGCACTTTGTTCAGGGGATACCAGTGAATCCTTACTCCCATGCATAATCAGGAATGGAGGTTTGTGCCCGTTAAGATGTCCGATCGGACTTGCTGCAAGCGCTTTCTGGGGCGAGTCCGTTATAGACGCCCCAGCAAAATTTCTGAAAGCGGCGCCATTAACCAACAAGGCTTCTGTTGCTGCTGGTGAACGATGAACTTGCTGAACAGTTTCCGGAAAGCCTTCGCCGATGTCCCGCAGGTCAGAAATCCCGTAAAGCGTCGCTACAGCCTGGACATCGGAAGATTGATTGAGAAAGTCACCTTTATCAAACGATTTATCTCCATTTGTTGTCCCCAGCATCTGAGCCAGCCATCCACCTGCAGAGTCTCCCAGTACGCCAATGCGTTTCGGGTCGACGCCATATTCTACTGCGTGCTGCCGAAGGTATCTGACAGCCGCTTTGGCATCCACAACCGGCGCCGGGAAGACATCAGGGATCGTCCGATACTCTGCTGCTGCGACAACAAACCCCGCCTCTGCGAGTGCCATACGCATCTCTATGAACTTGTCACGCTCAGCGGTTGTAAATCCCCCACCGGGAAAATAGATAATCGCCGGTTTCAGATCATCGTTACGCGGTACTAAAACGGACATATGCAACTGTCGGACTGAACGGGTATTTTTTATTTGTTCGTATACCACATCCCCCACGCTATCTATCTGGTCGCGGCGGGTCTTAATCTGAACAACTTCCGCTCCCTCAGTGTATCCGGGCATTGTGTGCTTTTCGGATGCTATCGATCCGGTAGTTGCCGAAATCATCAAAAAAACTCCAGTCAGGGAGATGTGCCACGCTTTCATCATGTTATCCTTTATTGTCACAAAATCTATTGTATTAACTGATCTTTATAACTTTTCTGACTTCTGAAATTTTCATCAAATGGCTGTAACCCTCTCATGTGTTACCCTACAGAGATGAATTTTGTACCTTAGGTATAAATTGTGGCGATTTGATGGAAATGCCTGAAAAAATCAGACTGCTGGTCATTTCAGCACTCCGATCCCATGTGAATGTTTTATAAAGCTCAACAGGCAATTCCCGGGCTTGTTGCGTCGACCCGTTGAACTCATAGCGAGAAGCGAACATCTGATAGGGATAACTCTGCATGCAATGCCATGTCTTGCGGATTTTATGTTCTCCCGCTTTTCATCTTCTGATGCTGATGTTGGAAACTCCTGAATATGTTCCGATTGTCAGATTTGGCCGTCTACGAAAATTTCCCACAACTCTTCTACTGCCCGGGACATCCTTGCTGCGGGTCTGAAAAGTCTGATATCTATGGGTATCCAAAGCGCACTGTCTTTCTTAGCCGCAACGGCAATGGAGCCGGCATCCACATCCGGCGCGGCGAGTGTTTCCGGCAGCCATGCGATGCCGTCGCCGGCCCTGACCATAGCCAGTAATGTGGCAGCAAGATCGGCAGTGAACGCGATATCCATCCCACGTCTGGCACGATTTACCTGTGAAGTGTTGGAAAGGATCCGGCCGAGTCCGGACTCCGCTGAATAGGACAGGAAGGGAAACTTTTTACTGCCTGAAGCATGCCAGACCGGCTCGCGGGTTGCCGGATCGCATCTGGAATAAGGCAGTAAGGTTTCCCGTCCGAGCCGGACGCTGAGGTATTTGGACTGATCGAGATTGATGTGCATATGAGGATGGTAATAACAAAGTAGAAACTGTGCGTCACCTTTGTCAATCATACGTTCGCAGGCACTTAACGTGTCAGATAACAGGCGAAAAGAGCCGAAGCGCGCGATTTTTTCGTTATTACGCATCAGCGCCGGAAAAAATGAAAATGACAGAGAGTGCGTAGCGGAAAAAATAACGTCCGGTCTGGTTTCTCCCGCAGCTTCTATAGATTCACTTCTCAGGGTATAGAGTGCGCGAATAAGTTCAGGGATCTGCGTGACGAAAACCTCCCCGGCGCGCGTCAGGCTGACGCCCCGACGATTTCTTTCAAAAAGCGGGGTTCCAAGCCACTCTTCCAGCGAAACAATTCTCCTGCTGAATGCTGGCTGCGTCACATATCGTGAAGCTGCTGCACGGGAGAAATTCAGGGACTGTGCCAGAGCCACACAGTCCTCAAGCCAGGTTAATTCAAGATGATGCCTATTTTGCATTACAGCCTGCCTCTTTGGCATTAGAACGGAATCCATGAACTGCTTAGGATGAAGTCAGACAGGGCAATAAGCTCCCTGAACACTACGTCAATGTATTATGCCAATAAATATATGGCATGACATAACCCATTGCGTAGGTACGTAAGTTATATGTTATTTGACTGAGAACTGCCGGAGAGAACATGCGTATCCTTGACGTTGTAGAAATTACCAAACCCATTGCTTCCCCTATCCGTAACGCTTACATCGATTTCAGCAAGATGACGGCCAGCCTGGTTGCCGTTGTGACAGATGTTGAGGTAGACGGACGCCGCGTAGTGGGATACGGCTTCAACTCTAACGGCCGTTACGGTCAGGGTGGGCTTATCCGTGAACGCTTCCGTAACCGCATCCTCGAAGCCGAACCTGAAAGCCTGCTGAATGCCAAAGGCGACAACCTGGATCCGCATAAGATCTGGAACGTCATGATGAGCAACGAAAAGCCGGGCGGTCACGGCGAACGTTCAGTTGCGGTAGGTACGCTGGACATGGCTATCTGGGATGCAACCGCAAAAATTGCTAACAAGCCGTTGTTCCGCCTGCTGGCAGAAATGAAGGGCGTTGAGGCTAATCCGCGCGTCTTCGTATACGCGGCTGGCGGTTATTATTATCCGGGTAAAGACCTGAGCGCGCTGCGTCAGGAAATGCGCGGCTACCTGAACCGCGGATATAACGTCGTGAAAATGAAAATTGGTGGCGCATCTCTGGAAGAAGACCGCCGTCGTATTGAAGCCGTGCTGGAAGAAATTGGTAGCGAAGCGCGACTCGCCGTTGACGCCAATGGCCGCTTCGATTTGGAAACCGGTATTGCCTACGCGAAAATGCTGCGCGAATACCCGCTGTTCTGGTATGAAGAGGTCGGTGATCCGCTTGATTACTCCCTGCAGGCCGCGCTGTCAGAGTTCTACCCGGGCTCAATGGCCACGGGTGAAAACCTCTTCTCTCATCAGGATGCTCGTAACCTGCTGCGTTATGGCGGTATGCGGCCTGACCGTGACTACCTGCAGTTTGACTGCGCGCTCTCTTATGGTCTGGTTGAGTATCTGCGGACGCTTGATGTGCTTGAGCAGTTTGGCTGGTCACCGTCACGCTGCATTCCTCACGGCGGTCACCAGATGTCCCTGAACATTGCCGCCGGTCTCGGCCTGGGTGGCAATGAAAGTTATCCCGATCTGTTCCAGCCTTACGGCGGTTTCCCGGACTCAGTGAAGGTAGAAGGTGGCCATATCATCATGCCGGAACTGCCGGGTATTGGTTTTGAGGGTAAATCAGACCTCATCAAAGAAATGCGGGCTCTGGCTGAATAAGTTCCTGCTGGCATATCGTCTTGCTTAATTTAATGACGCCCTTCCGTTATGTCGAAGGGCGTTGCGGGGAAAGTATATGAAGCTTTTAAGTTATCTCACACCTGAAGGATATAAAAGTTACGGTATTCTACAGGGCGAGGGAATTATTGAGCTAAGAAGCCGGACAGATATTGACACCACCGATCTGAAAAGTTTTATCAGAGAAAGGGGCATAGTTTCTGCTGACGGATATATAAGCCATGAACCGGATTATCAGCTTTCTGAGATTACCTTTCTTCCTGTAATTGAAAATCCGGGGAAAATACTTTGCGTTGGTATGAATTATCAGATCAAGCGCAAAGAGTTCTGCATTACTTTGGATGCGCCTACCCTATTCATCCGGTTCCCTGATTCTCAGATTGTGCATCTGAGCAAGATCATGAAACCTGTGCTAAGCGACCAGCTCGATTATGAAGGTGAGCTGGTTATCATCATTGGAAAACCCGGCCTGAACATCACCGAGCAAGACGCCGCAGAATACATCGCGGGCTGTTACTGCTATAGGGATGGCTCCGTGCGTGACTGGCAGAATACCTGGTTCACAGCTTGCAAAAACTAGAGCAAAACTGGTGGGTTCGGTCCCTGGCTGGTTACATGTGATGAGGTTCCGGATCCGCAAAAGCTCCAAATAAAAACCTGGCTAAATGGTGAAAGTGTTCAGCAGGACAACACAGCCAACATGGTTCATTCAATAAGCAAAATTATCAGCTACGTGAGCACCTTCACGCAACTGTCTCCGGGTGATGTCATTTTGACAGGATCGCCAGGTAGCGTTGGCCGTTCACGTAATCCGCAGGTATTTCTTAATGACAGTGATGTTATAGAAGTTGAAATTGAGTCAATCGGGCGTCTAACTAATTTCGTCGTCGCAGCTTCAAAATAATAAATAAAAATTTACCTGACTGATATTCAAAAGGACCTGGGATCAGCATTTCCTCCCCCTACATCTGCGTCAAATGAGGAAGTTATCATGAGTGAAAATGCTCTTAAAGGTAATGCACTTATCGGGAAAAATCGCTGGACAATAATACTCCCCGCCGTGTTTATCATGTATACCATTTCTTTTTTCGACCGGGTGAATATTGGCATGGCGCTGCCCCATATTACGGCCGAAATGGGGCTCAGTTCGGTTGAAGCTGGCTGGCTTGGGGGCGCATTTGCGTGGGGCTACGTGGCTACGCAGTTTACCGCAGGCTGGCTGGCACTCCGTTTTGGTTCGCGCAGAATTATTGGCGTCAGCCTGTTTCTTTTTGGTGCCTGCGCCATGCTTACCGGCCTGACGCGAAACTTCGGTGAACTGGTTGCGATCCGTTTCTTGCTGGGACTCGCTGAAGGCCCGATTCAGGCCGCCACGGCGATGTTTCTGGCACAGTGGTTTATGAAGCCGGAACGGGGTCGCGCTTTTGGTATCTGGAATCTCAGCCTGGGTGCCGGAGCGTTTCTGGCCGGTCCGATATCTGGCTGGGTCCTCGCGCACCATAACTGGCGCATGATGATGGTGATTGAAGGTGCACCGGCGTGGCTGTTCTGCATCACCTGGTTTTATGTTGTACCCAAAAGCATTCAGGCCGCAAGCTGGCTGAGCGCCGAAGACCGGGATTATATCCAGAAAGACCTGGCGGCTGAGCAGTCAAACTATGTGAAAGAGAAATCCGATCCATGGTGGACCATTCTTAAAATACCCGCACTCTGGCTGATGCTTATCGGCTACTCCCTGCATAGCATGCTGGCTTACGGCTTTACCCTCTGGCTGCCGACGGCACTCAAAGATTACGGAACGCTCAGTGAATTCATGGTTGGCCTGATCAGCGGAATGCCCTTCCTGATGACCATGGTGGGCATCTGGTATATCACCCGACGATCAGATAAATACAATCAGGAGCGGCGGTTGCATGCCGCTATTCCCACCGTCTTGTGTGGTGTCGCTTTATTGACTGCCGCTTTTGTGCCGCTGTCATATTACTGGGTTCAGATAGCATTGTTCATGTTTGTCGGCCTGACAATGAAGATGCTTGTACCGCTGGTTTACGTCCGGTTGACTGAAATCCTCCCGACAAAGAAAGCGGTCCCTGCGGTGGCATTCGTAGGCGCATGCAGCAATTTCATTGGACAGTTTGGCGGACCACTCGTTGCCGGCTACCTGAAGCATCTGGGTGGCGGCACTGATATGACGCTCGCATGGGGTGTTCTGGGTCTGTTCTCAATCGTTGGTGGAGTGCTTTTTGCCCTTGCCGTAGGGCGTGAAGAGCACGTCTGGGACATGCGACAGGCGTTCAGGGTTTCCTCCCACAGGACAGTTTCCGCACGGGAATAAAAAACAGAGCCTGCCCCTGCCGTATGGGGCAGGCAGACTTTTTCAACAGATTAGGTATATCAATCGGGAGTGTAATGTGAGGTTACATATCAGAGAGCCCTTGCGGGTTTCTGATCCGTGCCAGACGACTATTTTCTCACGACAGGGTAGTCTCTGCAGTTAAGTCCTGGTCGCAAATAGCGCTGGCTGCTAAGCGCTAAAAACGGTGGCTCCTTCTGATTAATTAACAATCGGTTTGAGCTTTTTTGTCAGTCACAGGTATGTAATAACTCCCCCGGAAGCTTAACTCACCTTTATAAGGTTCCACCTTACTTTCACATATAAAAAAATCATGTCCCGTCCGACGTGCTTCGCGTCTGAGTGGCATAATGTGGTCGTAAATATTTACCTGCATTTCTGTCAACTGCTCAGGTGTTCCCTGGAAAGGAAACCGTAGAAATGCCGCTGCTCCATCTAAGCTGGTGTGGCCTTCCGAGATAACTTTTGCAAACGTCAGGCTGAAGTTTATTTGTTCAGCGTTACTGGAAGACGGTTCACACATTGCAGCGAAGGATATCGGAAATACATCATTCGGCATTTTTCCGGCTATGCGAAATAATGCCTGGCGCTGCTCGGTGTGGAGCCGCACATTACCGAGATCCATACTGTTACAGTTATAGCTCAGACTGATGCCCGCTAATGTATGCAGACTTGCCATAATACGCTGCGGGGCTGGCAATACTGGATATTCTCCAGTAAATTCTGGGATAAGCCCATTAAAATTCCAGAGCTCCGACTCACGATAGCGACCTGGCGCCAGACCAAAATGACGCTTGAAGGTATGGGTAAATGTTTGCTGCGTACTGAAACCCAACCTATCAACTATTTCGATAACGGAAAGGCTGGTCATTTTCAGCATGATTGCAGCCCTGTATAGCTTTCTCTGGCGGATGTAGGAAGCGAGTGTAAGTCCGGTTTCAGCCCTGAACAGTCGCTGAAGATACCACTTACTGTATCCTGCCCTTACAGAAACATCATCCAGAGAAATTTTCTGGCCAAGATTTTTTTCAATCCAAATCAATAAATCTCGCGTAAAGCTGTTCATTATCAATTCCGAAATCTGTACGGATAACCGTCTACGTTCTGATTAGAATGTTCACGCCTGGCACCAGCGATAATGGAGCCTGCTGCGTCATTCACTTAGCTTCAGTCACACTCATGCTTTTAGATGATACTCTCAGCAGAAGTATGGTCTAAAATTAAACCAAAACGCTGCCCAGTAAATCCTTTCTGATATGCCCTGACTTATTAAATCAATGCATTAACTTTTTACACGTCTTACATTCCAGGGGCTGTTGTGTAACCATCACAAACAATGTCAGCTCTTCGGTTGTGTTTCACTTGCCCCCCATCCTTTCTTCAGCATGTCGCTAAGTACAATTCGTGTCCGTTGGTCAGCGACCTTAATGCCGCTTGCCCATGCTACAGCCAAAGCTGCGATGAAAATGTCACGCCCGTTCAAATTCCGACGGGCAAGCCCATCATTTTGAGCTACCTGAAGAATAGTCTCAGTCTTGTCGATGACATTAAGGCAGGCAGGAGTCAAAGCCGACTGAGCCTGGCATGCAGCCTGCAAAGGTTCAGGAAGGCCGTGATAAGCAAGCATCCAGTCGCCCAGCGCGTCGATCCACTTCTCCAGTGATCGTCCGCTATCGCTTTCTTCCGCGTCAATGATCAAACGCTGTTGTTCCAGTACTAAATGATGGTGATCCAGCAGCGAAGCAAGCAATGCATCTTTACTTGGGAAATGACGATAAAGGGTCCCGGCCCCCACCCCTGCTTTTTTGGCAATTGCATCCATAGAAACATTGACGCCTTCGCTCACGAATGCCTGGCGGGCTACATCAAGAATGTGCTTTCGATTACGTTGTGCATCCTTGCGGAGCCCAGTCAGGGAAGATATATCAGTCATAGCAACTTTTTGACCTTGAAAAGTGGATAAACTCTCCGTATATTCTATTAAACGGAGATACACTCCGAATAATACAGAGTGTGGCTGTGTTGTACAACCGAGCAGCATAGAATAACGATATATGAAGACCAGACAGATGATGCTCGGCATGCACTTCAGCAACGATGATGGTGATCAAACGGACTGAGGGCATATAGCCGTTTATCAAGTAAAATCTGCGCCCGCGACGTGATGACATATCATGCTCAGGATGGGGAAAAGTACAAGTCACGGCTCCTGTTTTACATCCTTTTTCTCAATGAAAATGGCGACAGGGATAACGAAACGACGGTGACTACTGTCTCCCACACGTTGAATTTTGGTGTTTTCAGCATTAGTACTGTTCGCGAAATTATAACGAACCGGTACACAGTGCACATCAAGCGGCGATCGCGATAAGCAAGGAGAGTTGAGTTTTCACTAAGTATTAAGCAGTCAGTAACGCAAACTGGAGAAATCATTATGAAGATAGGTATTTTAGGCACTGGTAATATCGGGAAAACACTCGTCCAGAAACTGACCAAATCAGGCCATGAAGTTAAAGTCGCGAATTCTCGCGGGCCCGAAACGATTGATGCTCAGATCCTGACTTCTGGCGCCCGTGCGGTAACATCTCAGGACGCGATGAAGGACGTAGACGTAATTATTCTCTCAATTCCCTTTGCGAGCCACTCGACGATTAAGCCCCTTATGGCAGACGTTCCTGAGGAAACTGTAGTGATCGATACTGCTAATTATTATCCGGTACGGGACGGTATAATTCAGGATATTGAGAACGGCATGGTGGAAAGCCTGTGGGTTGCCGAGCTGTTGGGCAGGCCGATTGCCAAGGCATGGAACGCAATAGGAGCACGTGCTTTTGCCGAATCAGGGATGGCGTCAGGCAATCCAGATCGTATCGCAATTCCCGTCGCAGCAGACCGAAAGAATGATCGCGATATAGCAATGCTATTGGTGGAAGCAACAGGTTTCGATGCATTCGACACTGGCACTCTGGCTGATTCATGGCGTCAGCAACCCGGATCGCCAGTTTACTGCACAAACCTCAAAAAGCATGAGATGGCTACAGCGTTGGATACGGCAGAAAAAGCACGTCTCCCCAAACGCCGTGACCTGGTAACAGCAGTGGTACTAGAACGTTTCGGCGCAGAGAAGTTGAGTAATTCCGATGCAGATTTCCTCATGACTTTGAACCGCATCATTTACAGATAGATTATGGATTTACTCTCCATGACCCGGTTGTTTTGAGACAGCCGGCTTCCATTTGCTTTTCCGGGATATGTATTAAATCTGTACTATCATTAGCGCTGGTTCCTGTCAAAGTTAAACCTATAAACATCAGCATCTAATAAGCCCGGCTGAAACTAAAAATTCGCCATTTTACCGACCTGCTGAAAGGCATCGAGGCAAAGATTCTGTCTCAGTGAATCAGGCTCTTACCGAAAAACTCCTGAGCTTGCCGCCTGAACTCCGGCAATCATTGACATGGGACAGAGGAATGGAGCTGGCCAGGCATCTGGAATTTACTGGCAGCACCGGAGTTAAAGTTTACTTCTGCGATCCTCAGAGTCCCTGGCAGCGGGGAACAAACGAGAACACTAATGGGCTAATTCGACAATACTTTCCCAAAAAGACATGCCTTGCCCAATATACTCAACATGAACTGGATCAGGTTGCAACTCAGCTAAACAACAGACCGAGAAAGACACTGAAGTTCAAAACACCGAAAGAGATAATTGAAAGGGGTGTTGCGTTGACAGATTGAATCTACAGATTCGGTGCGTTCTGTGCAAAAACTGCGGAGCTTAGCCGAGCGCGAAAATGCGTTAGTGGTAACCGGGTACAATCTTGATTCTTGGAAAGAGTTTAAGAAGGCACCCGAGTACTATTCCTGACTATCGATTTCAGGAGAGGCTCGTTGCCCCTCTGTTTTTTCAGTCCGAATCACCGGGCAAGTATGCCCTTCTGGCAATTTTGCTTTCTCTATTAAGCTTCCAATGAATAATCTGGTGTAACTTTACTCATGTATACTGCATTGTTCATATTAAGGATAAAGCATTCCCTCGCCATTATTTTCCCGTTAATCATAACGATGCGCCGTTTCTTTTGCTTTACACAATGCAAACAGCGTAATGACTAGTGCCAGACTGACATACAGCGATACCCACAGCGTGCTCCCCGTTTCTTTAAAAAGAGACGTGATAATCAATGGCGCAAATCCCCCCCCAACAATGCCAGCGAGGGTATAAGCGAGCGATGATCCCGCATAACGCACATGGCTAGGAAACTGCTCGGTAACAAATGCCGCTTGCGGGCCATACATCATCGCGTGGATCAGCAGCCCACCAATGACGGCCAGTATAATCAATACTGGTTGTGTGCTGTCGAGTAGTGCAAAGAACACAAATGACCAGACGATCGCTAGTAGTGCACCAGTGATATAAACTGGTCGGCGTCCCCATTTATCTGACAGAGCCCCGAACATCGGCACAGTAATGGCGTTACCAATCGCCCCCAGCATGGTGGCCATCAACGCCAGTGGGCGCGGCAGATGAAGCACGGTGGTGACATATGTCAGCGTAAATACTACCACTAGCGCATAAAGTACATCAGAACCAATGCGCGACCCACCGGCAATCAGCAACTGTTTGGGATAATTAATAAACACTTCTTTAAGCGGCGTATGTGTGGTTTTCTTTTCCGTCTGCATTGCAATAAATGTCGGAGTCTCCGCCACGCCACGGCGCAGCCACAAGCCGAAGATCACCAATAACAGGCTAAGAAGGAATGGGATGCGCCAGCCCCATGCCTGAAACTGATCGGCGCTCATTGCTACCGTTACCAGGGTTATAAAGCCGGTACCGATCAGTGTTCCGCAGGAGGGACCAACCTGAGCAAACGATGCGTTACGGCCGCGCTTGTCGGCATCACCATGCTCCATTGACAATAAAACCGCCCCCGCCCATTCTCCGCCGAGGGCAATGCCCTGCACAAAACGCAGTGCCACCAGCAGAACGGGACTCCATATTCCCCAAATGGCATAGCCGGGAAGCAGCCCCATTAATGCCGTGGTGATGCCCATAATTACCAGCGTAATTATCAGCACGGCCTTGCGGCCGGCAACATCACCGAGATGACCGAAGACAAAGCCCCCCAGCGGGCGCGAAACATAACCCACCGCATAGGTCGAAAACGCCAGAATCGTTCCAACTAGCGGATCAAAACTGGGAAAGAAGACATGATTAAACACCAGCGCAGCCATGATGTTGTAGACGGTGAAGTCATACCATTCGAGTGCTGTGCCTATCGAACTGGCTGCCGCAAGGCGACCTGTTTTTGATTTGTGCTTATCGCCTACCTTCGAAGGCAAAGTGGAATCTGTATTAGCCATGTGTCAACTCCTCTTTCGTTAACTGCCAGCTCAGGGCATAACGCTGAACATCACCGGTAAGATCCTCTGCTGCTGCTGAAGCCAGTTGATCACAACATTGTGTGTCACTGCAGTGGATAAGCAGCATCGGTAACATCGAGCGATTGTCTTTTCTTTCCATTGGTAATGGCGAGCTGAGACCTGTGTCCGGTGTGAGCAGACAGGAAGAGATATAGCCCGGCGTTCGGCTAACCTGCTGTTGCCATGCGGTTAACACGCAGGGATCGACAGCTTTGAGTGTCACCACAGCCAGGTTATTACCTGTGCCTTTGCCATGGTTATGCGTTACGGCGCTGACCCGGCGCATGGGATTAACCATCTTTTGCAAATTTTTCACCGACCACTTTGTCTGACGTGTGAACGCCGCGTGGTAGTCATTGGTGGTGAAAGCTTCCAGAGATTCGGTTTCATACAAACCAAGGTATTTACGTTCGGCATTAATCGCCTGATATCGGGTACCGCTCAGGAATCCTGTGATTGCCACACGCTCCTCTACGTGCTCATGGTCATACCACTGGTTAAAATCCGCTTCATCTTCAGTATCAATGTTAGTTGCGACAAACAGCATACCGTGGGGTTGATTCATCATCAGGATCTCCAGTTAAGGACTGTTTCCACGGCGAGAGACCAGCTGATTAAGCGGGCATCGTCGCCATGAACGGAAGCAAGGCTCAGGCCAACCGGCGGGTGGCCTGTTTTATGACAAGGTAAAGAGATGGCGCAGCCATCCAGCATGTTGATGACGCTAGGGTTACGCAGCATTAGCGCGTTGATATCCATGTAACGCTGGGGATCATTGAGTGACGCAATGGTTGGGGCAATGCAGGGAACGGTAGGCATGAGCAATGCATCAAATCCTGCCAGGGCCGCATTAATGCGTTGCTGCCAAGCTTCACGCTGCTGATAGAGTTCCGACGCGTCTTGTTCATTAAGATGGCTGCCGCGCTGCACACGCACCAGCACTTGCGGGTCATAAGTCTCAGGCTGTGCCTGCGCAGTGGGCTGATGCCACTGCCAGGCCTCATAAGCCGTGATACCGCCACGGGCGTTCATGCTGCTCAGCTCATCCAACTCACTGAGCGAAATCTCCACAAGTGTGGCACCGGCATGACGCAAACCCTTAATGGCATAATCCCATGTCTGCGCAACCTCCCGGTCCAGCCCGTCCAAAACGCGGGTCAGCGGAACGGCAAAACACGCATCGCGTAGATCGTATTTTTTTAACTCAAGTGGTTGTTTAGCGATCACGCTGTCAAGCAGCCAGCAGCTACGCACGTCGTGGGCAATGACCCCAATGCTGTCGAGTGATTTTGAAAGCGGCAAAGTACCAGCCTGACAGACGCGCTCTGCCGTGGGTTTAAAGCCGGTCAGACCGCACAGGGCGGCGGGGATGCGGACGGAGCCACCCGTGTCGGTGCCAACTGCGCCAAGGCACATGCCATCTGCCACTGCCACCGCCGCGCCAGATGAAGAGCCTCCAGGAATACGTTTTTCTGCACGCTGCCAGGGATTGGCAGGCGTTCCGTAGTGTGGATTGATCCCTAGTCCGGAGAATGCGAACTCAGTCATATTGGTCTTGCCGACTATCGCCGCACCAGCAAGGTTCAGTCTCTCCATCACGCTGGAATTTGCCGTTGCTACCGGCGCATCCGATAACAGGCGTGAACCGGCCGTCGTCGCCTCGCCTTCAACGTCGAACAGATCTTTGATGCTGACGGGAAGGCCATCAATTGGGCTTAGCGGATGTTGTGCTTTCCAGCGAATACCTGCCTTATGGGCTTGTTGGATGGCTTGTGCCTCATAAAATTTTATGAAAACGCATTCGCCTTCTTTATTAGGATCGCGGGCAGCATTTAACGCTGTTTCAGTGAATGCTTCAGGTCCAGATTCACCTGACTGTAGCTGCTGACTTGCCTGCCAAAGTGTTGTCATCAGCGACCCCTCATGCAACTACCGGCAACGCGCCGGTGCAGTAGGCGTGTTCAAGTGTACGGTTCAGGACTGGATCGTGTAGCGCCATCCTAAATTCGCTGGAAGGACGAATGCCGCCAATAGTGCCCAGTGTGCCGCAGGACATGGCGAGCCCTTCCTGTGCAGTGTTGCCATTCAGATAGCGGGCGAGTAGATCTTGCGGAGTGAGAAGCGATGACAGCGTGCCTTGCTGATAAACAACCCATTCACCCTGCTCTTTTATCCATGAGGTGAGTTCGAGCGCATCCCAGTGATCAACGAGTTCGCTCATGCGCCACGCGCTGCTTGCGACCGGTTTGATACATGCCTGTTTAGAAAGCGCGACGCTGAAGGTTTCCAGGTGGCGATCTGTGTGATCGGAAATCAGAGAGACCCACAGCTCTTCGCGATGGCGAAATACGAAGGGTTCGGCTTCACCAGAGGTTTCGTTGCCGACAACTTCCAGCCGCTGGTTCTGGGTGAGCTGGTTGGTTGCAACGCGGTAAAAAAGTGGCACTGCACCGGGAGCGGGCACGCCTAACGCTTCAAGTTCCCTGATGTGGTGCAGTACGGCATCTTTATCCCGACCTGCCCATCCCGCAATAATGAAATGCGTAACCTCAACGTCTAGCGTGATAGCAGCGTCGTCGCCTGATGTGAACTGAAGGTGCATGAAATGATCTCCATTTGAAATCACAGTGAAATTTCACTGTGATTTCAAATAAGCGATTTTCATGCCAGTTTTTTGTGTAATATGTCTCATACACAAAAAAGGAACGTCGTAATGCGTGAGTTAATTACTGAAAATGTGAACCCCATCAGTTCGGGAAAGAGCCTTTCGCTGAATGAACAAGCTTATCTGGCGTTCAGACACAAGCTCATTACGCTGCGATATAAGCCTGGCGAATATTTAAATACGGCTCAGGTGATGGATGACCTAGAGATCGGGCGCACCCCCATTAATCAGGCAATTCACCGTCTGGCGACTGAGGGCCTTCTGCAGATTATTCCTCGTAAAGGGGTTATGGTTGCTCCTCTGTCGATAGATGATGCCCTTGAATTAATAGAAGTGCGGTTGGTAAACGAGACTCTGTGTGTCGAGCTTGCCAGCAAGAAGGTGAGTGATGTGCACATCCATCAACTGCATGGTATGAACCAACAAATTGGCAGTGCGTGTGAGGCTCGTGACCGAGAGAAGATGATGTTACTGGATCGAGAGTTTCATCAAGTGCTGGCGAATATCGCAGGAAACAGTCGGCTCTCAGACATTCTCAGTGTTATTCATGCGCAGGCACAACGTTTCTGGGCCACAACACTATCTAATGTCGAGCATATGGATGAAGTTATCACGGAGCATAACGAGATTATTGAAGCGCTAAAGTCGGGTGACACACGTCGTGCTACCGAAGCGGCACGTGCGCATATTTACTCTTTTAAACGCACATTGCTTTCGGCCTGATGCACTATGCACTGAGCGGAGCCTGATCAGTTCGTCCAGAACGGCATCGTCACCCGGGTTTCAGCATTGTTGAAGAAACGCCGGCTGGAATCGGGCACAGGCAGTTTGAAACAAATTTATGGGATATTGGGTGACTAATGCTCTGTTTTCGTTGTAGTCGTTTTATATCTCGTTTAAAAGCACTCGCTTGTATCGGTGTTAGCATCAGATCCCCATATTATTGAATAGGGCGTCAGCAGTTTCGAAACGTTTACCGTGACCCTTTTCCAGTACATCTATCGCGCGACGAGTGGCAAAGTCAGGAGGCTTAACCTCAAAAGGTAGACGGCCTTCTTCAGCAACACACATCATAACCAGGCGGATAACGTCCGAGGTGCTGCAATGACGTCCCCTGGTCTGCTTGGCGTCTGAAGGGCGGGAACCGGATTGAGCAGCAGGCGCCGCAGCGTCAGCTCCCCGTCGAGCTCCGACACGATAAGCTGGCCGTACCGGCGTCAACGCGCGGTAGATGGCTAACACGGATCCTTTAATGATGCCTGCATCGGGATAGTCGTTGTCGCTTCGCATCAGATAGGTGGAGTAAGAAGCGCGGCGGAAAGGCCGGCATTTTCAGCGTGACATCATTCTGTGGGCAGTCCGCTGGTACTGTAAATACGGCATCAGCTACCGTGAACTGCAGGAGATGCTGGCCGAGCGTGGTGTGAATGTCGATCACTCCACGATTTACCGCTGGGTTCAGCATTATGCGCCTGAAATAGAAAAGCGACTGCGCTGATACTGGCGTAACCCTTCCGATCTTTGCCCATGGCACATTGATGAAACGTACGTGAAGGTCAATGGCCGCTGGGCTTATCTTTACCGGGCCGTTGACAACAGGGGCCGTACTGTCGATTTTTACCTCTCTCCACGTCGTAACAGCAAGGCGGCATACCGGTTCCTGGGTAAAATATTCAACAACGTTAAAAAATGGCAGATCCCGCGATTTATCAACACGGATAAAGCGCCCACCTATGGCCGTGCGCTCGCTCTGCTTAAACGCGAAGATCGATGTCCGCCTGATGTTGAACACCGACAGATTAGGTACCGAAATAACGTCATTGAATGCGATCATGCCAAGCTGAAAAGGATAATCGGCGCCACGCTGGGATTTAAATCCATGAGCCACAATTAAAGGTATTGAGGTGATGCGTGCTTTAGCAAAGTGATAAGCCAACGTGATGGTAAATTGCTGGCGTGTTGTCGCACCGGATGACTGACGTGTTAGGAGGCAGTTTGGCTACCGAAAATTATTGTACGTTAAGATGATTTTTTGTACCACGAAGGCCTTGGCTCGGGATGCTGGAGCTAAATGGTTTAACTGCGAACTATCATCGAAGATGATTTGCTGCTGTCATTTTAAGTTGGCCGCTTCCTACCATCAAATTTTGGCCCAGTAGCAGTACCATCACTTCAACCTGTTGAAGTCACAGCGACTGGCTTATCTGATGGTATGAACCAGAAATATGGACTGAAATATTTTTCATTCGGCATCAGCCGTAAAATTAGCTATACATGATTTGAACGCTTGACACTTCATACTTTCCCATATTATACATAATTAAAGTTGCAACAAAAATAAATCCATCTCTTCACGAGATGTTATTCTGAATTTTATGCCGGAGAATTTGTTAAACAAGTACTTATGCCCGTCATAAGCGTTCATGTTATTTTTTCGAAGAAGATAACTACCCGCATATTCAAGAAGCTCATTAAATGAACTATCATCTTCGTCTTTTTTGGGGCCTCTTTTCTTAACATTATCAATACATTCATTGATAAGTATATCTAGCCATATTAGCGTCGTTATACAAGGAAATGTATTCTGGAGAATAAGGCCATAAATCCCTTCCATCACCCATTCATTAGAGGATGAAACCTGAGCTACCATTGCATCACGCTCCTCAAGTTGGCGCGGCCCACCGAAATTTGGCATTCAGTGGAATTCATCTAAGTGATATAGCGGATACGATAAATGAGTTGCCATTTTTTGAGCAAGCCATGTTTTTCCGCTACCACAATTACCAACAATAAAATAACGACTCATAAAATTAAACTCCAGAATGAATTACAATGTATTTATAAAAACAAAATAAATTACAAAATTATTGAAGATACACAACATCTGTGTATATAAAAAGACATGTACGAAAATATTATACTATTTAAAACAGGACGTCAGGAAGTACATGCTGAAACCAATAATATTTATGGATGAACATCGCTCGTTGTTAACCAGTTCGAGTGGCTTTACGAAGTGCCTGTATCCGGCAGACCTGCGAGCAACTGTAACCCGTTGCTTCTGCTGTTTCCTTAATGCTGAGTTTTT
Source organism: Rahnella sp. GSA61A (assembly GCF_019969905.1). Taxonomy (NCBI): domain Bacteria; kingdom Pseudomonadati; phylum Pseudomonadota; class Gammaproteobacteria; order Enterobacterales; family Yersiniaceae; genus Rahnella; species Rahnella sp. GSA61A. Next base: position 78,064 of record NZ_JAHXYO010000018.1, on the reverse strand, counting down.
TAACCTGCCGATAGTACAGAACTTTCTGATGGCGCTCCTGATCAGCCTGCTTGCCTCGGTATTTTGATCTTGCCCACGTAATGTGGACACGGCCCTAAGCGAGGTTCTGGTTTTCAAACTGTTCCGGGCTGAGTCCGCCACAGGCGCTGTGACGCCGCCACCGATTGTAATCACACTCGATATAATTAAACACCGTCGTCCGCATGATTTCTCGGCCGATAAAGCGTTCCCCATGGATACACTCCACTTTCAGCGAGTGAAAGAAACTTTCCGCGCAGGCATTATCATAGCAGTTACCACGGGCACTCATGCTCCCGCGTAGATTATGGCGCTTCAGCAACCCCTGATAATCCGCCGAACAGTACTGCCCGCCTCTGTCCGTATGCACGATGACATTTTCCGGGCGCTTTCGCCGCCAGAGCGCCATCTGTAACGCATCGCAGGCCAGTTGTGCAGTCATCCGTGGTGACATTGACCAGCCGATGACTGCACGGGACCACAGGTCAATGACCACAGCCAAATACAGCCAGCCCTCATCGGTGCGCAAGTATGTGATGTCTCCTGTCCACTTCTGATTCGGGCCACTCGCGTGAAAATCCTGTTTCAGCAGATTTTCAGACACCGGCAGGCCATGTTCTCTGTAGCTGACCGGGCTGAACTTCCGGGCAGCCTTTGCACGAAGTCCCTGACGTCGCAGGCTGGCGGCAATGGTTTTGATGTTGTAATGAGGCGCACCATAACGCTGTTTTGCATCACTGAATGCTTTCAGGACAGCAGCATCACAGACCAGAAGGAACTGTTGTCTCCGGCTTATCTGATGATGACGCAGACGCTAGGCATACCAGCCGCTGCGGGTAACCCGCAATACGCGACACATGGCTTTGACGGTGAATTGAGCCCGATGCTTTTCAATAAAGACATACTTCATTTCAGGCGCTTCGCGAAGTATGTCGCGGCCTTTTGGAGAATGGCCAGTTCCTCGTCCCGCTCAGCCAACTGGCGTTTAAGGCGGGCAATTTCAACGGACATTTCCTGCTCAAGTTCGGAAGAGCAGCGGGCATTATTAATCTTACTGCGCCATGCATAGAGCTAGGATTCATACAGGTTGAGTTCACGGGCAGCGGCCGCGACACCGATACTTTCAGCAAGCTTCAGGGCTTCTTTGCGGAATTCAGGCGTGTGCTGTTTGCGTGGCTTCTTACTGGTTGATGCTGGTTTTGTCATGAGTCACCTCTGATTGAGAGTTTACTCACTTAGTCGCGTGTCCACTATTCGCGGGTAGGATCAAACACCATCTATTTAAATAGATAAGGTAAATTGAGGTTGATTTATTTTGTTATTTATTTCATTGACACCAACTAAAGTAATGACATCTTGTGACGATAACACCTGTATACTACAAATATAAGTAACCAGGATAACTATGAAAATCTCCACAAGATTACTTGTTCTCGTTAGCTCTGCACTTTTGGGTGTTTCATGTGTGGCGGGTATTGCATTGTATTCATTGGACTATTCCCTGAAAGAAAGCAGAAAGTCGGAAGTGATTAATTTATTAACTAAAGCAGAGCATGTCTCCCGTTATTATGTACTGCAACAAAATTCCGGAAAAATGACTCAGGCAGTAGCACAGGAAAGTGCAAAAAAAATACTTTCCGAGCTGAACAGCAATTCAAAAAGCTACTTCTGGGCAAACGATGGCAAAGATTTAACTATCGTCCACCCCAACAAAGATCTTATCGGTAAACGTTCTGGCGGCAACCATACTGCCTCCGGCATGATGGACAACGAAGCATACAGGATGGCTATCAGTCAGAGTCATTTCGGTCTGGTCGATGTGCTGGTAAAACGCGGCAAAGACGAATCTTTACAGCCCAAATTGCAGGGTGTGGTTCTCATTCCTGAGTGGAACTGGATCATTGGTACTGGCTTTTTCTACGATGATATTAATGCCAGTTTCTGGAAAATGGCTTGGGAGCTTTTAGTTATTTCACTGGCTATTTTCGTGGTAGTGAGCATTATTGCTGGTATCATGACACGCAGCATCCGCAGTACGCTTGGTGGTGAGCCTGATATTGCCGCCAATATTGCGGCGCAGATTGCCTCCGGCAATTTAGGTGTCGACGTGAAACTTGCGGCAAATGATCGTTCGAGCCTGATGTATACGCTTAATGAAATGAAACTAAAACTTCGCGATCTGGTTCGCGATATACAGCTATCGAGTGATTCGATAGCCACGGGTGCCAGTGAAATATCAATGGGGAATACCGATTTGTCGCAGCGTACTGAGGAACAGGCTGCTTCACTTCAGGAAACTGCGGCAAGCATGGAAGAAATTACCGCGACGGTCAAACTTAACGCTGAGAATGCCCGGCAGGCCAGTAAACTCACCATAAAAGCATCATCAGCTACCCAGCTGGGTGGCGAAGCCATGGGGAAACTGACGCAAACGATGCAGCGGATTTCTACGGAATCTCATGACATTGTGCAGATCGTCGGTGTGATTGAAGGCATTGCCTTCCAGACCAATATTTTGGCACTCAATGCTGCGGTTGAAGCTGCCAGGGCCGGCGAGGCCGGACGTGGTTTTGCCGTTGTGGCCAGCGAAGTTCGCACACTAGCGCAGCGGAGTGCAACAGCCGCTAAAGACATTAAAAATTTGATCGGTGAGTCCGTTGCTCGGATTACGGCCGGTTCCAGTGAGGTCAAACTGGTCGGGGAACGGATGAATGAAATCGTACAATCAATCCAGAAGGTGAACGACATTATGGATGAGATTGCTTCGGCGTCGTCAGAGCAAAGTATAGGTATTGAGCAGGTAAATCTGGCAGTCACCCAGATGGACGGAGTGACCCAACAGAATGCCGCGCTGGTAGAGCAGGCCGCTGCCGCTGCATCTTCTTTAGACCAGCAGGCTCATCAGTTACGTCAGACAGTGACTGTCTTTAAACTGTAACGTGATCAGTAAACTTTTAGGGAAGAAAGGAGCAAAATGCAGGCCCCCTTCCTTTCTTGTGCATGTCGTTGAGAATGCATGTTTCAATCAGGCTGTACATTGTCATCGTGCCTCTGTCGCACCCATAAACGTTGTTGAAGACATTGCATTTCTTTTTCCCCGAGCAGAAGGAGTTTGCTCTCGCTCTACCTCACATACCGTAGTTCGGCTTCCGGATAGATTGAACGATATCATTTGTTCGGCTGTGGGAAAACATTTCTGCCACTGAGGGGCATGATCTGACTCATGTCGCGACCAGCGTTGAGCTGTTGTAAGTGAGGAGCTGCACTTATCGGGCTGGTAATGCTGCGAGTAATAAATCAGGCTGCTGCTGAACCTACGATAGCAGTGACTACACTCAGCAAGGTAAGCAACGTCATGTCGCTATTGCGCCCGGCAATAGTTGCACCGCCAGCATTATCCATCTGAAACTAAAGAAACTCCGCCATATCCTTAATGGTATTCATGAAACTTGTCTAGGTCTGGTATCGCGGCCCCAGCAGAAGCTGGGAGATCTCATTCCGTTCACACGCCCACGCGTTGTGCAGAAAGTAAATTCACGTTCGAGCTTCATGTAACCTAAAAATCACTCTTCATCTTATGGAATCAGCGCGTAGCGGTTATGAAAAAGCCAGACACTCTTGAAGCTGCAAAAACTCTATCAAAATTAGCTGTTCGACAAGGAAAACGGATAAGGTGGTTGCGTCCATGCTGGCCTGTTACACACTCCTGAAAATACCTGGCTGCTGAGAGCCGCCTGCACCTGAAATCAGGTATCTCAGTACGTTTAGGGCGGCATGATGTTCTGCTGGCTGATGTCGTACCTGAGGAGAACGGCCCGGAAAAACACCTGTACTTATTTTCTTACTGGCAAAATTAGAAGAAGGACGCTTAAAGAAAGACGCTATGTTCACTCCGTAAACAGACTATCCACTCGTGGTTAATTAACTAAATAAAGCAGTTTTTTCGCTAAGAAAAATCATTACTCTCATTATTTTTACTAGAATTTTTGATTTGACACTGACGAGAGGACTTATGAGAAAACTATTTTTTATTGCTGTAGCTATAACTATTCTCGCAGGCTGTAAAGACGAACAGCGCGATACAGATTATTATTTTAAAAATCTGGATGAAGCCAGAAGTGTCGTTCAAAAGTGCCAGGACGGGGAAGTCAGCGGAAGTAACTGTATCAATGCTAAAGACGCGTTGTTCAGGGATAATCAGGAAAATGTCAAAGTCATGCATAATTAATGGCAAAGCAACAGCACCAGTTACGTTAGTGCTGTTGCTGATAGCAACCTATCAAGTTTTAAAAAATAGACGTAAAATCAGTTTTCAAAACTCTACTATAGATCGTTTAATATCCCCTTCCGGGATTTTTTTGAGGTTTTTAAATAAGTCAAATAACGCTAAATTCGCCCTTTACCGACAGCGACTCTCTGACCACCTCAAATACCTACTTCATCAGCTTTTCCCTTATGATGTTTTGTACATCCGGTGTTTTCTGGTGCCCCGGGGCATCAGGCAGAGTGACTTGCCTTAATCCGGAAAAAGTTCAACGTGGTACTGGAGCGAACAGTACGCGAACTTAACGGCGAATCCTGTATATCAATTAAGGAACTGCCTCTGATCCCTTCCCAGTATCGGTGCCAGGATAAATCAGAGATCCGGGCCTGTTTGCAGGCTTCGGATAAATTCTGCCGAAGTCTGGTTATTTAACGAGGAATGTGGCCGGTACTGGTTATATTCCTGCCGCCAGTGCTCGATCTTCTCCTGAGCATCTTCCAGTGACAGGAACCAGTGCACGTTCAGACATTCATCACGCAGGCTGCCGTTAAATGACTCAACCAGGGCGTTATCTGTGGGCTTCCCGGGGCGTGAGAAGTCCATCGTTACACGATTTTCATACGCCCAGCGATCCAGCGTTTTCGAGATAAATTCGCTGCCGTTGTCCGTCTGTAGCCGCTGTGGTACACGCTGCTGTGTCTGCCTGATCCGTTCCATCACGGCGACCACATCGTCACCGCGAAGCCCCTGGCCTACCTCGATCGCCACGCATTCACGACTAAAATTATCGACTACAGTCAGGGCACGGATCCGGCGTCCGTTGAACAGATTATCAGCAACGAAATCCATGCTCCAGCACTGATCCACAGCGGTCACGGCCGGGCGGATACGCCTGTGCCTGGCCGTCACGTGCCGCCGCGGGCGTTTTGACCGCAGGTTCAGCCCTTCCAGACAGTAAATCCGATGGGTTTTCTTGTGGTTAACCAGCCAGCCCTCGCGCCGCAGCAGGATATGGATCCGCTGCACACCATAACGAATGCGGGTTTCTGCAATCTCCCATATCCGCTGCGTGAGGGCCCGGTCATCGCGGCAGCTGCGGTAGTGGTAGACCGTTCGGCTCTGCATCATCAGCCGGCATCCCCTGCGAACCCCGATGCGGTACGCCGCCAGCAGGTATTCGACCGCCTCGCGTTTTTGCACCGGCCTCAGAAATTTTTTCGGATGACGTCCTGCTGCATTTCCTTGTCCAGACTGAGATCGGCGACCAGCCGTTTCAGGCGGTTATTCTCTTCCTCCAGCTGACGCAGCCGACGCAGTTCCGTGACGCCCATGCCGCCAAACTTCTTCTTCCAATTGTAAAAAGTAGCCTCAGAAATCCCCATCTTTCTGCACACTTCCTCCACCCGAGTGCCGGTTTCGGCCTGTTTAAGGGCAAAGGCTATCTGTTCTTCGGTATAACGGGTCTTTTTCATGGTTGATATGCCTCTCAGTGAGATGAAAGAAAGACCGGATACTTCAGTTTAGACTGGCACTGTTTTCAGGGAGGAGATCACTCACGCTAGCGCACTGTTGTCACTCTGACTAATATTCTCCGCATGAAATTTGACTATTCTTCAAGAAGTTCATTAATTTTCATCATTCGTATATGGGAAAAAACTATTTTAATAAGTTGAATAGAGAATGTCATATACAGAACGAAAACGAAGAAAAACTTGATTGCATTAATTGCCATTATAAACAATTCATTAATCATTAACTGATGTTCATTTTTCTGGAATGCTTTAGCTACTTGATAGTTATGCACTAAGACTTCCGTATAATGTAATGTACCAAAGAAACAAGCAACTACTACCGCCATACAAAGAGCCATACAACCTATGCGGCGGGGCCATGTTGCAAAAAGCCATGTGTATTCGAAACCAAGAACATCACCATTTATAACTGGTTTAATTAACTCCAATATCCCCCTACACCTAGAAAGATTTAACATTATCTCAAATGAGTTATCTTTTTTTAGTATCAACAATGCATCTGTAAAAGGTATTGGACGCATGCGATGAATTTTACTGATCAGGCTTTCAACAACATAAGGACAAGGGTGTTCACTAGATATTTCTTTAGACAATTCACTCAGCAATCCGATATTATCTTTTTTGATTGATTGGATAAAAACGAGAAATGAGATGGCTATGGGAAGTGCAGCTAGTAAAGTAGTTAACATTTAATAAATCCAAAATATTCATGGTCATATACTATCGGCAGCAAACTTTAAATGTTTAACATTCAAGTTATTAATAATAGATGTAATTGGGTTGCAACTAGCTTACCTAGGTGAGGCAACGGTATTAGTACTGACTTTACTCCCAAATCCTGTCCCATTCAGAAACAGAATTCCGACACGATTGACCCTGACCCCCTTCCTAATGCAGTCAGCAAAAGTATGATAAGACTTATACAGAGTGAGAGACGTCCGTCACATCACTACACCAGCCTTGAATGTAATTTTTAAGTAACTTATCCACTTTTCCACCGCTCAGATCCAATAATAAGATCCTATATAGATCATCTAATAGATCAAAAGAGATCCCAGCCCAGCTACAGGCCTTGCCCTGTAAGGGTTTAAACCGTATTGCCAACCACTGTAATAAGTAAAATATCCACTATATTAAGCGTGTTAACCACTATAGACAGCTAGGTAACTTCGCTGGAGAGTGACTGTACACCACTGTAGTGAGTAAATCGTCAATATAGTTGTACATAACATTTAGTTAATTGAGATTGTTTAACTCTTTGAAATTTATTGTAAAGGTGATGATTTGATTGATAATCCAAAATTATGTACACATTTTATGCACTGCCCCAGTACCGGCTCTTCAGTGCTATGTTGATCTCTACTCCAAAGCTTAAGGTCATGTTTTTTAACTTATCCTCTGGTTCGATCCAATAATAAGATCCTTATAGAACCTATAAGACCCAAAGAGATCCCCATAGCCTTCCAGGCCTTGTCATATCTGGAGTAAACGATGATCGTTAACCGCTGTAGTCAGTAAAGCATCCACTATAAAAAGCAAACTAACCACTGTGTTTTGTAGTAAAACCGCTATAGTGAGTGATAGTATCCACTATATTGTGTACCTAGAGCCTCTTATCCACATTCAATGTGAGAGCTGATAATGTCTGAAAATGAGCCTAAAAACATAGAGATAGTTAAAGCATTCTCTGAAACCGATAAGCGAACAGGTGAACTTGTTACTCTGGTTCCTAACAGCAATAACACCGTTCAGCCTGTAGCATTGATGCGGTTGGGCTTATTTGTACCTACGCTGAAGTCCACAGCACGTGGACGTAAAGGTCAGATGAACTCAATGGATGTCACCTCTGAGCTGAAGCAGCTTTCGATCGTGAAGTCTGAGGGATATGAGAACATCAAGATCACCGGCGCCCGGCTTGATATGGATAACGATTTTAAGACCTGGGTTGGGATCATTCATGCCTTTGCTAAGCATAAGGTCCTAGGAGACTCTGTATACCTGCCATTTGTAGAATTCGCTAAGTTGTGTGGGATTCCATCCGCACGCTCTTCTGCGAAGCTCAGGGCGCGTCTGGAGGCCTCACTTGAACGCATAGCCACTAACACCCTGTCGTTTTCGAATAAAGAGGGGGATTACTACGTTACTCACCTTGTTCAGTCAGCAAAATATAGCCCGAAAAAGGACGTTGTCGAGTTGCAGGCGGATCCGAAGATCTTCGAGTTGTATCAGTTTGATAAGAAAGTTCTTCTCCAGCTCAGGGCAATCAACGAACTCTCCCGCAAGGAGTCTGCTCAGGCTCTGTATACGTTCATTGAAAGTCTTCCGACAGATCCTGCTCCCATATCTATGTCTCGCCTGCGTGCCCGCCTAAATCTGACCTCTCGAGCCATCACTCAGAATGCGACAGTACGCAAGGCTATGGAGCAGTTAAAGGCGATTGGGTATCTTGATTACACTGAAGTTAAGCGCGGTAAGGTAGTGTATTTTTGTATCCACTATAGGCGGCCAAAGTTACGCCCTGCGCAAATACCTACGGGCATAGGTGATGATGTTTACGATGTAATGGATGACGAACACATCATTGATGTGCCGGCAGAGAGGGATGCGAAATCAGCTACGCCTCGTGAGATGGTAATGCTGACTAAAGAAGAACTTGAGTTACTGGAACAGCTTCGCCAGTCAAAGAAATAGTTTTGACCTCTTGCTGTTAATTGCCCTAAAGCCTGCTGCAGTGGTGGCAGGCTTTTTCGTATTTACTGTTCAAAGCCGACTAACCACTGTAATCAGTAAAGACTTCCATCACGAAATATCCTATCCACTGTGAACTGCATTCTTTACTCACTATAGTGGTTATTGAGATGTTCTCCGCTAACCCCCCTAGTACTTACTAACCTGAAACCCCACATAGCATATACGTCAGTGGTTACTAACTAATAGATGGATTCTTTTAATTACTCATTATAGTGGTTGGCACTCTCCACAGCGGTTGTTTCAATTTTAGGTATTTCCTACTCAGCATAGTGGATATTACTCACTGTAGTGGTTTTTCCTCTCTACAGTGGTTTCCGATGTCTTTACTCACTACAGTGGTTCTTTCTCTCTATCGTGGATAGGCTAACTTGTCGCATTATGTCTGGGTTAAAGCTTTAAACTGTTTTGAGACAGTGTCACTTTTGTGATGAGATAATGAACATCGTCCTCTCACCCCCATGGGACTGCTGAGGAAAATGCAATACCTTCCATTGGCGGCAGGTAACAAAGGAAGCTGGAAGCAACTGACACTAACAACTCGGGTTGATCAAACCTTATCAGTAAACCACTTCTCTAGAATTTAACGCGCATAAGGTCACTGAAACGTTTGATCTATGCAGGGGATAGCATTTGGCGTTTCATCTCCCATGACTTTTGGATACCCTGTCCCGCAAACCATACGTGCCCTTTTCCGCTGTGATTAATTCCATCTAGAACTGCCATGAGTTGTTCGCTGTTTTCCCAAAGTAGACTTCGTTTATTAAAAATGGGCTTGTTTTGATGAATGCTGAGATATGTTGGCAATATGATGTTCGTCCTGGAGTTTCTCGGCGGCTCGTACTGCATGGCTGCAGATTGCTTCATATATCAAATCGTATTCTGATAATTGATTGAATATAAAAGGATAATCTAGAGGCTTCCGAGCCGTTGATAATTCTGGTTTTCATATTCTGTTGGTGACATCTGATTGCTCGAACCATGCCGACGCTTGCTGTTATAAATCATTTCGATGTAATCAAAAATATTGCTGCGGGCTTCTTCCCGCGTTCCGTAAATCTTTTTCTTTATCCGCTCGATCCGCTCGCGTTTCAGTAACTGGAAAAAGCTTTCTGCAACCGCGTTATCGTGACAGTTACCGCGACGGCTCATACTCCCTTCCATGCCGTGTGATTTCAGGAACGACTGCCACTCATGGCTTGTGTACTGACTGCCCTGGTCCGAGTGAACCAGCTCCGGTCTTTGCGGATTACGCCGCCATGCAGCCATCAGCATTGCGTTCAGGACAATGTCCTTTGTCATCCGGGATTGCATTGACCAGACGATAATTTTGCGTGAGAACAGGTCAACAACCACGGCCAGATACAGCCAGCCTTCGTGAGTCCTGATGTAGGTTATGTCCGTTACCCAACGCTCAGCCAGAGCATCCAGATTGAACTGTCGCTGGAGCCTGTTGGGCGACACGATACTGGCCTCGCCTTTGCGTGCCTGCGGGCTCCTGTACCCGACCTGAGCCTTTATCCCGACACGCTTCATCAGTCGCCAGACTCTGTTCACTTCGCACTGTTGCCCGCTATCCCGCAAATTCAGATGAATCTTGCGATAACCATAAACGCAACCGGACTCCAGCCAGAACTGTTTGATCTGTCCTGTCAGTCTCAGATTGTAGATTCAATTGGTCAACGCAACAGTCATGTGAAAACATGGGGTTGCGGAGGGTTTTTGAATGAGACGGACATTTACAGCAAAGGAAAAAGCATCTGTTTTTGAACTGTGGAAAAAAGGAACAGGCTTCAGTGAAATAGCTAATATCCTGGGTTCGAAACCAGGAACAATCTTCACTATGTTAAGAGATACTGGCGGTATAAAACCCAATGAGCGCAAGCGGGCTGAAGCTCACCTTACGCTGTCTGAGCGCGAGGAAATACGAGCCGGTTTGTCAGCCAAAATGAGCATTCGTGCGATAGCGACTGCGCTGAATCGTAGTCCTTCGACGATCTCACTGAAGTTCAGCGTAATCGAGACAGGCGCTATTACACAGCTGTTGATGCTAATAACCGGACCAACAGAATGGCGAAAAGACCAAAACCGTGCTTACTGGATCAGAATTTACCGTTACGAGAGCTTGTCCTGGAAAAGCTGGAGATGAAGTGGTCTCCTGAGCAAATATCAGGATGGTTAAGGCGAACAAAGCCGCGTCAAAAAACACTGCGAATATCACCTGAGACAATTTATAAAACGCTGTACTTTCGTAGCCGTGAAGCGCTACACCACCTGAATGTACAGCATCTGCGCCGATCGCATAGCCTTCGTCATGGCAGACGCCATACCCGCAAAGGTGAAAGAGGTACGATCAACATAGTGAACGGAACGCCAATTCACGAACGCTCCCGGCATATCAATAACAGACGCTCTCTGGGGCACTGGGAAGGCGATTTAGTATCAGGCACAAAAAACTCGCATATAGCCACACTTGTAGACTGAAAATCACGTTATACGATCATCCTTAGACTTAGGGGAAAAGACACTGTCTCATTGAATCAATCACTTACCGAAAAATTCCTGAGCTTGCCGCCTGAACTCCGGCAATCACTGACGTGGGACAGAGGAATGGAGCTGGCCAGGCATCTGGAATTTACTGGCAGCACCGGAGTTAAAGTTTACTTCTGCGATCCTCAAGGTCCCTGGCAGCGGGGAACAAACGAGAACACTAATGGGCTAATTCGACAGTACTTTCCCAAAAAGACATGCCTTGCCCAATATACTCAACATGAGCTGGATCAGGTTGCAGCTCAGCTAAACAACAGACCGAGAAAGACACTGAAGTTCAAAACACCGAAAGAGATAATTGAAAGGGGTGTTGCGTTGACAGATTGAATCTGCAGCGGCTTTTTTTAATATGTCCCGTTCGTCAGTAACCCGCTTCAGATCCTTCTGGAGTCGGCGGATCTCGGCCTGAGCATCTGACTGTTCTTTATTAGTGGATGAGTCCGGACCGTACTTCTTTATCCAGGCGTAAAGGCTGTGGGTGGTGATATCGAGACGTGTTGCAACGCTGGAAACAGAATGACCGCGATCAACAACCTGTTTGACCGCTTCAATTTTAAACTCTTCGGGATAGCGCTTACCGCTCATGGGCACCTCTATTCAAGCCATTTTAAATGACTCTGAGGTGTCTGTTAAACCCGTGGCGATTCAGGCTACATGACCAGTATCAGCGATCGTAAACCTTTATCTGTGGTTATCCGGGGTATAAGCAGTGGGAAGATCCTCGGAGGAATGTTGGGCTGTTCATCCTTGGGCTTATTGTTCATAGACCTTCTTTATCTGCCCCCTGAACTCAGGTCAAAGGGACTTGGGAATGAGTTTTTAAAACGGTTTAAAGAAGAAGGACGGCAAAGATGCTGTATTGCGGCATTCCTTTATATAATCATCTTTCAATTACCTGATATATATAGAAAAAATGGTTTGTAAAAATTCGAGGATATTGACTGTTTACCTGATGGAACCTGCCGCATATTCATGAAAAAAACACTCTGAGTCATAAGAAACTTACTGCTTAGTGAGTTGCTGTTCACAAATGTAAGGACAGCTCTAGAGTACCCACCACTACAGGGGAAGACCCTCATTTATATAGTGTAACAATGGGGTCTTCAGCTTGTGAAGGGTTGTACCCAAGAAAAGTCTTAGGCAGCTGGTCTACAAGGAAACAAATAAATTTGATTTCGTCTCTTCCCTTTTCAATCACACTCGTGGTTTCAATTGAGCTGTGCTCACAATGCCTTAGTTAAGTAATAAGTATGAACTCATACATAATAATTATTCGATATCACTTCACATTTATCTTTTGTGAGTTATTATTTAAGAAATACTACTTTTGATATCACGGGTGACAAATGATCACGATTGTTGGATGCAATAAAGGTGGGGCCGCGAAAACAACAACTGCAGTCAATATAGCTGTGGGTTTGGCCTTATGGGGCAAGGATGTGTGTTTGGTCGATGCTGATGTTCAACGCTCTTCGTCTAGGTGGTATGCCGAACGGGAAGCTGCAGGTCTTACCCCCTCCATCACTTTGATTGAGAAAAGAGACAACATATCTCAAACACTCAGAAGCCTTGATGAGAGGTTTGATCACGTTATAGTGGATGTTGCCGGCCGAAACAGCCGTGAGCTGATTACAGGGGGAACCGTAGCTCATCAGATCATTGCTCCGCACCAATGCTCTCAGTTAGACCTGGATACAATGGTTGAGCTTCAGCAGCAGTTAGAAAGCATGCGGGATTTAAATCCGGAGCTTAAGGCATATTGCTATCAAAGTATGGCCACTACAAATCCGCTCCTTCAGGGAAACGAACGGCATGAATTTCTGGAGTATGTCCGCGAATTCGAAGGACTGATCCCTTTGAGCGCGACGGCATGTTACCGAAAGGTTTACCGAGATGTGATGTCTGAAGGTAAATCTGTCCTGGAAACATCTAACGAAAAAGCTAAGTCTGAAGTTCTTGCACTGTTGAATGAGGTATTTTAATGGCTTTAAAAAAACCCCCTTTCACCAATCGCCGCATAGTTACTGAAGCAGAAGCAGATGCTCTGGCGAACAGATTGGCTGACCGTCCCTATGGCGATGAGAAAGTAGTTGTAGAACCTGTACCAGAAATATTGACCAGAACGACCATTTCTCTGCCACAGCATACCTTGCGTGAAATTGAAGACCTGGCCTTGTATAACAAACGCGTCGGTATTGCGCCGAAAAGTGTGAGCGCAATCATTCGCGATGCTTTGGACGCGTATTTCAAAAAAGTATGATTTCATACTTAAGCACCGCTGGGCTTCTTTTTGAAATCCAGCGCCCTCCCCTACTGTATTCAATTAGCTCCTGATAATCCGCGCTTCATACTTCACAATTATGTTTCCTTCCATCTTTCCGAGCCGGATAATTTCTGAAAAAAATCAATCATGTTGCTATGTTTCTGATGATAATGATGTGTGGAGCGTAACCTTATAATTCCTTAGTTATCAGTAGATTCAATTTGCTGTATTAAGTATTCCGTAATAATTCACACTGATAACGATCGTTTAGAGTTGATTATTTGAATGCTAAATTTAGTATGCTACCTCATACCTCATACCTCATACCTCATACCTCATACCTCATACCTCATACCTCATACCTCATACCTCATACCTCAGTTTATCTGGCTCGGTTCTGGTGAGTCTGTATTGCAATAAACATCATTTATGCATTGTTTTCATTGGTAGAATTAGACCGAATAATTCATCATTGCTGTTTATTACTTCATAATTATGAAGTATGAACTCTATGAGTTATGAGTTATGAGTTATGAGTTATGTTGTTTGGTGATTTTACTGGGTACCTACAAGCAGCAATGAGAAGGGGGGAATCTAGCAATGGCTACATCTGGCCCCTGTATTACTGACGATTTAACATGTAGCACTTATGAAATATTACTTATGATGATGCACGCCCACAGAATACCATTCCCCTGGTGGGAACAAACATATGTCACACGTGTGAATTATGAGGATAACCTCATAAGTAATACTTCATACCCATTTTAAATATGTGTGGAGTGCATTCATGTATCTGAAGAGATAAAAGGTAGCAATTCCTAGCTTTAGGCGAGGCACCTGGCTCTAATATGAATCATTGAATCCTCCGCAGTCTGTGTTGTGTCGGTTGCACGCAACCGCATAATTCATACTTGTGAATTCATGATTAGCACTTATGGTGTCCAGGCTGAGATTCAATGTAGTAGATCAGATGCCAGTTAGTAAAGTTGGCGTGTTACCAGGGAGGACAGGAGCCGTAAATTGAAGTGAAACATAATGTCACACTTATGAAGTGTGATTTAATATTTATTAAACGTTTTGTTTGTCATCATTAGGCCCCGTTGGAGATTATATGACACATCTCACATCTCACATCTCACATCTCACATCTCACATCTCACATCTCACATCTCACATCTCACATCTCACATCTCACATCTCATACTTATTATTTCATATTATATATATCCGCAATTTCTCGTGTAAATAGCTGCTTCATCAGTCACTCTTTTGAAGAGTTTGTCAGAAACTGTGAGCTCGGTTATGCGACAATAGAGTCGCAATCTTGCCCTAAACAATTTCACGGCAGCAGGGCAGGGGTGACTCTAGCCCCAAATCCTGTCCCATTCAGAAACAGAGTTCAGGCATGATAAACACTCCCCTGAACGGAGATGGTGCCGATGAAAAAGTCACGATTCACCGAAGAGCAGATTGTTTTTGCCCTGAACCTGGTGTGGCTGGTCGGTGGTGGTATGCCGCTGATTCAAGTCGCTGTGCGCCGTGCCTGGAAACTGACTCCTAAACGCATTGTTGTCGTCAATGACCTCCAGACGGCGTTGGTTCGCGAACTTGTTTTACTTTAATTTCAAGGAGCGCTATCCGTGACCGACAAACGTAAGAAACTGACCGTCTATTTGCACCCTGAAGACGATAGTCAGGATGCCCGGGCGATGAAGATTATCGAGTCAGTTCCCCTGCGCACCCGTGGTGATTTTTTCCGGGCGGCGATCGTGGGCGGAAGCGCGTTATACCAGCTGGATAAGCGTCTGCCTTATCTGTTGTCCATGCTGTTCGATGGCCAGCTGACCGCCGACCAGCTGGTGGGTATTATTCAGCAAACGACGGGATGGCAGCCCACGACGGCCAGCATTCAGGACGTCATTGCCGCCTGCGCTGGCCAGGTGCCTGCCCCCTCAGTGCTCCCGGAACCCACCGGCAGTACGGAAGGGGAAGGGCAGGCCCGAACTAATTTCAAACGCATGCTGAAAAAAGACTGAAGCCCTCCGGCGTGCCGGAAGATTTGTGGAGAGAACCATGTCATTGATGCTGTTATGCAAAGGGATAATCGGACTGGAGACGCTGACGGGCAGGGCGCGCAAAAGCGCGGCGGAGTGGTGTTTTCTCCTCAGCTGCCTGTTTATTGTGCCGCTGCTGATATTTGACGGATTCAGTGTGCCTGTGAAGATACTCCTGCAGCTGTGCTGGGCGATCGTGGTGGTACGCGCGGCCTTTCTGGCCTCTGAAACCTGGAAGAAAAACCGTAAGTAAAACCGATCATCTTTTTCCGCCGGCCCGCGTGCCGGTTTTTTTATGGCTACATCAGGCCGGGAGTGTGCGGTTTTCACATCAGCTGCAGACGATATGACGCTTCCTCGTCGCGGCTGTTCGTTCCTCGCGGTGCTGCGGTACGCCTCAGCCGAGTCTGCGGCGAGCGTTGCGGGTTTTTACAGGGTGGACTTTTTTCCGCTTTTCGACATTCTCAAGACAACGGCCCGGTCGTGCTGGCCGGCTCAGAACCCGGACGCATGATAAGGGGCGCTTAACCCTGCTGGAGGCATGACATGGTCATTAATCCCCGCTTTCCCAAAGAGCTGATTTTCTTCTCGGACGTCAAAGATGCCGTCGCTGACGCGGCGACTCGCATTTTTCTGACAGGTAAAGAAATCTGCCACGATACCCTGGTGGAATGCCTGGCCGACCGGCAGGCTTACGCGAAAATCATTGAAGACAACTATACGGCCGGCGTGATGCAGCAGGAGATTAACCGGCTTGAAGAGCATCGTGGCCACCGCTGAGTTGCCCGCGATAAACAAAATGTCATCCTCATTCATCGTCTGACCTCAGGGGGCCGGCCTGGCCGGTGTCTGTCCTGCTGCCATTCATTTCGCGTACCGCCCCGGTCGTCGCAGACTACCGTCTCATTTCAAACCGCATTCGGTTATCCACAGATTCACTGAGTAACTTCGGTATTCGCGGGGGATAAGTCGGTGTACCTTTCTGCGCCGGTCCTGTGCCTGGCGGCTTTTCACCCAAGGATGTCGCGTTGCTCCACATCCATAGCACCTGACGGTGCCGCCCTGATTTGCTCACTTCCGTGCTATCCCTCCACATCCTTAACGTTAGCGCCGACCCCGTGCCCGCACTGTAGCCGGGCCGCTGCGCCTGCAAGTGTTCACTCCGTCGTCTCCTTGTATGTTTAGGATGACAGTGAGAAGCGTATACACTCATTGTGTTTTACCTGATGTTGCAGCACGTTCGTCGTCCTGGGATATGAGCCCGAGGGTGAGCATCATTGCGCAACGTCATTATCAGTATTAACCCGAACAATTGCCGGGGCGTGCAAACAGCCTGTATCTGCAAGGCAGGGAGAACTGAACATGAGTGATAAAACCACAATCGGTATAGATGTAGCTAAAAACACTCTGGAAGTATTTATCGATACTACCGGGCAGCTACTGCATCTGGAAAATTCAGCTGCAGGAATACTTGAATTGCAGGCAGCTCTGAGCGGGCTTTCTGTTACGGGAATAATTATGGAAGCAACAAGCCGGTATCACTGTACTGCCGAGTTAATGCTCAGTGCTGCGGGTCTGCCGGTCGCAGTAATTAATCCTCGTCAGATCAAGAACTTTGCCAGAGCTATGGGGAAGGTGGCAAAGAGCGACCCAATTGACGCGAGAATTATTTGCGAATATGGCCGACGCATGACTCCACAATTCAGACCGGCGAAAAGCGAGCAGCAGCAAGACCTGGCCGTACTGTTGACACGTCGGCGTCAGCTGGTTCAGAACCGTGTGATGGAATCTAGCCGTTGCAAAGAACGATTCGGCGCTTATGTTGAACAAGGAATTATGCGGCACATTGAATGGCTCGATGTTGAGATTGATGTACTGGATGCCGAAATTAAGCAGCGGCTACGCCAGGATGACGATCTGGCAGCAAAGCGTCTGTTGCTGATAAGGTAAAAGGTATCGGGCCCATAACGCAGGCCACATTGCTGATACAGCTTCCGGAACTGGGCTGTCTTACGCGTCGACAGATTTCAGCTTTGGTTGGTGTTTGTCCTTATGACAGAGACAGTGGGCAACTTCGAGGGAAAAGGGCGATCTGGGGTGGAAGGTCTGGTCTGCGCGCCACTCTCTTTATGGCCATGCTTTCAGCGGTCCGTTATAACCCTCAAATCAAAGCTTTCTTTAACGGACTGTTAGCAAGGGGAAAACCCAAAAAAGTGGCGCTTACAGCCTGTATAAGGAAGTTTGTTACGATACTTAATGCCATGTTTCGCGATCAAAAAGACTGGGTTTATGAGGGGGCAAGCAGTCTAACCCCTTAGTTTTCACTCTCAGATGTAATGGCATATCAGGGTCTTCCTGAGGGGCTGCTCTGTGCCAAAAGCGGACCTTCCAATACCTCCTGCCTTTTGATTGCAATCCCTTCTTGGCCTACCTCCTTCACACTTCCACGCGATTAATCAGTACAGATCCGAGTTTACCCTTTTTCGGATCTGCGGGATTTAACAATAAGGAAATGCTGCCATTGTTTCAAAAGGCACTAGGAATATTATTATCATTAGCACTATGATGAAAACGTGAGCGATTCTGATGAATGCCTATTTTCACTGACCTAAGGTCATCCTCCCAGCAACAATGTGAAGTACAAGGAGAGCACGTGGCACTTAAACTTCAGCAGGAAATGCCCGCAGACAGCGACCTGTTCAAAGGTGGCAGCCACCAAAATGTGGCAGACAGGATGGCAGAGGTAATTAAAGAACAGGAAATTAATATTCTGGGTCTGGAGGGTGAGCTTGGATCCGGAAAATCGACCATCATTCATTTTTTAAAAAAATCCCTGTCTCCTGAATACACTTTTATAGACTTTGATGCAGAGATTTATCATTACGGTAATACGAAAAAAGCACTCATCGAAGTCATTCACGATGGCCTGAGCGAAAGTAAAGGGGCAAATAAGGACAACCTTGATAAACTCAAAAACACAGCGCTGGGGAATATCGTAAAGTATGATAAAAGAGTAAGCAGTAGACTGAGTTGGTGGACCGTTAGCTTCATTCTTTTATGCCTACTCTCAGTGCAGATGGTCAGATATCTTATCCTGGACATCAATGCTAATGTCAAAATCCCGGGCACAATTTCAGGTTTGGTAATTTTCCTGGAAATAGTTGCGGCGCTTTCACCTGGTCTGCTTTTATTATGGCTTTTAGTAAGCCCGAAGCTAAATTTAAAAAGTTGGTGGGCCGCAAGTTTCGGTCTTTTATGCCTGTTTTCTGTGCAGGTGGTCAGCTATCTTATTCTAGACATCAATGCTAATGCTAAAAATCCGGGAACAATATCAGGTTTGGTAATAGCCCTTGAGATAGTTGCGGCGTTGTCCTCGGCCGTGCTTTTAGTATGGATTTTAGTGAGCCAAAAACTTAATGCAAAACCTCGGGGTAATTCAGAGGACGTCACCACCGTGGGTGATCTCTTCAAGCAAAACAGTACCGATAGTATTACTGAAAAGTGGCTGATAAGCCGGGAAATAGGGACTATTGAATTAACTAAGGCGCTCGCAGGTTTTACCAGTAGCTCATCTGTTTCTGCTGACGCAAAGTTTATTCTCATTATTGACAATCTCGACCGCATTAACGCCGACAAGGTTAAAGAGCTCTGGAGTGATATGGAGCTTATTGCGGGAACAACGCACCGGCAGTTCCGCATTATTGTGCCTTATTCCGCTCGCCATGTTGCAAAATCTCTTATGCTAGAGGGCCATACCGGCCGGGAGTTTATCTCCAAACGCATCCCCGTTACCTTTACCGTACCACCTTTGATCACTGCCGGATGGCAGGACACGTTCCGTGAAATGTGGAAAGAAACCGTGAATGAGCGGACTGATTTCTCCTGCGCGGAGACCATGCAGATACTGGAACGCTGGCGTACTGTTGAGTACCCCCGGATGACGCCGAGACTCCTAAAAAAACTGGTAAATGACGTCCACATACTTCTGATGACAGTGCCTGCGGAAGCTCCGGAGGAATACGTTCTACTTGCACTTTATGTAGTTTTCGTACGCTACAACGAATCTGACGTAATGGCGCTACTGAGATTCGCCGAAAATGACTCTATCAACATGCAGCCCAATGAGTATGAAGATAAGTTGCAGGCAACAAAAGCCCAGTTAAATCGTCTTTTTATGAATGATACGAATCGATGGAGTGAATATCTGATGAGCATTCATTTCCAGGCATCGGTGGAGCTTGCGCGTACAGAGTTATTTGATTTGCCGCTTACCGAAGCAGTTAATAGCCGGGATGCTGTTGCATTGGAGAAACTGACAGGTATGTATGGATTCTCTCATGCATGGCAGCGCTGTGCCGGGCGCTTTAATATGTACGACTGGATGGAAACTGTCATAAAACTTTCCGACGATACATTAATCAAAATCAAAGAAGAGCTAACCGGTGCCGTTGCCAGGCTCAACGCAAATTATGCATTATCTGAGCGGGAAAATTTTCGTGAGTCTTTCACCCAAAGCCTCAAATTTTTAGAAGAAAAAGGTTACCTCGGTACTGAAGATTTCATGGTCCGGCAGAAAAATTATGTCGTCGCAGAACTGAATAAGCTGCAGAAAATGCCGGAAAATGATGAGGTTTACGTCAGGGAGCTTCTTAAGGAGGCAGACCTCTATTCTGCAATATTTAAAAAAAACCTGCTGGACCTGATTGAGAATGATGTTAGCGGTAAACTTTACTCCATGTACCTGCTGAATGAAAAAGAAAATCTGCCCAACCTCTGTGTCAGTTCTCTTTCACTTATAGATGCAGAGCAGGAAAACATGCTTCGCCACTTACTGCTGACTGAGGCGCACGGAATTTTCAACCCTGACGTCATCCGCTTTTTCGAACTATCAAGCAGTGCAGTAGAAAATATAGTTAATAACGAAAGTGCAAACTTACCTGAAAATATAGTTAGCAAGTTGGGATTGCTTCGCAACTCCGGCAGCAATGAGTATATAGATGATCTTCGCTATGTTATTTTCAACCCTGAGTGGTATGAAAGTCAAATAACACCCAGTTTAAAAAAACAGAGTGTCATCAGCGAAAATTATCCTGAAGAATTTGCTGCTCACTTGGTCGCACATCTGGTGGCAATAAAAAACTACTCTGAAATAAAGAATTACGCTGAAGGTTATGAAAATGATGTAAATTACATTAAGTTTCTTTCTTTTTATTTCCGCTACGCTCAGAATTTCAATATCGTACTGGATGCACTGAAAGACACTCAGTCGTCAGCGTATGTAAAGGAAGCCATAAAAATTTTATTTAACGAAAATCATCTAGGCTTAATCAATACAGTCGATTACGTTAACACCTATTACCCGTTACTCAAGTCTGAATTGAGTGATGTAGATTACATGAGTCCGATTGTTAATCGCGAGACTGGCTTGCTCAAAAACATAAATGAAAAAAATATAGCAAAAATAAGCGAGGGATTTCTGGAGGACATTTTCTCCAGAAATCTGCTCAAAAGATTTAAAGAGAAACTTCATACAATCAGTCAGGACATTATTTCAAGTAAAGAGCAGCTCTATAGTGCCTTTAAAGCGCTCGAAAGCAACAGAAGCCTCGTTCTGCGAAGGATGGCATCAGCAGGAAAGTACGCAAACATGACGGCAGGTATCAGCCTCTTCGCGGACTGGTATCGGAATATTGATGGTGTACAGCTGAAAGCTCCTAACAATGTAAGGTTAATATGGTCATGTATTAATGAAGTGCAGCGGTCTGAAATACTTAAAGAACTCCACGATGTTCTTATGGAAGTGGGCACGCTTAAAGATAACAGGCTCAAAGTCATTCATGACTTTCATGATGTTATCATCTTTGTCGAACCGGAAGGGAAAACTTCACGACGGGCGATTGCAGCGCTGTTCAGTCTTACTTCCAGTGATGAGATATTGCGTTCGTGGCTTAATGCACAGCAGTTTACTTTCAGCGCCTGGCCAAGGGCTGAAGCTGAGACAGTGAGTCAGGTAATTAACGAAAATCAGGAGAATTTTCCTGATATTATCAGCCGCTCTTCATTCATCAGAAACCGTCTTCCCGTACTGGCGCCGGAGCAGGATGATACAAATGCAGAGGGAAATAAGGATGAGGCTTGAAACTACCTTTCGTATCTGGGCATTTCGGCAGGCCCCTGAAGAAGATGCTGCAGAACTGAAGTGGCGGTCATCAATGTGAAAATTGAGCTGCACAGGGAAGGGCCATGGAATGGCAGGATTTATACGTCTGTAACCGGATGCACCGGACTAACGGCGCCACTCTACACTGGCCTTACTTTCAATGTCATCTGGCCCCTGAATGCCGCTAGAGCGGCATTCAGGGGATGACTGCGCATTACACGCATTTTTATACGCTTCGAGAAATGAGAAACTAGCAGTCTGAATGTCCGCTTTTCGCTCTAAGCGGACATCAATGAAATGACCTCTTCTTATTCTGCATTCCATTAAAACTCATCCTCATTCGAGTATTGCCTGCTTTAGCGGCATTGACTCCGAACACAACTGCTCACCCGTTCGCACCCGTCATGGTGCATTCAGCCCGTTCCGGTTTTGCGCTGCGGCTTCCGGGGACGCACCTGCCCGCTCCGCTTTGCGCCCGTCTGTCGTGGGGGCACGGCGCCGGCCGGTCCCGGCATTCTATGTGGAGTCACGCTATGTCCCGATTTATCCAGGGTGATTGTGAGCAGGTTATGTCTGGTTTTCCGTCGAATGCGGTGGATTTTATTTTGACGGACCCGCCGTATCTCGTCGGCTTTACCGACCGGACGGGGCGAACTATTGCCAATGACAAGCAGGGGGACTGGCTGCTGCCGGTCAGCAAAGAGATGTTCCGGGTGCTCAAACCCAACAGCCTGGCAGTCAGTTTCTACGCCTGGAATCGGGTGGACTTGTTTATGCAGGCATGGAAAGCGGCGGGGTTCCGCGTGGTTGGCCACGTCGTGTTTACCAAAACCTACGCATCAAAATCGGCATTCGTAGGCTACCGCCACGAAAGTGCTTACATTTTGGCGAAAGGGCGTCCGCCGTTGCCTGAAAAGCCGTTACCGGACGTCATGCCCTGGCAGTACACCGGCAACCGCCACCACCCAACGGAAAACCGGTGTCCGTGCTGCGGCCGTTGATCGAGCCATTTACATAGCCTGGTTCAATTGTTTTGGACCCTTTCGCCGGCAGCGGATCCACCTGCGTTGCGGCGGAGCAGGCAGGGCGTCGCTGGATTGGCATTGAGCTGATGGAACAATACCACGCGACCGGATTACGCCGCCTGACAGAGCTGCGCAATGCGCGCGCGGCGTGACATTAAATACGACAAAAGGAAATACAAGATGAACTATCAGGGTAATGAAGCGCTGCGGGCCGACGTTGCGCAGTTGGCGAACACCATGTTTGAGCTTCGTGAGCGGCTGCGTGCGCTGGAATCAACCTGGTTTTGGAACAGTGAGGAATTATCACAACGTCTGGCCGGACAGATTATCAGCCAGGTGAACACAAGATTCCTCGATATATACCAGCAGGTAAACGAACTGGACCACGCATTTCGGGATTAGAACTGGGATAACAAGGCTGCAAGAGCCTTGTTGTTTCCAGGCGTGGAGACGTCCGGGGCGTTAAACCCCCGAACGTTTCCCGGAAACGCCACGTGGCATTTCCCGGCCAAGCCGGGGCCGCAAAGGAGACGGGCAAGGTCAGGTAGCTAAAATGTGAAAGCACCAAAGCCGTGCCTTCACGGTAGACCGGCCGCTCCAGCTGCAAGGGTGCGCGTTGCCGGATACTCGCCCATTCTCAACGTTAACGGTGCATTCAGCCCGTTAACGTCTGCGCTGTGGCCTGCGTTCCGCCCCTGCATCTTCCACTCTTCGCCGGTCTTTAGTGGCGGCACGGCAATGGTGCCGTTGAAGCGGAGACATTCTGATGCACAAACTCACAAAAGTGGTTCTCGATAACGGCGAGATGGCGTTGTACCTGGATGGCTACTATCTGGGCAGTGAAGATGATAGCGGTGATCACATTACCCTGGATGAGATCGCGACGGCATTGCAAAAGGTGCCGGGCATCAGCGTCCAGGATGTCACCTGTCCCTGTCCAGATCAGCAGGATTGGAGCTGGTATGCCGTGGCGGGCGAAATTTTCACGCCGGCGGTGAACAACTACAGTCATCGGGAGGTAACGGTCGAAGCCTTTATGTCCAGGCTGTCGGCATATCCTGCGGACACACTGTGTTGCGGGACATTCTGGCTTGATGAAGACTTTCTTGAGGTGGATGAAACGCTAACGCCCGGGGAAATTCGCCGGGCAATGGAGATTGCCACCGAACATCACGATGCCAATATTGGCTACAACTGGGACTCTCTCCGTTACGCCGCCGAGCTGGCCAAAGAATAAAGCGCTTCCCCACCGGCGACGGCGGGGGAGTTTTGGGGTTACAGATAAGGATGTCGTGTAACTCCGCTTTTTCAGGGTTACAGCCCTTGCAGGTCTGTAACCCACTAAAAAACGGTATCTGGCAGCCCCGTGCTGCGACGGCTAACGCCGTGCCTTCACTGTAGACGGGCCGCTGCGGCTGCAAGGGTTCGCTTCGCCGCTTCCTCACCCGTTCGCACTCATACACTCGGCGGTCTTCCCGTCGCGTGCTCGTTCAATATTCACTCGCCCGCCGTCCAGCCAGCCAGCCTCCTTCCTTCGTTTGCGCTGCGGCCTCCGGTAGCGCCCCTGCATCCTCCGCTTTCCGCCCGTCTGTCGTGTCGGCACGGCGTTAGCCGGAACTGTGATCCCTCAACCAGCGGAGAAATGCATATGAGCACTACCACCCCAGCCGTGTACGTCGGTACGTACCACAAATACAACTGCGGAAGCATCGCCGGCAAATGGTTCGATCTGACCGAGTTTGATGACGAGCAAGACTTTTTGGCGGCATGCAGCGAGCTGCACGCCGATGAAGAAGACCCGGAGCTGATGTTTCAGGACTGGGAAGGGATCCCGTCCGGACTGGCGTCCGAAAGTCATGTGAACTGGGCGTTTATAGATGCCTACCGGCAGGCGAAAGAGGAGGGGCAGGGGGAGGCATTTGTGGAATGGGCGGAATATTTTAACGCCTGTGATTATGACGCGTTTCAGGAAGCGTATCAGGGGGAGGCAGAAAGTGAGGAAGACTACGCGCGCAATTTTGTCGATGAAACCGGCTTACTCAGTGATATGCCGGACTCATTGCAGAGTTATTTCGATTATGAAGCGTATGGGCGCGACATGTTCATGAACGGGCTGGTTTTAGTGAACGGCTACGTATTTTCTGAATGACACACTCACCGGCAGGGTTCCCCCTGCCGTAAGGATATAAAATGAAACTGACACCTGATACCCGCGAAACGCTGCAGCACTATAAATTGTTGATTAACGCGAGCCGCCGCGAAGCCGGATTGTCTTCGCGCAATACGACACAGATTCTGGACGATATTTGTTTTTATCTGAAATGTCAGAACGCGGTCTATCTCGGCGGTGCCTTTATTCAGCAGGCTGGGATCAAAAAACTCAATAAGTAAGCGGTAAGAAACGGGCGGGGAGCCGCCTGTTATCGCGCGAAAACCCCTTTCAGGCTTCGCCTGGCGATAGCAGACCGCTCTGCGCCTTCGGCGTCGCGCGTCTCCGCTATCGCTATAATCGATTGGCAGAAAAACAAAGTCCTGCCGTCGGCTGGTCATATCATTCGGTGATCGCCAGTATTTTGCATGCGGTTTCGGTGCCTGTTTTTCGTTTTCCGATTTTCTCGATGCGGATGAAAGACATGATCCAAAATCCTACCCCGGCCACCTTCGGCTCATGACCAGCGGGCTGGTCAATCGTCGAGCCACACTCCGCCCGGCAGCTGCTGCGCACCGGCCCGTCTCCGCGAACCCGCTGGGCGGTTTCGGGCCTGACGGCTAGTGTCTGATGGAGCACGTCAACACCTGCAGCTGGCTCACGCCAGCGCGCTAACCGTACCGGCGAGAGTTCCGCCGGCACTTTTCGGCGCCCCCCCGTTTCGCTGTCGCGCTCCGGCGTTGCGGCGGATCCCCGCTCATTGGGACTCCGGCACCCTCTTTCCGTTTAAGTCCCTTCGCCTGGGCTGATACCGACACAGTCCTCCTCGCTGTCCAGGGTAAATACACTCACTGAGAATTTTTCTCGGCCACTACGTTAGTCCTCTAAAAATTATCCGCTCGCCTTGGTCATCTTCGTCAGCCGGTGTCGTTTACGCCCTTGCGGCGAGGGGTCTCAAACGGGTGATGGCATACCAGAAGGGACCAAACAGCCGGTTCCCGCAAACGTCAAAACCGCGACAAGAGAAACTCAACGGGTGATGTGTGTAACCCAAACAAAAAGGAAAGGCTTATGTGCGATCAGGAATGTGTATTACCGGAGGAGGGTGAGTTTACCCGCGAACAGGCAACCGCCGTCGCGTCTCAGTACAGCAACGTGGCGATTGAAGACGATACCGGGAAGGAATTTCGTCTCGTCGTGCGTAAGGAGGGTGAGATGGTGTGGCGTGGGTGGAATTTCGAGGCCGGTGCAGGATTTTGGCTTAACCGTTATATCAAAAACTACGGCGTGAAAAAGCAGACGGCGGGGAATTAATCATGAATACACCGGTAAATTCTGACCAAAATATCAGCGCTAAGGCCCCCGCTGCGGGGGCCGCAACCTTTACTCCCGCGCAGCTTGGCGATCTGGTGAATCACATCCTCTGCTACGGGGCATTCTTACAAAAATTCGAGCCGAGACTTTTACCGGCGGGCGCACAGGCCGAGATGTACAGGTGCGAAGAAACTCTTTCGTGGATTCTGGTCTGGTTTGTTAACGGACGACCGGTGATAGCCTGTGATTATTTTGACCATTTTACCTATGTCCTCGACCGCATGTTGTTACCGGAGGCCGGACAGTGAACGCGATGAATGTTGAACCTATTGGCGTCGTGGACGTGGCGTATTACAGCAACCATGCGGCACAGTACCTGCAAAACCTGCTTAAAACCGTTGAGAAATTGCCATTTTTACAGGAGGTTATCGATGATTTGGCCGCCGATCCTGCTGTTGGCTGGAACTGCCAGACAGGCGGGGTGTTAGGGAGTGACCATATTCACGCCATCGAGCTGGAGATCGCGCCTATTTATGATGATGGCGAGTATGTTGAAACATTCACGTTTGAAGACAGCGTATCAGAACCTGACCGTGTGCATGCATTTTCGCTGTATTCCCGCATTGCTGATTCGGCAGATTTTGCGGGCACGCAGGCTTTACATGACGCTGAGACGCTTGCTGAGTGCGAACTGATGACGTTACTGGCATTGCGAAAGATCAACCATCTGAAAGCCGGAAGAGCATTAGCGGATTAATTATAAAATCGGGATGGAATTATGCCCAACTTGGGGGTAAAATATCCCCAAGTTGAAGGGAGACGAAAGCGATGGATGGTGTTTTTGTTGAATTAAGCGTTTTCGAAGCAAAACGCGCTGATTACTTATCTGATGATCAATTTAAAGAATTTCAGCAGATGTTGCTTAAGAACCCAACCTGCGGCGACGTCATCCCTCACACCGGTGGCCTGAGAAAAATCAGGTTTGCAGACGCCCGAAGGGGTAAGGGAAAACGTGGGGGCTTAAGGGTTATTTATTACTGGTGGCTTGAAAGGTCTCATTTTCTGCTCTTCGCAGTCTATGATAAAGACCAGAAAGACGACTTAAGCCGTGATGAACAGGACATCTTGCGTAAGATGTTGGAACGACTGAAACAAGGAGGCACGTTATGAGTGACCGCAGCCTGTTTGAAGAATTAAAGCAAGGCATGCAGGACTGGAGCGACTTTAACGCGGGCAAGATCACGCTGAAGACGCATACTGTTTCGCAGAAAAAAAATATCTCGATGTCGCCGGAAGAGTTGAAGGCAGTCCGCGAAAAATTGCGCCTCTCTCAGGCCGTTTTTGCAGATTACCTGCATACCGGCATCACGACTTATCAGAACTGGGAGCAGGGCAGGGCGAAGCCAAACAAACAAGCTTTGCTCCTGATCCGCATGGTTGAGAAAGACCCCCAAACTCTGGGCACGCTCGCAGCCCTTTAAAGAAATCCCCGTATCCTGCTGGTTTGCAGCATACGGTTTTTTAGCATCGCGCCCTAAATCCCCCAGCGGGCTATGCCCGCCAGTCCCTGAGACAGGGGGCGGCTGCGCCGCCCCTCTTCTCCGGTATGTGTCGGGGGCTTGTCTCTCTCATTCCTTTCCGTCTCTTCCTCTCCAGGCTTTCACTCCTCTTCCTCCTCCTGGTCATTGATGGCCGGTGATTTCTCATTCCCACAAACCACCACGGCCACAGCATGGCCCCCTTCGGCTCATGACCAGCAGGCTGGTCAGTCGTCTGCCCGACTTCGCTAACCGGCTTGGCCGGTAAGCTTCGCGGAACCCCTGCGGGTTTCCGGCCTGTCGGCTACGGTCCGATGGCAACGGCCACGTCAACCCCCGCAGGCGGCTGCGCCGCCGCACGGACACTGGCCGGTAAACCGGCCGCTAAGGTCGCCGCCTCGTTCCTCGCCGTCGGGTGTGTGCATTCTGCCGGGTGCGGTTATCCCTCTCGCGGTCAGCCCTTACGCGGAGGGCTGGGTGTAGCACCGCCGCCCAGGTTAACGCAAGGGTGAAATGCACGCCTGCGGCGCCCTTGCGTTCCCCCGTGCGTCGTCGCTACTTCGCCCTTTGCCGCGAAAGAACTCACCGAGAGATGACATTTAACCTGAAGGGGACCTGAAGAATGCACACACAAAACGTCAAGACCGCCGCTCCTGAATCTTCCGAAAGATGGGGGGCGAAAACCACGACGCTGCGCATGGACGGCTTCATTACTGATATTTCGTCGTCCCATCCGTTTGACGTGATCCGCGCGGACGTCGTGATTTCCCGTCTGGAAAAGCAGGCTCATGCAGGGTGCGGGTTGCATTACGAGATTTACGAATCCCGCCTGATCGGCAGTGCGTTAGATCATCTTTCCCGTCTGCCGATGAAAGACCGTCCGGTCTTTATCGGCACGGCAGACCGCAGAGGGATCGTGCTGACGTGGGCGGCAGAGGAAAAGGCTCAAAACGCCTATTGCGAATTAATGGCAGAGATTGCGGCAGAGCAGGAATAACAGCCGACGGCGGGATTGTCCCGCCTTCAACATCGAGGCGAAAAACCATGTACACACCTGACATCATCACCTGCGAAGCGGGTAAAAACCGGTTCGAATGGAGCGCAGGCGCGGAGGCCGCTTACTGGGAGGCACGGGCAAGATCGTATGTGACCGCGCCGGTGGAAATCGACCTGCACAGATATATGGACGTGCTGGGGACGTTACCGCCGCTGGACTGGCAGGGTGATCGGGACAGCGAATCATTCAAGTTTGCCGAAATGATGTGCGGCAGCGTGACGGACATTTACGCGAAAGTCGAAGGCCGGTATTTCCAGCTATGCGATGAATGCACCCTGAGCCATGCCGAAATAGTGCGACGTATTAAGGAGGTGTTAAGCAAAGAAACCGTAGTGTAGGAATGAAAAAAGCAGACTTTCGTCTGCCTTGTCATGCCGGTTTGTCCCGCAAAAGCCAGACCGGCTATCAATACTCGATTGGAGTTCATGCCATGAATACTGAAGCACAGATAATTGCATCCCCCATGCCGTTTGTAAAGTCTGAGACGGCAAAAAAGCATCCGCGCCTTGTGCGCGAACCGCTGAAAAGTCAGGACATCACCGTGCCGTTTAAGGCGCTGGGGCGTCACATCGCCAAATGTCAGCGCAAACGCCAGTCCGTCAGGGTGCCCGCAATGCGAGCCAGTGAACTCGGGCAAGTACTGCGCACACTGGAACTGAAACGGGCTTATGCCTGATGACCTTGCCGCCCTGCGGGGCGGCAATTCAATGGTTTTTTGGGGGATAGGATGAGTAAGCAACTGATGTTCAGAGCGGAAACGCTCAAGCCGGTCATGATGGATCTGAAAACGAACGGCGGCGCGTTGTTGTTGGTCGGCGAGGAAGGCATTTTTCTGACCGCTGAAAAACCGTCTTACGTGGGGACAAAACGCACTATTGCCTATGCCGAAGGGTTTGATCTCGAGCATTGGGATGACATCGGGGAGCTGTTTGTCGCAATGGATGAAGCGACAGGCATTGAGGGGGCAATGTTGGAAGTTCTGAACGTTGAACCTGAGATGCTGGAACTGCTGACTACCCGTGTCGCCGATCTGGCGGTGAGCATTGATGGCGGTGAATTTTCCCTGATGGCGGCGGTGTGTGAAACGGGTAAAACATCATGAGTAAACATACTGTTTGTGCGCGCGAGTATGGCGACACGCATCAAGCCATGAAGGGGCACACCATGACTGACAGCTTCTGCGATATCGAGTGTAGGACGTCCGTGCGTCCCCACGTTATGCTGATCGTAGCCGAGCTTGACACCGGCACCGGCTTTCATTTTGTCTCACATCCGACGCTGTCGGGTGCTGATGCCAATCTTTGGTTTCCGCTGACTGAGGGGCAGGTGCTGCATGTTGCCGTTGAACAGGTGATGGTCATGAACCACGAGGCGAACAATGTTGTCCGGCTGGACGTCTTCCATAAAGGCGACAGACACACCGATTACAAAGTCATCTATAACCCCGAAATCAGGGTGTGCTGATGAGAGGGGTGGGGCGGATCACGCTCTGCCCCTGGATTTTTGTTCCGCCCTGTCAAATGCCCCGGCGGGCGTCGCCCGCCCAATGCAGAGTGACGGGGCGGCTGCGCCGCCCCTCTTCTCCGGTATGTGTCGGGGGCTTGTCTCTCTCATTCCTTTCCGTCTCTTCCTCTCCAGGCTTTCACTCCTCTTTCTCTTCCTGGTCATCGATGGCCGGTCTTTCTTTTTCACAACAAACTACCACGGCCAGAACATGGCCCCCTTCGGCTCATGACCAGCAGGCTGGTCAGTCGTCTGCCCGACTTCGCTAACCGGCTTGGCCGGTAAGCTTCGCGGAACCCCTGCGGGTTTCCGGCCTGTCGGCTACGGTCCGATGGCAACGGCAAGGGTCAACCCCCGCAGGCGGCTGCGCCGCCGCACGGACACTGGCCGGTAAACCGGCCGCTAAGGTCGCCGCCTCGTTCCTCGCCGTCGGGTGTGTGCATTCTGCCGGGTGCGGTTATCCCTCTCGCGGTCAGCCCTTACGCGGAGGGCTGGGTGTAGCACCGCCGCCCAGGTTAACGCAAGGGTGAAATGCACGCCTGCGGCGCCCTTGCGTTCCCCCGTGCGTCGTCGCTACTTCGCCCTTTGCCGCGAAAGAACTCACCGAGAGATGACATTTAACCTGAAGGGGACCTGAAGAATGCACACACAAAACGTCAAGACCGCCGCTCCTGAATCTTCCGAAAGATGGGGGGCGAAAACCACGACGCTGCGCATGGACGGCTTTATCACTGATATTTCGTCAACGCATCCCTTCGATGTGATCCGCGCCGATGCGGTCATTTCCCGCCTGAGTGAAAAAGCCCATCAGGGCTGCGGCCTGCACGCCGAAATCTATGAATACAACCTGATCTTCAGCGCAATGGCGTACCTCAAACGCCTGCCGGAAAAAGACCATCCGGCCTTTGTACAGGCGGCGGAAAAACAGGGCCTGACGCTGACGGACGCGGCGCTGGTACGCAGTGCAAACGCCTACTGCGACCTGCGAAATGAATTGTTTGAAGAGGACTAGCCATTGTCATCGGGCGGCGAAACTTACCGCCCGGTGTTTCCTGTATCACGCCATCACTGACTTAGCATCATCACAAACATCGAGGATATCATTATGCGTTTAGCTTCCCATTTTGGTTCCAAAAATCAGATCCGCCGCGACCGTCCGCTGACCAATGACGAGCTGGCCAGCGTCGTCCCGAGCGTGTTTTCTGAAGAAAAACACGGCTCCCGCAGTGACCGTTATACCTATATTCCGACCATTCAGCTGCTCGACAGCCTGCGCAAAGAAGGCTTCCAGCCGTTCTTTGCCTGTCAAACCCGCGTGCGGGATGAAGCCCGGAAAGGCCATACCAAACACATGCTGCGGCTGCGCCGCGAGCGCCAAATTACCGGCAGCGAAGTGCCGGAAATAATCCTGCTCAATTCACACGACGGCAGCAGCAGTTATCAGATGCTGCCGGGAATTTTCCGCTTTGTTTGTTCGAACGGCATGGTGTGCGGTGAGGACTTTGGCGAGGTGCGTGTCCCCCACAAAGGCGATGTGACCGGGCAGGTTATTGAGGGGGCGTATGAGGTGCTCGGCATTTTTGACAAGGTCGATGAGCACATGAACATCATGAAAGACATCCCCCTCAACCGGGATGAACAAGACCTGTTTGCTCAGGCGGCGCTCATGTATCGCTACGGGGAAGACGATAAAAAAATCCCCGTTACCCCGGCGAGTGTATTAATGCCGCGCCGCGCCGAAGACCGCCAAAATGATTTGTGGGTGACCTTTCAGCGGGTGCAGGAAAATATGATCCGGGGGGGATTAATCGGCCGCAATGAAAAAGGAAAACGCACCACGACGCGCGCGATTAACGGTATTGACGGCGACGTGAAATTAAACCGGGCACTGTGGATGATTGCCGAGCAGTTTAAAAAAATGAAGGCGTAACATTTTGCATTTACATTAGGGAGAGTATTCGCTCTCCCTGCGCATAAGGTCAACAGTATGGAAAAGATTCATGGCATGACATGCAGCACGGCACATATAACGCCGGGCGATGGGGAAATTTTATCGCAGTACGTCAACGAAAAATTCCCCTGGGTATTTGACACCGGCTATGGCTATCTTTTAATGCTGCGTGAATACCGGTATCCGGTATTGAAATTAAAAGAAATGGGGATTTCAAAGCCCGTTAGGAAGTTGGTGTTTTGTATGCGCAAACAACATCAAATCGGGATGATCTGTTTTGATCCGGACGCTGATACTCTTGGCGGGTATGATGTTTTTGAATGGTAGCGGTTTATCTGTCCGGCGCAATCGAAAAGCGCCGGATATTTCCCATCATTACCCTATACTCCCCCCGAATAATTTCCCTTCCCGTGCCATAAAATCAGAAAACGTATACGCACGCCTCGTGGTTACATTATTAATTGTTTGCTTTTGTGTCTGTATTGGCTGATGCCGTTGACCTGGCCAGAAGCGGATTTTCGCCACGCTGGATGATTTGTTTATTTTGAATCATTTGTGTGGCCAGCAGGATGCGATATATATTTTTAATAGCGGTTGCGTATGCCCGTCGCTGCACGATGAGCTTCGGTGACGGACCGGTGTTATACATCCCGACGCTGTTCCAGTTTTTACCGTAAGCCCGGAAATTGTGCGCGAGTACCCAGGCGCCGGTGTAAATACAGGTACAGGGTTCTTTCAGTAACCGTTCACGGGTAATATCAAATTTTCGCAGCGCCGCATAATGTGAACTGTTAACCTGCATGCCGCAGACATCTTCTGTTTTATTACGGTTACGGTCATTAATGGCGTCCATTCTGAGCCGCGACTCTTTTATTGAAATTGCGGTCAGTAAAAGCGGATCAATACCATAATCGCGTCCCGCCTTGTTAAAACACATTTCCGGGCTGGCCTGGGCGGAAAAAACCGCCGCCAACGTGAGCAGAGCACACCATTTCATTATTTTATATTCCCCAGGAATGCGCCGGATAAGCGCGGCGTGATTTCTGGCGAAAATACGCTTTCGCCTTTCCCGATGCAAGATAATTAGTTACAGACGCGCACATGGCGCTCTGCGAACGCCTTCTGATGTCACCACGGAATTAAATAAATCAACAGAATAGGGATATTTCACCAGGCCGCTTTTTCTTACAACTTACATCACACCCCACGCAAGATTCCATCTTGCGGTTTTATTGTTGTAATTCATGATGTTAACCGTGGTTTTTAATGTAATTTTACAAGCATCCCGGAAAGTGTGTGCTAATTAGTACACTTTGCAGTGCTGAATGGTGTGTTAGTGCAGTGCCATATTGTGTGTGCTTACAGTGCCTGATGGTGTGTTAATTCGGCACTCTAACCAGCACCGTATGGTGTGGTAATGATGTGTTTTGTTTTAAATCAATAAATTAAATAGTTCAAAATGGAGTGTGGTGCTTAATCCACACACCATTATTTTCGGCATAGTGCCTGATTAACACACATCGAAATACGGCGTAGTGCTGGATTAACACACCCCAAAGCGGCACGCAGTGCCTGATTGACACACATGAAATTCTTCCACGGTGCCGGATTAACACACTCAAACCAAACCGGACGAGGTTAATTTACAGTGCCGTATTGACACACACTGAGTTTCGGCAGAATAATCGCCACCAACAGAATAACACCTTTCGCTTTATCTCACCCATGCGGTTGCCTAATACCTCGGGAAATAACGCGAATATCACCGGCAATAAACCCCCGCCGGACACACAGGAAAAAGAGATGGCCAGACGCAATATTTATTTCAAAGAAAAAACCGAAAGGGAAGTGCTGGAGCTGGTGCAAATTGAGCTGCAAAACGGTGCCACGCACGGCGAGGTTAACTTTTCCTCCGTGGTCAATGAACTGGTTAACATCGGGCTGATGGTGAAAAAACACCAGGGAGAAGGAAATAGCTTTGACCAGGAAGGGTTTAACCGGGATTTAATGCGTAAAGTTTCCGGCAGCCGCGAAGGCATCAGCATTATGATGGCCATGATGTCTGAAATGTATTTGCAGCTTCGCGGTGAGGGCGGGAATGAAAAACTGGAGGAACTGCTCGACAGAAACCTCTCCGGTATGAGCGCCGCCGAAGACCGGGCAGAATCAAAACATTTTATCGCAGAAGAATGAAGTTTATGCCGGGCTGGCTGCCCGGCATAGCTTGTCAGGATAACTAAGATCCCATTTCGTTATTTTCCTTATTCGTTAACGGGTTCTCCGCCACCGCCACCTTCGACACAATGAATTCATCGAACAGCATCGCCAGCGCACGCAGTCGTTTTATTTCCTCATTTTCGGGCAACTGCTGCTCAGTAAAATAATTGAGTGACCCTAACAGGCGCTGAACAATTTCCTGATTCATACTGCGCTGATTAAACCGCGCGCTGATTTCCATGTCCTTTTTTAAATTCACCGGAAAACTGCTGCTGAAGCGGCGCATTTTACCGGCCACAAACTGCCGCTTATCATCCACCACCGTTGCTTCCTGGGCATATTTTTCCCGCAGCATATCCAGGTGCGCCTGAATAAACTCATCAAACAAACGGGCCAGGGCTAATAATCGCTCTCCCTCCTCGGTTTTAATAATGGGTTTTTTCGGGGTGAAATCCAGCGACTGAATCAGCCGGCCTACCACCTCATCGTTCATGCTTACCCCGCGAACGCGGGCGGCAATGCGCAACTCCAGTAGCAGATTTTCAGGCGCCCAGAGTACGCGGTAGCGCACTTCGCCCATCGTATATTTTCTCGGACGGCCGCGCCGTTCGTATATCTTCTCTTTTACTTTCATATTTTTGTGCCTGACTGAAATAACACAGGAAATGAGAGTGTGAGCCTACTACCGGTGAACGATAAGAAATATCTTAGAAATTGAAAAAACTGTGATATGCATCACAGTTTTTTTTTTTTTGACTCAATGTAAGATAGGCGGGCGTTACGTCTGTTTACGCACGCTGACATTTTTATTACTTAAATCGAGGTTTTTTATAATGAAATCAGTGATGACCGATTCCGGCATGCCGGAGGGGGTAGCGGTAGCTTTGCCTGAAGGGGGAAATAATCTCCAGAAGGGGGTTATCGGCAACCTCCCATTTTTCTTTAGTGCTTTTTATTCTCACCGTATTAAACCCGTTATTTCGCAGTCTCCCGCCGCCCGGCGAAATCTTATTTTCTTTGCCCTGGCCCTTGCGGTCGTTATTTCCCCTCACCTGGTTCACGCAACGGATTTAATGGCCACCCAAAAAGCGGATGCCAATGATACTTTTGGTCACGGCTCGACGGTGGAGTGGGTGTTATACGTGGCGGAAATTATTGTCTCGGTGACCGGTTTTATTAAAACCCGTAACCCGATGGTATTCGCCGGCCTTATTATGCTCATCCTTATCACCCGCGCTTTCTTCGCCCTCATCAATTAATTCCTCCTATGGACCAGGACTCGTTGAAATATCGATTCCCGGAAACTCTCAATCAGCAAAAACGCGTTGCCGGACTGCCACCCGAGGAAGCCTTTGTGCTTTTAGCCTGTGGGGTGACGGGGTTCTTCTGCGACATTTTTATCGTGATGCTGTGCGTGGGTGCCGTTCTGTGGCTGCTTATCCGACACCTTAAAAAAGGCCAGGGCTCATGGTGGCTCTTAAACCTTCTTTACTGGTATCTGCCAACGGTGCTTTTCCGGGTGCAGTTCAGGCGGGTGCCTGATTCAGGCAACCGTCACTGGATGCAGTAACGTGTGCGCCACTTTCGGGTGGCGCCTTTTCCCTGCCCGAAGGAAGAAACGATGAAGTATCAAGTGAAAGAAACGCGAAACCGGGTGACGATGCTGGCTCTGGCGTCACTCGGTTCGCTCCTTGCTCTGAGCCTGGTGGGCACCTGCATCACCGGTGCAATGGCCTGGCATTTTGCGACCACGCAAAAAACCATCACCACCCCGATGTTATTTGACCGGTCATTCACCTCCGACGCGTCGCAGGGGGATGCCAACCTCAACAACATGCTGGTGCGCTCGTTTGTTAACTTACGCCTGAGCGTGACGCCTGACACCGTTGACAGTCAGCACGCCGCGCTGCTGCGCTGGGTGCCGCCCGAAGCCCGCTCTGAGCTGAAAAAAGCGCTGGCCGTCGAGGCGGATTACATCAAGAAGAACGGCATTTCCACGGTGTTTCGCATCGAGGATGAGGCGTTCGACCCCGCGACCGGTGACGTCATCGTCAGCGGCACGCTCTCTGCCAGCACCTCTAACGGCAGCCTGAAGTTAGACATCCCCGATGTGCATAAAGCCTACCGGCTCAACGTGAAATATGTGGACGGCATCATCCGTCTGACCGCCTTCCCCGAAGTGCAGCCCTCTCAACCCGTGTCAAAACAGCATCAGGGATAACCGCATGAAAGCACGACTTCTTGCCGCGTTCGTCGCCGGCCTCTGCCTCACACCGGCGGCGATGGCCGACGTCAGCGGCCCGGCGGGCACCGTATTTGAAAACGATGCGCACCTGAAAGCGCAGCTGAGCAATACCAGCCCGAACAAAATTGTCATTGAGGGTGAGCTTATCACCCGCGTCACCGGCCCCGACGGGGCCTTCACCCAGGAAAACACCGAAGACGGGGCGCTGCTTATCACCCCGCTGACCGGTCAGAACTTCACGCTCTTTCTGGAAACGGCCAGCGGCATCGGCGCCTCTCTGGACGTGACGCCAAAGCCGGGCAGCGGACATACGCTGCACCTTATCCCCGCCTCAGCACCGCTGAAGGCCAACCCGGATGCAAAAGCCTGGGAGGAAAGCCAGCCGTGGGAGAAAACGCTGGTGAGCCTCGCCCGCACGGTGGTGAACGGCGGCGTACCTGACAGCTATATCGAAGCTAAAGCGGCGCGCGGACCTGCCTACAACCCGATGCCGGGCGTCCTGCTGACCCCGGAACGCCAGCTGGTCGGCTCGCACCTGCTGGTCATGCGCTATCGCATGAAAAACACCGGCTACATCACGCGATCGCTTTCAGAGCAGCAGTTCTGGCAGAAGGGGGTCCGTGCGGTGATGTTGTCCACCCATAACCTTTACGCCAGCGGCGAAGGGTACGTGTGGGTTATCTTCTCCACGGCAACGGAGGGCGGGGTATGAGCAACATCAACACCACGACCCGCCGCAAGCAGTGGGTCATGACCGGCGTGTGTGTCGCGGTGGCCCTCGGCGTCGGGGGCGGGATATGGGCGTATGCCCACCATCAGACAGGGCTGAAAAACCCGGCCAAACCCAAAGCTGTCGATATGACCGGCGGCGTGGTCACCAGCTCCTTTACTGACAACCTGGCCACGGCGGCGCTGACACAGCAGCAAAACAAAACCTCGGCGCTGGAAAGCAGCGTGAACCAGCTCAAAACCGACCAGCAGCAGCAAAACGAAGCCCTCAAGCAACAGCTTTCTAAAATCATGGACGCCATGAGTAAGCTGCAAAGTCAGCCGCCTTCTGCGCCCGTGCCCGGCGCACCGCCATCCGGGCCAGCCAACGGTCCCGGTGCAGGCACAAACGGCCCGGTTGCTACCGGCCCGGCCAGCCCCGCGCAGTGGAACGTCACCGACCCGAACCGTGGGCCGGGGGGCGGGCAGGGCAGTCAGTTTTATCCGGGGCAGGGTCAGGGACAGGGTGCCGGTTTTTACCCCGGCACCGGCTCGGGCCATCTGGGGGGCATGACCAGTAAAACTTTCAGCTATACCTCACTGCAGGCCAGGAAAACCAAACTGCCGTGGATACCGTCCGGCTCCTTCTCGGAAGCGGTAATGATTGAAGGAGCGGATGCCAACGCCAGCGTGACCGGTCAGCAAAACACCTCTCCCGTGGTCATCACCCTGATTGGTGATGTCTCTATGCCCAACGGTAAAACCTACAACATGGACCAGTGCCGCGTCACCGGCGAAATCTGGGGGGACATCTCCAGCGAACGCGGTGAGGTCAGAACCAAAAACATCAGCTGCATCCTGAAAAACGGCAAGCATATCGACATGCCGTTTGACGGACACGTGGCCTATCAGGGCAAGCAGGGTATTCGCGGCAAGCCGGTCATGCGTAACGGTCAGATTATCGGCTACGCCGGTTTGGCAGGGCTGGCCGATGGCTTCGGGGAAGGCGTCAAGTCAGCCGCCACGCCGTCAGTCGGACTGGGGGCCGCAGCGTCAGTGGGTGCCGGCGATGTGTTTAAGCAGGGGATTGGGGGCGGTGCCAGCAAGGCGGCTGACACGCTCAGCCAGTACTGGATAAAACGGGCTGAGCAGTATCATCCGGTGATTGACATCGGCGCGGGCAACAGCGTGACCGTGGTCTTCCAGCAGGGCTTCCGTCTGGAAACCATTGAAGACATTGAAGCGGATAAAGACAAAAAAGGGGACGCGCAAAATAACGTGCAGCAGGTGGCCGGTAATGCCTCCGCGCAGGTGAATAACGTCACCCGCGCCGCCGTCCTCAATCCTGATGAAGTGTTGCGTCAGGCGAGCCAGCTGAAGCTGGGCGATACTATTAACTGACAGGGGAAGGGATATGGAGCACTGGTTCGTCGCGCAGACGCAGTATGCACAGGAAAAACGCGCCCAGCAGCATCTGGGCAATCAGGGCGTGACGTGTTTCCTGCCGCTTTACACCGAGCAAATTATTCAATCCAGCCACACCAGGGCTGCGGCGCCGCAGGCGCTTTTTCCCGGTTATATCTTTGTTCGCTTTGACCCGGAGGTGATCCACACCACCACCATAAAAAGCACCCGCGGCATTGCGTCGTTAATAAGCTTTGGTGGCCTGCCTTCCATCATCCCTGACGAAGATATAGAGAAGTTAAAAAATCATGACTGTCTTTCGCCTGTCCCTGCGGGACCTGCACATGGCGACCGGGTTGAGGTGCTAAATGGCGTGTTTGAAGGTCTGGAAGGGGTATGGCATGAACCCAACGGAACGAAACGCGCCATGTTGCTGCTGACGGTGATGAACCGCGAAATGAAGCTGGAAATTATGGGGCGAAGGGCACCAGATGCGCTGCGTGTCCGGGTGTTGGGACGGGGAGCCGCGGCATAAAAAGGGGCAAACGTGGTGAAAAATCGGGAACAACGTATCCGGCTCGGCGTATTAAAAGTGCGTTACCGCCAGGCCTGGAAGCGCAAGGCGTCATCCTGTGAGCTGTCGGCACTGCTCAATGACATTGAAAAGCTTGAGCACGGCCAGTCTGATGCTGACGCCGGGAACGCGACGCAGATTGCTGTAAGGTGGGATGAATGACGTTTATTAGCAAAAACAACCGGTGGCCCTTTGCCATTCTTGTCCTGGCGTTTATCGCCTATTTTGGCGGCTGGGCCGCTATCAATCAGTTCGCGCATATACGGGCAGAATGGAGCATATGGCGGTGCACGCTGCTTTTGGGGGGTATTTATCTTATCAGTGTTTTCTTCGCCGCCAGACGAAAATCTTTCAACGGAAAAATCATTCTGACTGCACTCGGGTTCCCCCTGATGTTGGGCCTGTTGGGTTTTACCTTTTGGATCATCGTGGCCTGGCTTCTCCCCATATTAAACGCTGACGATATCAATGCGCTCTTTTTGATAGAAGCCTGCTGCGTGTTAACGGGGGGACTGGCGGCAAAGTTATACGAGGTTTATGGCGTATGAACCATGACGAACTGAACGCGATTGCGGCGAAGTGGTGTAAGCGTCCGGCGAGCGGTAACGGCCCCGGCTGTCAGGTGGCATTAACGGAAGTAGGCGGACTGTACGGTGGTGAGCGAGCAGATGTCTTTGCGTACCGGTGGGGGTTTGACGGCGGTTCGGTGGTGGTGGAGTCCAAGGTCAGCCGCTCTGATTTTCTGGCTGACCGGGCAAAACCCCACCGCAGTGGCGAGATAACGGGCATGGGCACTTACCGGTATTACATTTGTCCGGAAGGTTTAATCGGCCTTGATGATCTTCCCGACCGTTGGGGGCTGCTGTGGGTGAACGCGCGCGGACATGTCAGGGTGAAGGCCGGTCATATTTGTGGCTGTCTCGCATGCGGGTATCTGGGTCACCAGTTGTCGCCGTTCTGGCAACATCCGGCAGACCTGCGTTTTGAACTGGATATGCTGGGTTATGCATTGGCGAAATTTGCTGATCCAGAAGGCGCTAAAAAGGTCGTCCGAAAAGCGGTCAGGGAAAAGTCCAGGCTGGCCAGCGAAGTGAATGGCCTGCGTGAAGCATCGAAACGGGCAGAAACGGAAATGTATACGCTGCGCTGCCAGCTGCGTCGTTACCAGGAAACATTTGGTGAACTCGATACCGCAACCCCCCTGACTACCCGTTAATCCCGCACTCTGTCGCTTTTTCCCATTTAATATCAGGCCGGTAGGTCTGGCCGGTCACGGACAACCTTCTCATGCAAACATTTTCCGGTGGCACATGGCTTTGTGCTGCGCTCCACGGCTGTGCCACGCTCTCCGACCGGTTACCGCCGCTTCCTGGTTTCATTGCCTGTGCCGTTGTTGGCGGTATTTCTGTTTTCATTTTTTGCCTGTTTCACGACTGGCGACCCGCTTTATTCAGCGTGATCCTGGTCGGCCTGACCGATTTTCTCTTATATGTGCGGCTCGATGCCGGTCAGTGGGCGCCGAGGGAAATCACTGTGGCTGTCATACTCAGTCTTTTCCCTATCGTGATTTCTTTGCCGTTTGAAGA
The DNA here is from genome assembly GCF_019969905.1 of Rahnella sp. GSA61A. NCBI lineage: Bacteria > Pseudomonadati > Pseudomonadota > Gammaproteobacteria > Enterobacterales > Yersiniaceae > Rahnella > Rahnella sp. GSA61A. The sequence goes on along the minus strand of NZ_JAHXYO010000018.1, from coordinate 37,201 downwards.
GATGTTTGTCAGCCGTTATCCCCGTTTCCGGTACGCCGTGCGTCTCCTGACGCCGGTCTATTCATTAGGTTTTACGCTTGTGATATGGCAGCAGGTTGCCATTGCCATACACGGATAACAAGACACCCCGTTGTCGCACTCGCACCACCGTCCTGATACCCCACTACTTTTTCTTTCACTAAAGGCGGCATCGCCGCATCCGGAGTAAACACCATGTTCAAAGTCCTTCCTGCCGTGCTGCTGTGCGGCATGTTGACCGGCTGCGCCGGTATGAATTCCGATTTCGACTGTAACAAGACAGCCACTGATCAATGCCTGTCCATGTCAGACGCCAGTCACCTGGCCGCCAAAGGCAAAAGCCTGGACGACCTGACGGCGGAGGCGCAGACCGCCCCAAAGCCTGCCGCTGAGTCACTGGCTCCCACAACAAACATCAAACCGAACGTGTCGCCCGACCGCCCCATCAGCGTTGCCGGTCTGGCCCCCCGGCCGATAGCCGGCACGCCAGTATCCAATAACGACGCCATGCTGCGGGCGTCAACGATCCCGGTGACCGGCAGTAGTTCAAGCGCGCTGTCGTCAATCCGCCCCATCACGCCAACTGACTATGCCGGTCCGGGGCAGGTGGACGCCCGTCGTATCCCCGATGCCACGCAGCGTCTGTGGATCGCCCCCTGGGTGGATGAGCAAGACAGCTTCCATCAGCCCGCCGTGGTCGAGTTCGTGAAGAACAAATCCCGCTGGGATGCCGATTTTCGCGTGATCAGTGAAGGGGAATGAGGCCAATGAAGCGGACCTTAACGCCCGAATTTATCGCGCAGCCCGTGCCTGCGTCATCCCCGCATCCTCTTTGTTATCCACAACGCATTGAAAAAATGGGGGCGTCATGAGCGATTCCTGGTTAGACCAGCTGGCTAACATTTTTGCCAGCAGTAAAGATGAAGGCGGGGCAAAGACGGCGGCCGACATGTTGCAGCAAAGCCTGAGCTATCCGTCCATCACCAGCCTGTTGCCCTACCGAATGTATGATGAAAAAACCGAACTGTTTATCAACAGCCGCTCCATCGGTTTCATCATGGAAGTGGCTCCGCTGGCCGGGGCCAATCAGCAGGTGGTGCAGGCGCTCGATGACCTGTTGCGCAAAAAAATGCCCCGCAAAACGCCGGTGACCGTGCTGATGGTGGCCAGCAAGTGCGTGGGTGAGATGCTCGACAATGGTCTCAGTAAGGACATGTGGAAAGGCAGCATGGCGAAACCGCTTAATGCCATCACCAAAGCCTACTGGGAGCGGGCGGCCCTGAAGGGACTCAGTAATGACCGGGAATACCCGCTTTATCTGCGTAACTACCGCGTGTTTCTGGTGTATGCCCGCTCAGGGCGAGGCGGTATCCGGGCGATGGACGCCGTTGTGCAACTGCGGGAGACGCTGCGCGTCTCACTGATGGCGGCCCATATGGAAACCCGCCGCGTTGGTGCCCCGGAATTTCTGTCGATCATGCGGGAACAGCTTAACTACCGGCCGGGACAGGTGACCCGCAGTCCCGATCACTGGAACACCGACCAGGAACTGCACCGCCAGTGCGTCGATCACAGTACCGAAATGGAAGTGCGTCCAGGCTATCTGCGGCTTACCACCGCGCGTCAGCCGGAGGACCGAATCCTCGGAGACAGCCGCGATACCGCCGTCGCCAGCACCCGTATTGTGAATATGCAACTGACTAAAGCCCCGGCGAGGTTTGCGCTCTGGCAGGCGTCAGACAATCTGCAGAACATGCGTTTTCCCGATCTGGGTATTCCCTGTCCGTTCATCCTCAGCTGGACGGTATCCGTGGAAGATCAGGTAAAAAGCCAGAACGACGCGTTTCGTAAAGAGCAGGACCTGGGTAAGAAAGCCGGCACGTCCTACGCCAAGCTTTTCCCTGGCACCCAGCGGGCGTATGAGGAATGGCGAGACCTGCGGCAGGGGCTGGCCAGTAACGAAATTGCCATGTGCAATTTCTCGCTGAACCTGACCCTGTTCACGCCGGATGACGCCAGCGAACAACAGTCGTGTGAACTGGCGGCCATCAACGTCTTTCGCAAAAATGACCTGGAAATCTCCGCCCCGCGCTTTCAGCAGTTGCGAAACTGGATCAGCTCCTTCCCCTTCATGATGCAGGAGGGGCTGTGGGAAGACATGGTGGTGATGGGTTCGACGCTGCGTTGTAAAAGCTTTAACGCCGTCAACCTGATGCCGGTGGTGGCTGAGCGGCAAATGTCACCGATAGGCAGCCCGTTGCCGACCTACCGCAACCAACTGGCATTTTTCGATATGTTCAGCGAAACCAGTGGCAGCACCAACTACAACATTGCGGTGACGGGGACCACCGGCGCGGGCAAAAGCTTCTTTATTCAGGAAATCCTGCGACAGGTGCTGAACTCCCACGGCTTCGCCTGGGTTATCGACATGGGGGCGAGCTACAAAAACTTCTGTAAACAAGCCGGCGGGAAATACCTCGACGGTGCCACCCTGCGCTTTAATCCCTTTGCGAACGTGGTGGACATTAAAGAGTCGGCAGAAGGCATCACTGGCCTGCTGACCGTACTGGCCAGCCCTAACGAGCCGCTGGATAAGGTCAGCGAAACCATTCTGCTCAAAGGCGTGGTCGCGGCCTGGGAAGCGAAAGCCAACAAAGCCCGTATTGATGACGTGGTGGACTACATGATTTCGCAAGAAGTCACGACCACTTACGAATCCCAGCCGACCATCCGTGACCGTATTAACGAGCTGGTTCTGCTGCTCGACCGCTGGTGTACCTGGGGGGCGAACGGAGAGTACTTCAACTCCGACAATCCGACGCTCGATGGCGAAACACGCTTTGCCGTGCTGGAGCTGCTGAGCCTGGAAAATCAGCCACACCTGCTGTCCGCCATCCTGTATTCGCTCATTCTGGCCATACAGGAAAAAATGTACCACTCGCCGCGTGACCTGAAAAAAGTGGCCATTATCGACGAAGCCTGGCGTCTGTTCAGCGGCTCTAACCCCCATGCCGCACGCTTTATCGAAACCGGCTACCGGACAGTGCGTCGTCACCGTGGGGCCTTCATCACCATCACACAGGGGATTAAGGACTTCACCGGTAGCAAAGATCAGGCCGCACCGCCGGCGGCGGCCGCAGCCTGGGATTGTAGCGGGACGAAGGTGACGCTGTTGCAGGATGCCAAAGCCTTTAAAACCTACCTCAATGCCAACCCTGACCAGTTTACCGAGCTGGAAACGCAGGTCATTCGCGGCTTCCAGCCGGCGAAAGAAACGGGCTTCAGTTCGGTGATGATTTCGACCGGGGAAAACAGTTCCTTCCATCGCGTTTTCGTCGATCCGGTCACGCGGGCGATGTTCAGTACGCGCGGGCAGGATTTCCAGTACATGAGCGAGGCGCAGGATGCGGGGGCCACCAGTGAAGAGGCGGCCTACCTGCTGGCCTGTGAACCCGACATGTATCAGGACGAGATCCGCGAGCTGGAAATTTGGGCAGGGTTGCGTGTGAAAGAAACCGAGGAAATCAACCGTGAATGAAACCGATATCGACGCGCAAAACGTCAGGCAGGGCATCAGCATCACACCGGCCAGTAAGGCCGGTTTTTTCAACAAGAAATTCGTGCGGGCTGGGGCGGTGGCTCTGTTGCTGACACTGCTGCTGGTCACGGTGTGTGCCGGTATCAGTGCACTGGTCGCTCAACAATTTCAGCGCCGGACGGTGGTCTTTGACATGAAGGGCACTATCGATCTGTTTATGCAGCAGTCGGCTAAAAAGCAGCTGGATGAGAACAGCGCACGGGTATTGACCACCCGGTTTGATCAGGCGCTTAAAGCCAGCCTGAATGACTGGCAGCAGGCGCACGGTGACCTGATCCTGGTGCCGCCGGCGGTGGTGATGCCCGTACTGGACATCACGCCTCAGATCCAGGCGGACATTGCCCACCGCATGCAGGAGGCACCATGACATCACGGTGGGTTATCTGCCTGCTGGCAGGCTTACTGAGCCTGTCAGCAGGGGCAAAGGATCTCGGCACTATGGGTCATTTGTTTCCGATAGCCGAGCCTGACCTGCTGGATTTTATCGGTCAGCGCCTGCAGGGCATGAAAGACAGCGGTGAGATGGACAGGATCCAGCGCGAAGCCGAAGCCAGGGTGAAAGCCCACGCCGTTCGCCCCGAACCGGTGGCGGGCCTGACCCCGGCGAAAGCTGACCGCACGCTGCACTATGACCCGACGTTTACCGTGCGTGAAACTATCCGCGATATGCGCGGTAACGTGATCGCCCGTGCCGGTGACCAGGTCAATCCGCTGGATAAAGTGCCGTTTAGCGAAACCCTGTACTTCATTGACGGCGACAACCCCGCGCAGATGAAGTGGGTGAAACAGCAGCTGGCCGGGCAGGTTAATTTCAAAGTCATTCTGGTGAACGGCAATATCCGGGACAGCAGCAATGCGCTGGATGAACCGGTGTACTTCGACCAGTACGGCACCCTGACAACAAAATTTGGCTTCGAGCATACGCCGGTACGTATCAGCCGCGACGACAGGACGCTCAAGGTCGAGGAGGTGGCACTGAAATGAATCACTGCGTTAAAGACAATCACGACGCGGATAACATCAAACGCTTTGCCACCACCGTGCGGCTGGGCGACACCGATAAAAACGGCCTGCGGGCCATGACCGAAGAACACCCGCTTTACACCGAATCGGTGGTTATCCGGGCGGCGTTGCAGACGCTGCTGGCCCTGAGCGCCGAGCTTCGCACCTCGCTCATCCTGGCGTCACTGAATGAGCACGATATTTGCACGGTACTCCAGCGTCACGGGCCGCTGTCTAAAGAAAGGAGTGTGTAAATGGAAAGTCACAACACTGTGAACCCGATTAAATTATGGCTAAAGCTGTTGCTGACGTGCGTTATCGGTCGGCATGAAGGCGTGGCGGATATCGGCGGGCAGGAAGAGGCGCTTTACCTGGCGGCGGCCCTCGATTTGGAGCACCTGCTTAAAGACCACGGGCTTTTTCTGAGTACCAATCCCCTGCTGGAAATCCCTGTGCCTGAAATCGTGCTCACACAGCTGGCTAACCTGCTGCTTGACACCTGGATTGGCACACTGCCCGCCCACATCAAACCCGAAGAGAAAATTGCCCAAATCCGGATGGAGATCGCTGCCGGTGAAAGTGCACAGAAGGTGCACCGGATGCTCAGGCGATTGCGTCAGCGCGGATTATACGTGGCTTCTTTCGCCCCCTATCAGAAGGTTGAATAAGCATGGAATGGTTTAATTTTATTGAAATTGCCAAAGCGCACCCCCGATTATTTTTCCTGGCGTTATACCTCGTTATTTTAGTGTTCGTGGGAGTCAACTGGCTTGAGTATAAAGCGAATACGCAACGTGGCGAACCATTGCATGACGCACGGGTGGACGATGAGATCCGTTCAACGCGGCACCGATACACGGCACCCGTTACCGGAAAAGCCCTGTTTTTACAGATGAATGAGGAATATTTCGATGCCATCTTCTCCGCATTTTTGCGCAGTTTGCAGCGAGCCGGCTTCACATTATCAGACAGGGAAATGGGGCCGCCTTCATTATATCTATTGACAGAGGTGACGCTGGACATGCTGGCACGGGACGTCTACCGTGCTCGGCAGGAATACATGACTCTGGCAGGCACAGACGTTGAAGCCGATATCGGCTATCAGATGCAGTTCGGGCGGGCGCTGATGTTTCTTATGCAGCTTATCGTCAGCTGTGAACGGCTGGGCTGGAAGGTTATGCCGGTGGTCAGGGAACCGGAGGACGAATGCGCAAGCTCATTCTCTGCCTTACCTTAATCTGGACGGGCTTCCTGTACACGCCGGCACAGGCAGCCAGTACGAACGCCGGAGACGGCCGCTGGGTGAACCCTATCAGTGATGTCTGCTGGAAATGCCTGTTTCCCATGACGCTCGGCAGCATTCAGCTGGCTTCCGGTTCACACCCTGACACCCCCAATCCGGCATCGCCTATCCAGCTTTGCCCTTACGGCATTTTTTACCGCCTGGGGCTGGCCATCGGCTTTTGGGAACCGGTGGCCCTTACGGACGTGACGCGCGAACCCGGCGTGATGGTCAATATGGGTGGGTTTAAAATTGACCTGGGGCGGACAGGCACCGGCACCGGCGGGCAGAGTGACAAGCCTTCACCCGGCGCGTTCTACCATGTGCACTGGTATAAATATCCGCTGATTTACTGGCTGAATATCATCACCAGCACCGGCTGCATGCAGACCGGCGACATGGATATTGCTTACCTTTCCGAGGTTGACCCGCTGTGGAATGACAGCACGCTGTCGATGATCATCAACCCGGAAGTGAGCCTGTTCTCTAACCTGCTGGCACAGGGGGCCTGCGCCGCCGACTCGATTGCCTCCACAGCCGGTGTGCCGCTGGACCCGCTGTTCTGGTGTGCCGGTGCGCAGGGGTCGATGTACCCCTTCACGGGCTACACCAGCAACGAGTTTTCGCCGCTTGAGGCGTCAGTTCTGGTCAGCGAACGGATGGCGTTCAAACTGCACCGGGAGGGACTCGTGATGGAGACGGTCGGGGCGGACGTGGCGGTGTGCTACGAGTATCCGTCCCCGATTATCCCGAAATCCCGCTGGCGATATCAGATGGTCAACATGTACCCCGAAGCCAGCGACTGCCACCCCTTTGGCACGACCACGCAGCTGTGGGGCTCGGTACATAACGCCCCGACATCCAAAAAGAACTTCGGCTACCTCCTGTGGCGAAAGCGTAACTGCGCTTATCTGTAAGGACCTTCCATGAACAGACCCCTGATGACGGCGCTGACGCTAAGCGCCGCGCTGCTCTGCGCGCAATCCGTGCAGGCAGCCGAGCAGCCCACCGTGTCCGCCGGTGATATGGCGTACATGAAACAAAAGCAAACCGAGCTTGAGCAGTTCCAGGCGCAACTGAAAGGCATGAACATTACCCTGCCACCGGCACAGCAAAATAAGGTGTCTCAGCTGCAAAACGAAATCGCCGCGTCCCAGGCTGACCAGAACAGCGCCGACCGGCCCACGCCGCAGGCGCTCTATTTTGTGAGTCTGGGCATTCCGGAAGAAGGGTTACTGCCCATGCTCGCTGATGCCCGCCGCTTTGGTATACCGGCGACGCTGCGAGGCCTGCTGGATAACGATTTTCGCAAAACGGCCTCGGTGATGTTTGAGCTGTCCAAGAAAGATAAAGAGGCGGGGGTGCAGATTGACCCGACGCTGTATCAGCAATACGGCATCAAGGCTGTGCCCGCTCTGGTGGTCACCTGTCAGGGCAACTATGACGTGCTTTACGGCAGCCTGCCGGTTAAGCAGGCACTCGAAGAAGTCGTGCGCCGGGGAGACTGTGCGACCACGGCGGCACAGCTGCTGAAAACGAGGGAGGGGAAATAATGAAGCGACTGCTTTTGTCACTGTTGCTGCTGTGCGCCCAGGGAGTACAGGCCGATGCCATCAACGATGCTTTTAATGCCGGTTCCAGCTACGGAAAATCTAACAGCGGTCAGGGAACCTCGGGGATGAAAAATACCTCACCCTCGAGCGTCATTCCGGGATACACCGCCAGTCCGTCACAGAGCGGGTATTACGGGGGCGTGCAGGGAGGGGACGGCGGTATCAGTGACAAAGGCCAGACCGAACTTGGCCAGAACAATGCCGGACAGGCGATTATCAGTTCCGGCACGACCAATCCGGCGGTGACCATCGATCCGAATGCGCCTTTTATTACCAACGGCAAGGATGCTGAGAGCACAGCCGGCACGGTCGTCAACGGCACCTACGATCAGTGTACGGACAAAGTCGTCAGTAAAAGCACCTTCCAGAATTACACCTGCGACAAAGATGTGGCGGTGACCCAAAGCTGTAACCGTGCCGTCACGATAGGCGGGACGTATGTGACGACGCAAACCAATCAGACAGCGGTAATCAATACCGGGGACTTCACCTACTACCGCAACAACCTGACGGTTTATGCCACCTTTGTCGCGCCCTTTACCGGCGACCTTCAGCTGGCGAACTTCAACATGTCGGGGTATCTGGCCCGGACAGTCACCTGGAGCGTGTTAGGGGACGCGATGGTCGTACCGGACAGGATTTCGGGAACCACGCAAAAGAATCTGTCTGTTTCGGGCTATCACATGAATCAGGGAGAGACGGTCACGCTGTCTTTAACGATTGGGTCAGTGAATCACCAGACGACTTTCCTTGACGGCATCATTAGTGGTTTTGGTAACGGATCTGCGTCCCTGACGCTCAGCATGACAGCTGTCACTACCGTACAAACGTATCAACCCCAGACCAGCGTTCAGCAGTCGTGTGATGACCAGAGCGTGGGCGGCCAGTTAATCAGCACGCAATGCACGGTGGGCGGCGGCGACAGGACAACCACCGTGAACGGACAGACCTACACCGTTCACAGCGACTGCTGGCAGTACACCGATACCTATCTGACGACGCCGGCCAGTAACGGTAACTGTGCCGCTTTAATGTCTGATGCCAGCTGTACCGTCGTCGGAAGTCACTGTACTGAACAAACGGCAGGGCAATGCTCGCACCAACAGGTCACGTATCAGTGCCAGAAGACCTACACCTCTACCGGCAAACTCTGCGGCGGCAATTATCTGTGCATGTCTGGGGACTGTGACGATACCAACGGCGCCGGAGACAGCGGTTTTGACACGGCGGTGGCCAAACTCGCGGGACTGGCTTCAGCCGGTGACGACGTAGTCAACGACCAGATCAACATCAAAGCCTTTACCGGTCAGGCGATGTCCTGTCGCAAGGCAATGGCCGGTTTCTCCAACTGCTGCGTGGACTCCGGCTGGGGGAACAACGCCGGGCTGGCGAACTGCAACAGTGATGAAATGGCTATCGGCAAGGCCAAGGCGAAAAAGGTGGTGGTCAGCGTCGGTGAGGCGTGCAACCGCGCCGTGCTGGGCGTCTGTATTCAGAAAAAACAGGTGTACTGCGTGTTCGGGGGCAAGCTGGCCCGCATTATTCAGGAGCAGGGGCGGCGCGATCAGCTGGGTGTGAGTTTTGGCAGCGGTGATTCACCGAACTGCCGGGGGATCACTGTCCCTGAGCTGCAGGCCATCAACTTCGACCTGATTAACTTTGCCGATTTCTACAGCGACCTGATGACCAACCAGAAAATCCCGAACTCGTCGGTGATGGTTCAGCAGGTGAAAGACCGGATTGCGGCGCAGGTTAACGCGCAGGGCGGAGGGAAATGATGAAAACACTGTGGTTTGCCTGCCTGCTCAATCTCGCGCTCCCGGCGTGGGCGGACGGTACAGAGACACCGGCCGATGCGGTGGTGACACCGGCGGATCCGTTCACCGGCTGGCACTGGTACAACGAACCGAAGAAGCCGGCGGACACGCTGGCACCCAAACCGGCCCCGTCTCCGCAAGTGCCGGATTTTAGCAAGCTGTCACCGTCAGAGCAGGCGGCAGTGCTCAAACGTTACACGAAGGAGGCGCTGGACCGGGCCATTCTTAACCCGTCGAGCGAAAATACCGCCACCTTCCTGCGCTGGCAGAAGTTCTGGACGGACAGGGCATCGATGTTCAGCCAGTCGTTTGCGGTGGCTCAGCTGGATCATCCCGATCTGGATTACAACCTCCAACACCCGCACTACAACAGTACGGCACCGCTGCAGCAGGCCAGCGACCAGGCCAAACAGGCACAGGCCATCAGCGAACTGTCTGCCCAGTACGGGATGTTTTACTTCTATCGCGGCAGTGACCCGATTGATGCGCAGATGGCCGGGGTGGTGGCTGACTTTGCCCGCACGCGGCATATCTCGTTGATTCCGGTGAGCGTGGACGGCCAAATCTCCCCGCAGGTGCCGGACAGCCGCCAGGACGCAGGGCAAAGTGCCCGGATGGGCATCAGTCATTTCCCCGCCTTATTCCTGGTTAACCCAGCCTCCCGCGACTTTCGTCCGCTGGCCTATGGCTTTATGACACAGGATGACCTGGCCAGGCGTTTTCTGAACGTGGCAACTGGTTTCAAACCTAACTTCTAAAGGAGGGTCATTATGCAAAGCATTGTTCTTAATATTGAAAGCATCAGGGAAGGTGAAACGTTCACCGGCATTGAGTATGACGTTGTGACATTTTCAACGCGCCCCGGACTGGACTGTCATGCGCTGGAAAGTGCGATACAGGCGCACTTAATGGACGACATGCTGAACTTTGACTATTGCCCACAGCAGGGGACGGGCGATTTCATCTTGCTCTGCACCTTCCTGAGTGTCGGTGAACGTATCGTGCCTTACGCGGCAGACCTCACCGACTAACCCCCCGTTTAACCCCTTCTTCAGAACCGAGGATTTCTCATGCAACTTTCAGCGCTCAAAACGGGCGCCGCAGCCGGCTGGGCTGCGGTCAGGCTCGTGCTCGATATCATGGTCATCGGGCCGGTGTTTATTTTCTCTCTCTTTATAGTGGTTAATGCCTGGCCTTCGCCGGGGGCGTTTGTCATCCGGCAGGCCGAAGGGCTGGTGGAGGGGGCCGCGCCGGGAAACGTATGGGGATGTGCTGCTCTCCCGGCGGGCATGACAGTCAATGAACGGGCGCTACCACAACCGGTCACGCCGTCACCTTACCAATGTGTCCCCGAACAGGTGCGCCGTGAAACCTATATCACGGGGTTTAATCACAACCTGCTTAATCTCTACGGGCTTCTCACCACGCTTTACGCGTGTGTCTATTTGGCCGCACGCTGGCTGATGGGGGGACGTAAAGGCCGGAAGCCCGTTGTGGCTTTTGGCATGGCGGTTCAGGACGGGAAACAGGAGCAAAAACATGAATAATTTGCCCGTCGTGGCCGTGTTATTTCTGCTTGGCATCATCGCTAACTGCCTGAGTGAGTTGTTGGCCTACTCGGCGACGCTGACGCGACAGGTGTTGGTTTTTTCAACCTTCACCTGCCTTATCCTGTCGCTGGTCGTGCTCATCGCGTCTGAATACCTCGCACACCGTAAAGCGCGCAGGAAGAACCGGGAGGCAAAATCGTGAAACTCACCTTTCTATTGCCTTTCTTTTGTCTCATGGCTCCGCTGGCCGCGCAGGCAACCGTGGCCGACCAGATAGCGGCACTGGAAAAGTCCAAGACACAAACCAACTGGTCACCGGCGATGCCTGACCTGGGATTACCGCAGGCGCGTACTCCTTCAGACCGTGCGCCGCACATAATGACGCTCACTGATGGGCGTGAGGTAAACCTGAACAATTATGCCATCGTGGTGTTTATGCAACGGGGGTGTCCGTACAGCGCGAAATTCGACCCGAAGTTAAAGCAGTGGTCAGATGAGGTCGGCATCAAGGTTTATCCCTATACGCTTGACGGCTATGGCGATACGTCCTTTCCGGTGGCCCTTATTCCCCGAAAACGCGGCGCCAATGAGCCGCTGGCGGGGGAAATCATGACGTTTTTTGGCAACGGTCTGCCCATCGCCACGCCGACCACGTTTCTGGTTAACGTTGCCACGCCGCGCCCGGACAATACCATTGCGGCCTTTCCGCTTTATCAGGGCGATACCGACATGGGCACGCTGAGCCAGCGTGTGGCCCTGATGATTGAGGCAGATATTGACAATCTGCCCTCCAATACGCTGGGGCCGGTGCCTTCCAGTCAGGCCATCACCCCGCAGTAACGCATGCCCGTTCCCCGACAGTAGATGAACATCGAGCCTGAGAACGCCATCCGCTAAGCGGTGACGTTGTGGTTATCCCAAAGGAAGAAAAAAGATGAAGACAACAGATCCGTGCGCACAGCCGGTAAAGACGAAGAGAACACCCGCTGAAAAGCTTGTGCTGCTGTGCGCCATTATCTGGTGCGGTACAACGTGGTGGTTTTTCTTCTGCACCCGAGCCGACACCGTTCCTACGTTTCCACCGGCTGCGGAATGGCGCTACTTGTCAGACCGGATGTTTTTCAGCCTGCCTGGGTGGTTGTTTACCCTACTACCGGTGTGGTGCATTTACCTGGATCACGTCATCAGTTCAGGGCTACCCACTCTCAACGGTTGGCTGCGCCGTTATGGAATTTACTGCGCTGCCAGTTTGGCAACCGCGTTTTATATTTTCACTCAACGCGCCTATCCGGATGTAGTGGCAGGGAATGAACCTTTCTTTTACATATTTGCAGGGTTACTTTTAGGTTTACTGTGTATAGAACGGAGCAAACGAAAATGAGTAAGTAAAATTTTAACGACTGCCTGATACTTTTAAAGAAATCAGGCAGGGAGAGCGAGACGTATTTTAAAGACCAGTGAGCGAAGCTGTATTTGAAAGAGTACTGGCTCTTAAGCGTCAGGCAGGCATCATTACAGTTATCATCTGTTATCTGCGAGAGAAAAAACTGGGCTTTGTCCTGCTGGTTATGAGTATTCAGGTATTTTGCCAATAAGATCCTTTTCGATACGGACGTAATATCGGTTTTCAGCAGAAAAAGCAGTGTCTGAGCATCTTCACGGGTTATGTGTTTTTTATTTTCGTACCAGCTATCTTGCACGATTGGGTTATCAGCGAAATTCATGTTGAGAAACTGACGTAGAGCATCACGACGTTGGAGAGATTTGATTTCATCAATAACCAAAGCGGGGTAAAGCTTTTCGGCATAAGAGAAAGGTTGCGGCTGATAATAAAAATGACTGGGTGTTTTCAGGTAAAAGCTTTCTTGTAGATCCGCAAGTTTCCCTGAATTGTGATTATCTGTAGTTTCCCAATACGCGATTTGGCCGGTTTGCTCATCACGGTAAGCCACGAACGCATGGTGTGGGGCATAAACAATTTCGGCCTCTTTCCCTGCTATATGCATAGCATCCATCAGAAGATAGACATTCAAATCACAGTCTGAAAAGCGGGCAGACCACCCTTTAGAGACGGCTGCAACAGGCGTGTAGTAAAAGGATTTACCGAGCAGCTTGTTAGCGCAGGCAAGGAAACGCACGTTACTCAGGTTTGAGGCGCAATCCCTTCTGGTGGAATTAAAATAAGCCTCAGTATTCCCATAAGCCTTGCTAGCCTTTTCTACCGTTGCCAGACCGCTTTCTTCATCAAATTTAATCAACCGGTGGGACAGAAATTTGGCATCAAAGGTGCCAGTTGCATCCCCCAGGGAAAGCGCGGATTTTTTGTAGCTTTTATTTGCGTTGGCTGAGTCATACGCGTTTTGTGCCATTGGATAAACGGTTGCAGCAATAAGCAAGCTGACCATCATGCAGGCTGCTGTCAGTTTTCTCAAATTTCCATCCCCTCATCGTCACAAGCCGATAAATGATGCACAGGTAAGGTGCGGGTGCTTTCACGTTATCGGCCGGATTTTCAATGCTTTTAACAATAAAGAACGGGTAAAGCCATGAAGACAAAAATGGTTCTGAAAAGGAACGATTTCCCTTTAGAAAATAGAGGGTATGAGCCAACCGACATCAATCCATTTCATCAGGAGGCATCACGATGAAATTTCGGCAGCTACTTCTGTCAATTGTAACCGTAATGGGTATGAGTACCCCTGCGCTGGCCGACGTACAGGGCGACCTGAACGGGTTTTTCGGCAGTCTGGGCTATGACGGCAATGTCTCCAAAGCGCAGGCCTGGCAGGGGCAGGCCGCAGGCTACATCACCGGTGGTTCGGTGTATCTGCGAAATCCGGTAAAACAGGTACAACTTATCTCGATGCAGGTGCCTTCCCTGAATTCCGGCTGTGGGGGCATTGATGCCTATCTGGGCGCCTTCTCGTTTATCAGTGGTGAGGAAATTCAGCGCTTTGCCAAGCAAATCATGAGTAATGCGGCGGGCTACGCGTTCGACCTGGCGTTGCAGACGATGGTGCCTGAACTGAAACAGGCGAAAGACTTTCTGCAAAAAATCGCCTCCGACGTGAACTCCGCCAACATGAGTTCATGCCAGGCGGCGCAGGGGATCATCGGGGGCCTCTGGCCCGTGTCCCAGCTCTCCAACCAGAAAATCTGCCAGGACATTGCCGGTGATGACAATATTTTCTCTGACTGGGCCTCATCCCGGCAGGGGTGCACGGTCGGGGGGCAGGGTGACAGCGTCACGGGCCGGGCCAACGCCAATGAAAAAGACCAGGTGCTGAAGAACAAAAATCTCATCTGGGATGCGCTCGGGCGCAACCACCTTTTCGACGGGAATCGCCAGCTGAAAGAGCTGGTGATGAGTATCGTCGGGTCCATCATTTTCAACAGCGCCGGGCAGGTGACTATCCTGACGCCGATGGTGGATAACCGGGATGTGATCACCGTACTGATGCGTGGCGGCACCGCCAAGATTTACGGCTGTGATGAACCCGACCTTTGCCTCGGGCCGACGGTGGCCAGCGTCACCATCAGCAGCAACAACGCGCTGGTCACGCTGGTCCAAAACATCATGCTGTCCATGAACCAGAAGCTGACGGATGACACCGGCTTATCCGACCAGGAAAAGGGGTTTCTCAACACCACCTCTGTCCCCGTCCTGAAATACCTGACCAACTCGCAAAGTATGGGACAAAGCCCGACCTACCTCATCCAGGTGGCGGATTACATCGCGCAGGATTTAATGATCCAGTATCTGCAGGAGCTGGTGAAGCAGGCCAGTCAGTCTCTGGCCGGGAAAAACTTCCCGGAACAGGCGGCGGGGGAGCTGCGGCAGAACGTGGCCCAGGCACAGCAGCTACTGGCCAACATGAAGCTGCAGTCGGCGGCCGATCAGAACGCGCTGGACGGTATTGACCGCAACATGCAGTACCTCCAGCAGCAGGTCTCGACCATTATTTCAACGTCATATCAGGGTAACTACCGTTGGGGGACCAGCAATGACTGAAATGTATACGATATACGGCGGGGACATGTGGCGGCAGGTGTTAAACGGCGTCGTGACCATTCTGGGTGCCGATACGTTTGATACCTTGCTTCGCATTGTCAGCACATTTGGCGTGCTGGGGGTGATGGTGTCCTTCATTAAAACACGCGACCCGCGCGTGTTTATGCACTGGCTGGCCGTATTCATGTTTATTACGTCCGTGTTACTGGTGCCAAAACGGTCAGTTCAAATCCTCGACATCACCGACCCGGCCGCCGTGTACGAGGTGGACAATGTGCCGCTGGGGCTGGCCATGATCGCGGGGCTGACCACCAGTGCGGGATTTGGGGTGGCGCAGTTGTACGATTACACTTTATCGCGCCCGGACTCGCTGACCTATACCAAGAGCGGGATGCTGTTTGGTTCTCAAATCGTGGCGCAAACCTCCGATTTTCGGACGCAAAACCCGCAGCTGGCACAGATGCTGACAGACTATGTCGAAAACTGTGTGATTGGTGACATTTTGCTTAACAACAAATACACCATCAACCAGCTGCTCAACAGCACCGACCCGCTGACGCTGATCACCAATAACCCGAGTCCTTTACGGGGGATCTATCAGACGGTCAGTGGGGTGAGGCAGTTTGTGACCTGCCAGCAGGCCGCCGGCACCATCAGAACGCTGATGGGGAGTGATATTTCGGTGGGCGGCGTCAGCTGGCACGATATGGCGACCCGCGTGTTTGGCAGTAAAGTGAATGCGGATGCGTTGCTGAGCAATGCCATGAACGACAGCTACGGATTTTTCTATGCAGGCGGACTGAGTGCCTCACAGATTATGCGTAACAACGTGACCAATGCCGCCATCCGCGACGGCTGGAAAGGGTTTGCCGCCCGCTCCTCGGATACGGCAAACCTGGTGAATCTGGCCACCGAATCGACCCTGACCAAACAGCGTCTGAGCTGGGCGGCGGGCGGGGCAATTGCCTCACAAACGTTACCGATGTTCCAGTCCCTGATGATGCTGATTCTGATTGGCCTTTTCCCGCTGGTGATTGCGCTGGCCCTGGTCAACCACACCATCTTCGGGCTGAATACCCTCAAGCTGTACGCCGGCGGGTTCTTGTATTTCCAGATGTGGCCGGTGATGTTTGCGATTTTGAATTCCCTGGCCAACTTTTACCTCCAGTCAAAAACCGGTTCAACGGCGTTGGTGCTGGCGAATCAGGATCGCATTGCCCTGCAACATTCTGACGTGGCCAATATCGCAGGCTATCTCAGTATGTCGATCCCGGTACTGTCCTTTTTCCTGACGAAAGGCGCAGCTTCGGTGGCGTCGCAGGTGGTGGGCGGCGTGATGAGTTCAGCGGCGTTCTCTGCGGGCGGTCAGGCATCCACGACCGCTGACGGCAACTGGTCGTTTAACAACATGTCGATGGATAACGTTAACGCCAACAAATTTGACACCAACCTGTCGCAACGTATGGGTCAACAAAGCCGCCAGATGGAAAATGGCGGGATGCGCACCCTGACGGCTGACGGTCATAACGTCTATGACACGTCTCAGGCCATCTCTAACCTGCCGGTTAACATGCGACTCAGTTCACTGGCGAGCAGCGGTTTCCAGGAGCAGTCGCGGCAGGCGCAGCAGGAGGCACAAACGGCGCTCGATGGGTATAACCACAGTGTCACCAGCGGCTTCCAGCAACTGAACCAGCTGACCAGCCAAAGCGGTAACAGCGCCTCCATGACGCAGGGCAGCGAAAACACCCAGGCCACCAACGCAACACGGGGGGCGAGCATGATGATGTCGGCAGCAGAGAACTATGCAAAAGCGAACAACATCAGCCAACAAGAAGCTTACAACCAACTGATGACAAAATCGCAAGATGCTTCTGCTAACGCTGGCGTAGGTGCGAAATTTGACACTGGTTCATCGGTGTGGGGAGGAGGGGTCAAACTTGCCACTGGACTGAGCGCCGATGCTCATGCAGGCATTGAGGTTAAAGGTACAACAGGCAGTCAACATGGAACTCAAGAGAGTAATTCGGCAGGAACTGATTTCAGACATGATAAAAATAGTCAGACGGTTAAGGATTTCCGCCAGGGCATGGATATGGTGACGTCAGCTCGCGTTAGCGAATCTGGCAACCAGACGGACAACCAGTCTAACTCTCAGGTTGAACAATATGCCGCGACGCTGAATGATGCGAAAAGTCAGTATCATCAGTACACCGACAGTAGTACCAAAAGCCAGGAATTCAGCCGGATGGCGACACTGGCCCAGAACGAAAGTGCCAGCCTGGATGCAAACTACAACCAGGAATTTGTGGACTGGACGACGGCCAAGTTTGGCAATAATGCACAGAGTGTTCTGACCAACGTTAATTCCGCGCGTGAAGCAGCAACAGAGTTTATGAAAGAACGTCTGGAGCCGGAAATCATGCAGAACTACGGTGAGCGGACGGAACAGACAAACATGCAACCCCTGACACCATCAAACTCGTTAGAATACGGCGCGGTCACTGCACAACATACCTCGTCCGGCGACCCAATCCCGATACCTTATGGAGCCAGTGCGGCAGAAGGAAACCCAGAAAACGCCAATGGGACGACATCTGCAGGTGTCATTGAAACGTCCCCGCAAAGGACTGCACCGTTTGTGAGTGCGCCGGATGGCCACAGTATTTCTCAAGGCCGGGGTACAGGATCGGCGTCTGTGAGTTCTGATGAAGTCAATTTGCACAACGGTGATCGCAATGTTCAAAATGGCCAGCAGTCAGCACCGGTGTCTGACATTCACCAATCAGCACAGGATGAAACTCACCGCATACAACGGGACCGGAATGCGGGTGCCCAATCTGTTCAGGCGGATGATGTAAACCTGCATAATCGAGAGAGAAATCTTAACGTGCAAGGTGGTCCGCCTTCAGCGTCAATGACTGAAAATTATAACTCGGCTGCGGAGAAAGTGAGGGCGCACGCGGAGAGTGCAGGTATTCCTAATAACGTGGCGGGGCAGGTTGCAGCACAAAGATCTGCGAATTCAGAAGTCATTAGCGGAAATGGCGAAAAAATAGATCAAAACAAAACACCTGTTCAGACAACCAGTGATATATTAAAAGGAGAGCATAATAAAGCCCAAGGTCAGTTTGCTGCCGGTATTGAAACCGAGAAGGGTAAGCAGAATCTTATACCTGATAAGGCGGATGACAAATCTATAAAAAATAAGTTAGACGAAATGAAAAGACGTTTCGGATAAGTAATGGGGGATGATGTGGAAACAATTACGCGTAATCAAATTAATCAAGACATGAACATGCTTATTGGAAGCCTTCAGGATGAGGACCGGCCTATTGTTTCTCCATTGGCTGCAATGAGGCTTTCTATAACTTGGCCAGTGCTGTGTATAGCTGCCTATTCTGCATCAGTACTATGGCTTGCGTTAAATTATGTTCCAGAGTCAGATGCCTTCGGCAACCCATTGACATTTTTTAGCCATATGGGGACCGAGCTTGGTTTTTTTGCATTTTCATTTATCTTTGGCATTGCAATTAGTACTGGGCTATATGTTCCATCTTTAGTCTATTTGTCAATCCCAGCATCTGTGCGAAACCAATCGATAATTCTTTTGAATCTCAAGAGATTGGTAAAACGATTAGCAGTTGCATCATTAATTATCAATATGGCCGTAGCAGTCGCTGCTTGCACTTACAATGAAATATTAATAGGTGCTGCTCCATTTGTACTTATTTTATCTTTTATTGTGATGCAGGTTGTTATCAGTGCTGAAGTTACGCGTTATGGCATTGGTGGAATGATGAAAAAACTCACTACGCTGGCTAAAAAGATTTAAGTTACATCCCCTGCTGCCGATAACCCTTCTGTAATTCTAACGGAAGGGTTTCACCCTCCAGATTTATATCCAAATAGCCAATATTTCGGGGCGTGTCTGCCCCGCTTTTTTGACAAGGAAACAGTAAATGAAAAACCGCAATTCTCTTGTGGCGGCTGTGGTCGTCTCATGTCTGGTACTTTCCGGCTGTAGCGCGATGGGCACCGCCATCAAAAAACGTAACCTCGATGTGAAAACACAGATGAGTCAGACCGTGTGGCTGGAGCCATCCAGCGAAAAAACGGTCTATATCCAGATCCGAAACACCTCTGACAAAGACATGAGCGACCTGCAAACGCTCTTAGCACAAGATTTGCGTGCTAAAGGCTATAACGTCACGTCGTCACCGGACTCTGCCTATTACTGGATCCAGGCCAACGTCCTGAAAGCCGAGAAAATGGACCTGCGTCAGGCGCAGGGGCTGCTCTCAACGGGCTATGAAGGTGCTGCCGCAGGTGCCGCACTGGGCGCTGGGATCACCGCATATAACAGCACATCCGGTGGGGCAATTCTGGGGGTAGGATTGGCCGCAGGTCTTGCCGGTATGGCAGCTGACGCACTGGTCGAAGACGTCAACTACACAATGGTGACCGATCTGCAGATTTCGGAACGCAGCAAAGCGACCGTGACAACAGATAACGTCGCCGCCTTACGCCAGGGTAACTCTGGTGTGAAGGTGCAGACCAGCAGTGAAGAAGGCAACCGCATGAAATACCAGACGCGCGTGGTTTCTAACGCCAACAAGGTGAACCTCAAGTTCGAAGAAGCTAAACCGGTTCTGGAAGCTCAGTTGGCCAAATCCGTCGCCGGAATCATGAACTAACCTTTCCCCACTCGTTTATGCATTACCGGATGGCACACGGTCCTGTGCCATCCGGTCAGCCCTCTTGTTAATCAATACGTATCAACAAAGTTGACACTAAAAGTAGTAATGATACAGTATCATCATTGTTGATACGCGAGGGTGAAGAAATGGCACAAGTTATCGTAAAAAAATGGGGCAATAGCCCGTCAGTCAGGCTACCGGTTGCAATCATGAAAGCAGCCTCTCTGAACATTGATGATACCGTTGAAATTGTCGTGGAAGAAGGACGCATCATCATCGTTCCAACGAGAGTAAAAGAATACTCGCTGGATGCTCTTCTGGCGGGGATCTCTGCTGATAATATCCATGATAAAGCCGATTTTGGTGCTCCGACAGGCAAGGAGTTACTCTGATGGTTTCCCGTTTTGTACCTGACTCGGGGGATTTGATCTGGATTGATTTTGATCCTGTTGCGGGACACGAGCAAGGAGGGCATCGTCCTGCCGTTGTCCTCAGTCCTTTTGCTTATAACAACAAAGTGGGGCTTTTACTCTGTGTTCCCTGTACGACACAAGTCAAAAACTACCCGTTCGAAGTGGAATTATCAGGAAGCCGTGAGGGTGTCGCCCTAGCCGATCAGGTGACCTGTGTTGACTGGCGCGCCAGAAAGATAACCAAAAAAGGAACGGTTGCTGTAAACGAATTGGCTGAAATACGTGCCAAGGCTAAATCTCTTATAGGATGAATTTCCCCAGTTTCCTGTATTACGTTTTTTCCGGTTAATATCTGAATACCCTGTCTTCTCCATGCATAACGTAACAACCCCACACGCCACCCTTTAATTCTCCGGTGGCCGTGCCTGCTTTTCCTCCTGTGATATTCCGCTTCCTCGTCCAGACGCCAATCTCCGCGTCCGGACTGTGACGAGCGTTGCTGCTAAACGCCCAACTGAAGGAATTGCTCATGCAATACAAAAGTGCCCGTAGCCTGATGGCCTGGTTTACCCTGTTTTTCATCTGGAGCGCGTTTGTTCTCTGGCATCACGGCGTCGCCCTGCAGCAGTTCATCATGCACGACAGTAATTTGTACGCCTTCTCGCTGGCCTTACGCCAGACTCGCAGCGATATGCTGCCTGACGCGTTGCCGGTCGTACTGCTGATAACGTTGGTGTTGGCGGTGGGTGCATTTTTGTCGTCTGTCACGGTTGCCATGATAAACGCGGTGGCTTTCCTGTTCAGAACGACCGGAGCGCTTATCCAGGCGCAGTTCAGTCATCGTTAGGGCATCGTAATCCGCCACCGTTGCACACTGAAGGCCGCAGAAGGCGGTGATATTTATTTGGAGAGAACTACATGTTTTTTTTCAGACTTCAAAACGGGTACTGTTCTGGGTATGGGCGCTAATGCTGTTTTCTGGCGTCTGGCTTATTCTTGCCGTGCCGCTACGAAGCCAGTGGGGCCCCCAGCAGCTCACGGCTGCGTATACTGCAAATTTTTGCAGCGTGATCGCGCTTGTTGGGGTGATATTGCCCCTGATCCCTGAGCGAAAGCGGGTTGCAGCACTTGGCCTAATGCCATTTATGCGTTTTGCAGGCAAATACTTGATGCTATCTCATCTGATGGTGGCCATCCTGACGGCATTTACTGCCGTGAGTATCGGTCTTGACTGGAGTATTCAGATTCAGGGAAGCGGCCTGTTCGCGTTTCTCGTAAGCTGCTTTTTTTCTCTCGATTTACAGTTACAGATGCCTTGCTGAGTCAGTAATTCCCCGGCGTTCCCGCTTAATCGCATGAGTCAAACCTGACCGCTGCGCGGCGGAATTAACCGTTGTCGTTTCCTAAGACTTATTCGTTTTATCACTGAATTTCATCCCCCGTTTGTTTACCAACCATCCCTAAGCTGCCCGTCCGGGCGGCTTAAGCCTGCGCGTTTGCCGGAGCTGAACCATGAGTTTTACACCGAAATACCTCACGCAGGGGGGCCAGATGACGGCCTACCGCCTGCGTATGTTTGCCCAGGTCAACCAGTGGATATTGAATTGGCTGTTACTGTTGTTTTTGTTATCCACCGGCGGCGTATTTTGGGCGGTCACCTCCGCCGATGTGCTGAATAACGGTTTCTGGTACTGGACCGGCAGGCTGTTATCCAGCTTTGTGCCGTTGATGAACCCGAAAAGCCCGGCGACCTGGGATATCAGCTGGCACTGCAATAGCGGCGTACAGTTGTGCACCACCAAACTGACGCTGGGACAGCTGCTGGCTGACCCCTGGATGCAGTCGATGGGCGGCCAGCTGGTGAATAACTTAAAGCTGAGTGCCGCAGGCTGCGGCACGGTGTGTTTGCTGCTGTTCAGCGTGATTGCCTGGTACGTGGGGCGCATTGGAAAAAAAGAGAGTGAAGACACCTATCTCTCCGGCATGACGCTGACCGATGACGTGGACAGCGTAAACCGTCAGTTGAAAAAGGCCGGTCAGAAATCAGACCTGCAGATCGGTGGCCTACACATGGTGAAGAACGCCGAGATCATGAACTACCTGATACACGGCACTATTGCAGTCGGTAAATCCACGCTTATCCGCTGGTTGCTCGACTTTATTCGTAAACGGGGGGACCGGGCGATTGTCTACGACTCCGGCGGCACTTTTATTGAAACGCACTTTGACGAACGTATCGACAAAATTCTCAACCCGCACGATAAGCGCTGTGAGAACTGGGTGTTGTGGCGGGAAGCGCGGGAGGTCGTGGACTACGAGAACCTGACGGCCTCGCTTATTCCGGTGGAGGGGGAGTCCGACCCGTTCTGGGTGTCCTCTTCGCGTACCATTTTCAGCGATACGGCAATGCAGTTTGCCTCACATAGCGATCGCAGTATTGAGAAATTCCTGACAGCCCTGTTGTCTATCGACATGAAAAGTCTGCGCGAATTTCTCAAAAACACCCCCTCTGCCAACCTGGTTGAGGAAAAAATTGAGAAAACGGCCATCTCTATCCGTTCGGTGGTCACCAACTACGCCAAAGCGCTGCGATACCTGCAGGGGCTTGACCAGGAGGGGAAACCCGAGTTCAGCATCCGGGAGTGGATGACCGACGCCCGGTACGACAAAAGCTGGCTGTTTATCTCCACCACGGCCCGTCATCGCAAGTCGGTTCGTCCGCTGATATCCATGTGGCTGTCGATGGCCACGATTTATCTGCAAAGCATGGGGGAAGATCCCGACCGCCGTGTGTGGTTTGTCGTCGATGAAAAGACCAGCCTGCAAAAAATCCCCGAGTTTGCCGAGACATTGGCTGAAGGGCGCAAATTTGGCGGTTGTTTTGTTATTGGCATTCAGAACATGCCACAGCTTATCAACGTGTACGGACGTGAGGTGGCCAAGTCTATTTTTGACCTGCTGAACACCCGTTTCTATGGCCGTTCGCCAAGCGCTGAAGTGGCGAAAATCGTAGAGGAAGAGCTGGGGCATCAGCGCCGTCGTGAGGCGCGGGAGCAAAACAGCTACGGTCTTGACCAAATCCGTGACGGTATCTCCATCAGCCGCGACAAGGTCAATGAGCCGGTGGTCGATTATGACAACATCATGTCGATGCCGAACCTGCGTTTCTATGCCCGCCTGCCGGGGGAATACCCGGTGGTAAAACTGGATCTGAAATACCGGGCACAAAAGAAATATCACAAGGCGCTGATAGCGCGCGATTTCAAGGATGTGCTCAGTCCCCAGCTGGAACAGGTCATTAGCCAGAACGAACAGGCGACGCGCATGGCGGGCATTGTCTTCCCGACCGGCGACGAAATTCTGGAAGGGCAGAAAGCCGCAGAGGAACCGAAAAATGCCGGTCAGTCATCCAGCCCGGCGGTGACACCGCAAGCCGACCGGCAGAAAACTGTCCAGACCGGAAAGCAGGCCGATATCCCGCTCGTGTCCGCCGTCAGTCAGAGCACGCCCCCGGTTGCCAGGGGCGTGGAAAAATCAAAACAACACGACGCTGAAAAGCCCGAAACCGCCCCTGACGGCGTGGGTTCAGAAGCATCCGAATCCTCTGATGCGCCGATACTGCCAGCGAATGTTCGCCCTTTCACCCCGCGTATGCGACAGGATCCTCCGCTGGCGGAAACGGTGAAAAAGGGCGTAGCACCCGAGATAGAGGCCAACAAACAAACTAAACCTGAACCTGTAGTACCGCAACCCGCCATAACGACTCACGCCATACCCCCTCAACCACACAACTCTGCCGCGCTGAAAAACCCACCCGTGTTGTCTGTTGCTGCCAACAACATGAAACCGTTGGCCGGCCTCAGCGCCCTGGAGTTGCTCGCGCTTAAACGCCGTAAGCCTGCTTCACAGGCCGACGGGGCACAAAGCGAGGGCGCCGCCGACGCACAGGGGGAAGCACCGGATCTGCAGATGGACGTGGAAGTGGATGAAAAGGGTGAGCTTGTTCTGCGCACGTTGGGTGCGCGGAAGGAGTCACCGGAAAGCCTGGATGAGGCCCAGGCGGCGGAGTACGGCGCGGCAAACCGCGCGATGGCCGAGGAGGAACAGAACATTCTGCGACACCACGATGATTATAAAGCGTACCAGCATATGGATGAACACCACGAACCCGGAGGTTTTGAACGATGATGACCGTTGCCTCCGTTGCGTCTGCTGCAGACGCGGCGGGCTATTACAGCAGCAAAGATAACTACTATTTTCTCGATGACCTGCAAAGCCAGTGGCTGGGGGAAGGCGCCCGTGAGCTGGGTCTGGAGGGGAACGTTGATCTTGAGGCGTTCACCAATGTCCTGCACGGGCGTTTGCCGAATGGCGTGGAGCTGGGGAAGGAGGTGTCAGGTAACCATGTGCACCGGCCCGGACACGACTTCACTTTTTCTGCACCGAAAAGTGTCTCAATGCTTATCCTGGCCGGCGGTGATAAGCGCCTATTGCAGGCCCATATTGAGGCGGTCAAAGAAACGCTGGCCATCATGGAGCAGACGATTTCCGCCCGTGATACGAAGGAAGGTATCACCTCGGTCGTTCCCACCGGCAAGATGGTGGCGGCGCTCTTTACCCACGATACGTCACGCAATCTCGATCCGGCCATTCATACCCATGCGGTAGTTGCCAACGTGACCGAGCTGGATGGGAAGTGGAAGGCGCTGGCCACCGATGCCATTTACGGTGCCGGGTTTATTGAGACGATGTACCGCCATCAGGTCAGCTTCGGCAAAATCTACCGCAACAGCCTGAAGGCGAAAACCGAGGCGATGGGGTATGAGACAGAACTCACCGGCGGCAAGCATGAACTTTGGGAAATTAAAGGGTTTCCGGAGGCGGTGCTGGAAGAGTTTTCGTCCCGCCACCGTGAAATCGCCGCCCAGGTCGGGGATGAAGCGTCTCTGAAAAGCCGCGATGTCGCGGCGTTAGACACCCGGCAGAAAAAGGTCGATATCAGCCGTTACGGACTCGATGAAGTCGATGCGCAGGGCACACGCTCGCCCGCTGCTCCGTCACTGACGCCGGCTGACACTGCCAGCGTGCCATCATCGTCCCCTGCGCGCGTGGATTTACCGTCAGAACCGTCACACGAGGTGGGGAAATCGGGTATAGCCTCTGCCCGCACGCCTGATGAGATGGCCAATCCGGCTGAAGCCGTCACCGAGCCATCACTGTCCCGTGAACGCGTGGATTTCCCGTCAGAACCTGCAATTGAGGTGGGCGGAGAGGGGAACGCCCCTGTCCGCATGACCGCTGAGGCGGTCAGTCTGCCTGAACCCGGACAGGTAACGCCGGAAAAAAGTACGGGTGCAAAGGACGTACCGGCGGAATCACCCATCGTCAAACCAGAGACGCAGGCCGGGCGCAACCGGCTGCAGGCCCGGTGGGATCAGCAGATGGCAGACCTGAATTTTGATATCCGTGAGGTGATAGATGCGGCACAGGTTCGCGCCGTGGAGCCTGAACAGGCGGAAGAACGTCCGATGCCGCCGAGCGTCATGCAGGCGGTGCGTACTGCGATTTCGGTGCTCAGTGACACCCGCACCCGCTTTACCTACGGTGACCTGCTGATGACGGCGCATGAGGCGGGGGAAGGGCAACAGTCGATCCCTAATCTGCGCAAGGCGATCGACCGGGCCATCGGTGAAAACCTGCTGGCCCCGCTGGACGGGGACAAAGGGGTGTTTACCTCGCATATTCATCTGCTGGATGAACTGTCTGTGCAGGCCCTGGCGGCCGATATCGTGAAGGAAGGGAAAGTGGTCAGTTTCCGGCAGACCGACATCGACACGCCTGAGCGGCTCAAAGCGGTGGAATTTGCGCCGGTGGCCATCCTGAACGCACCGGCGTCAATCGGCCGTCTGCGCGAGGTGACGGAAGAACTGGTGACAATGTCACGTGAGCATGGCCGCGAGGTGAAAATACTGGCCAGTTCTGCCGAACGGGGCCTGAGCTTTGGCAAATCTGTGCTGCTCAAAGACGACATCCTTTATCGCAGCCGCATTTTGGATAAGGGGTTCAGTCTCTCTGCGCACAGCACGCTCATCGTGGAAAGTGCGGAGCGCCTCGGACTCAAGGAGATGCTGGTCCTGAGCGGCGAAGCGAAGGAGAAAGACGCCCAGCTTATTTTCCTGGACAGCGCCGGGCGGCAGTCCAACGCCAACGCCCTGTCGGTGTTGTCATCCGCTGGCGTGCCCCGTCACGGTCTGACCGAACCGGTGGTGGGGCTGGAAGCACGGGTGATCAGTATCGGCGATAAGCGTGACCGTTACCGGGCACTGGCTGAACGCTATGCTGACCTGAGTTCACCGGACACCCCCGTCACCGCCGTGGTCTCCGGCGCCCGCGAGCAGCAGCACCTGACCGGCATTATCCGTGACGCCCTGCAAAACGCCGGCAAGCTTGAACGGGACGGCGTGACCGTCGAAGCCCGCACGCCGGTCTATGCCAGCGTGAAAGAACGCCTGCTCCCGGCCACCTACCGGGCGGGGATGGTGCTGGAAGACCGGTCAGACAAAAATGAGACCCGCCACTACACCCTTGACCGGGTGCATGAGGAGACGCGCATGTTGTCACTTATCGACAGCGACGGCGTTCTGAGCCGCGTAAAACTGAGCGACCTGACCGGTGACTGGCGGCTGTTTACCCGTGAACAGCTGCACGTTGCTCAGGGGGAACAGCTGTTTGCCCTGGCCGCAGACAAAGCCAATGGGCTGAAAGCCCGCGACCGGCTGACGGTCACTGCCGTCAGTGAGGGAAAATTAACGGTGCAGCGCGATGGCCAGAAAAAACCGCTGCAGGTCGCGACCGACCGGCCGCTGTATCTGACGCACGGCTACGTCAGCGCACCGGGGAGCCGGGACAATGAGCACGGTATCGTGCTGGCCAGCCTCAACGCCCGTGACCTGTCCGGCAACATCATGAACGCCCTGGCCCAGTCGGGACATGAGGCGGAAATCTTTACCGGGGAAGCACAAAACAAGGCGGAAGAGAAACTCGGCCGGATGCGCACCACCCGCTCACCGCTGGCGTTAGTCCGCCAGGCCAGTGGCAAGGAAGACGCCGGGGAAGCGCTGGCCGCGTTAAACGCAGGATTACTCACGGATGCGCAAAAGGCCGTGTCGCGGGCGGTTGCCCAGATGAAGGACGTCGCTTTCTCAGAGGTGAAGCTGCTGGAGCAGGCGGGCACGTTCTTCAATAATCTGGGGGCGTTACGGGGCGAAGTGGCCCGGCAGGTGAAAGAGGGAGACCTCATCCCGGTGAAAGTCGGCGGCGGTGGGGGATTTGTGGGGCGGGCGACCTGGGAGATGGAAAAGGCCATCATCCGGGAAATTGATACGGGTAAAAATACCCAGACGCCGCTGATGGCCACGATGGATCCGGTCTTGCTTAATGGGCTGACCGCCGGGCAGAAGGCCGCCACGACGCTTATCCTGCAAAGCCCCGATCGCTTTACTGCCATACAGGGCTATGCCGGCGTGGGGAAAACCACCCAGTTCCGGGCGGTGAAAGCCGCGATTGACACCCTGCCGGAAAGTGAACGGCCGCTCGTGATTGGGCTTGCCCCGACGCACCGCGCGGTGAAGGAAATGCGTGATGTTGGCATCGAGGCGCAGACCCTTAAATCCTTCGTGGTGGACTGGCAACAGCGCACGGCGGCGGGCGAAGACGTGCGTTATGCCAGGACACTTTTTCTGATTGATGAGTCCTCGATGTTGGGGAATCAGGACACCGCTGCCGCCTATCAGGCGATATCGCGCGGAGAGGGCCGGGCCGTTGCGGTGGGGGATACCGGTCAGCTGCAGTCACCGGAAAGCGGGGCACCGTTCACGCTGATGCAGGAGCGCAGTACCCTCGACGTGGCCGTGATGAACGAAATCGTTCGCCAGCGTAATCATGACCTGAAGTCTGCCGTTTACAGCGTCATTGAGAACAAAGCCGGTGCTGCCCTCGAGAAAATGGAGAGAGTCTCACCGAAGACGGTGCCCCGGCTGAGGTCCTGGGAGGCCCCTGGCTACTCGGTGGTCGAAACCGAATCACCGTGGACACGTATTACCGTGGACTACATGAGCCGGACACCGGATGCCCGTGAGCGCACCATGATTGTGGTGCAGCTGCATGAGGACCGGCAGATGATCAATAAATACATTCATCAGGCCATGTTAAAAGAAGGGGCGTTGGGGGAGAAGGCGGTGACCGTCCCGATACTGGATCGCATTACCGGCGGTCGTCACGATTTCAACCGCATTAATGACTGGAAGGCGGGGCAAGTGGTGCTGGCCAACGAGCGATATCTGAGCGTGACCGGCATCGATTTGGGAACGGAGCGTGTCTTTTTGCGCGATGAAAATGACCGCATGCACTATTACTCCCCGAAAGAGCTAAACGCCACCGAAATTGAGGTGTTTGAACGGCGTGAGATTGAGCTGCGGGAAGGTGACAGCGTACGCATGAGCAAAACACAGAAGCAGGCGGGCCATGATGCCCATGAACAGTACCGGGTAGAAACGCTACGTGACAACGGCGAGGTGGTGCTTAAAAACGCCGGCGGCGAAAAGGTCATTACGCCGGGCATTACGCGGGCAGACCAGCACATCGATTATGCCTGGGCGGTGACCGGCTACGGCGCACAGGGGGCCAGTACGGACTATGTGATTGCGCTGGAGGGGACGGAGGGTGCGCGTAAGCGAATGAGCGGTATGCGGGCCTTTTACATTAACGCCTCCCGTGCGCGCGATCATGTGCAGATTTATACCGATGGTCTTCGTGACTGGATGGATACGCTGCGGCAAAAAGATAACGGCCCGACGACTGCGCATGATGCCCTGAAGCCGGAATCAGAGCGGGCGCAGGCCCGGAGCATCTGGGCGATGGGGCAGCCGGTGGGCAAAACGGCCATCGGGCGAACCTACCTGCAGGAACAGGGCTTAAAAGATAACCCCGTGACGGCGCGGATTATTCCGCCAACCAGAAAATATCCGATGCCGCATCTGGCGTTACCGGTTTATGACGGCAACGGCAAAACGGCGGGTTTGACGATGTTTCCCCTTCAGTCAGACACCGGTCAGATACAGACCGGGCCGGTACGCCAACTGACGACCGAGGGTGCCCAGGCGGCGGTGGTGCAAAAAAGCCGCAACGGTGACACGATTGTGGTCAGCGATATGACGCAGGCGCTGGCGGCGGCGCGAGGCAACCCGGCGGCAGGCGTATTGCTGCTCACCGGCCGGCAGATGCCGTCCGCGCAGCTGCTGAAAGTGGCGGGCGGGGTGACTGACCGGACTGTCAGGCCGGATGCCACGTTGCTCAGGCTGGTTCAGTCTGAGCTGCAGGAGATCCTGCGGTATCTGCCGGCAGAAGAAAGGCCGGCGGATGAGTCTGCCCTGCTTCGCCAGGCACTCCGGGCTATTGAAGAGACGCGGCATCCCCTGTCTGAAATTCAGCTTCCAGAGACTAAAGGGCAGGATGTGCCAGCGTTGTCAGCACAATTGGTAGAGCGTGTAGTTCAGAACATGCGGCAGGAAATACCGGTGCTACCGGGTGAGAAGCTGCCGGACTACGCCGCGCTTATCCGTCAGGCTTCTGGCCTGCTTGCCCAAAACGAAGCCCTGCAGGACAACAACGGCGCCATTCGGGCTGTGCTGGCCACCCTTGCCGGGGCGGGTCAGTTTGACAGTGCAGCATTGCCTGCTGAAAACGCGCAGGCAAGCCTGGTGTCTGCAGAAGCACTCCGCTACGTGCAGGCCGAGCAGGATAAAGCGCACGGCTCCGCTAAAAACCCGCAAAATGACCTGTCAGAGCGGGCGCTGGCCAGCGCGGCGCGTGAACTGGAAAAACAGGGGCAACTGACGTTACCGCCCGAAAGCCGGGGCCGGGAGCCGGAGCGGGAAGAAATTACCCACGAAGCCGTCCGGAATATTCAGAAAGAACGTTAATCCGCACCGTTTACATACCGTCAACGGACACCTATTCCTTTACCGGCAACTCCGGTATTCCTCTTCAGAGACACCATCATGACAAACCGTTTTAACGCGGCGGCGCTTTCGCTCGCCCTGAGTTTTATTTTCGGTTCAATCCACGCCGGCGCCGCAGAGCCGGAAGAGTTCACACCGGCACAGCAGTCACGCATCGGCGAGATTGCCGCCGACTACCTGGTGGCCCATCCGCAGGTGCTCATCGAGGTGAGCAAAAAGCTGCAGGCACAGCAGGCAGCCATCAAGGCACAGCTGATGGCACAGTCGGTGCTGAAGGGGCACCGGCTGCTGATGCAGCTTGACGGCGTGCCGGTGAAAGGCCCGCAAAAATCGAAAGTGATTGTGACCGAGTTTTTTGATTACGAATGTATCGCCTGCAGCATGATGGCTCCGGTGATGGAGCAGGTCATGGTCAGTAAACCGGATGTGCGGTTTGCTTTTCGTGACTGGACGATTTTTGCCGGGCATTACCCCGAGTCTACGCAGGCGTCACGCCGTGGTCTGGCCATCTGGAAACAGAAGGGGGCTGATGCCTATATGGCCTACCACAACGGGATTTACGGCACCGGCCATAACGAAGGGAAACTGACGTCAGACGATATTGAAAAAGTGGCCACGGCAGTGGGCGCAGGAGAAGAAGACGTCGCGAACCGCACAGCGGCAGATGCCCTGATCGCGGGTAACAGTGCGCTGGCAGAGCTATTGGGATTAACCGGGACGCCGGGGATCATCGTGATGCCGGCAGAGAACGCGACCGCTGACAACACGACCGTCATTCCGGGCGTCGTGTCCGCTCAGGTGATGCAGCAGGCCATCGATAATGCGATGAAATAAAGCGAGGTCGTGCAGGCCACCGGGTATGAGGTGGATTTGCGCGGTGTCAGGAGAAAAACGATGAAGGGTGAAAAAGCACTGTCGATCCACTTTTTTGACCTGCATGGCTTTATGTTCAGCGATGATGATATCGAGCATCAGCGGGTGTGTTTCAGAACGCATCCGGGATTGCACCATGAGGCACTGAAGGTGGCCATTACCTGTCTGACCAAGTGCGTGCCGGAAAACCTGACCTGGGACGCGTCCTGTGGCGAAGGTTCCTTTTGCCTGCTGACCACCAGTGTGTCATCAGGGATTTATGCTTTGCCCTACCAGGAGGAAACAGACTGATGAAGAACAACAGATTGCGGGTGGCCTTACTGGCCATGTTATTGAATGTGGGCGTTTGCACCGCCAGCGCGGCCCCGTCGGTACAGGTGGGATTCTCACCGGAAGGCAGCGCGCAGCAGCTGGTACTGCAGACCTTAGACGATGCGCGGCAAAGCGTTCGCCTGATGGGGTACTCGTTTACCTCGCCCGCCATTGCCGGTGCGCTGGTCGAAGCAAAGAAACGAGGCGTCGACGTCCAGGTGGTACTGGATGAGGGCGGCAATCGCGGGAAAGCCAGTGTGGCCGCGATGAATTTATTGGTGAATGCGGGGATCCCGGTGCGTACCGTCAGCCAGTTTAAAATCATGCATGACAAGGTGATTATTGTTGATGGACAGACGGTCGAAACCGGATCATATAACTATACCCTGTCTGCCGCGCGGTCGAATTCGGAGAACGCCCTGGTACTGCACGATGTGCCTGACCTGGCACAAACCTATCTAACTCACTGGCAGTCTCGCTGGGCGTTAGGGAAAGACTGGCACTCTGCTTATTAACGATTAACGAAACTCAGCTCGTCACTTCAACAATATGAGCAGCGCGCCAACGTTGCTCATGCCTGACATAAAGTTAAAAAGCTCTAGTATTCTCTACATATTCTCTTATAAAACATGGGGAGGTGGAGATGCCACAAGCTGACAATGCAAAAACTTCCTCATTGGATTAAAACGCGCATATCGAAAAGGTAAACCAATGTCTGCCAGCCAAAGACAGCTGGGCGCTATTGTACGTAAGCGTGAAAAACGCATAAAGCATAAAGAAAGGAGCTCTCTAATTGAAATCTGCGAGTGAAGAAGGGCTTACACAGGCGCAGTTTATTGAAGGTTTACCCGAGCGTGAATTGCTTGAACGTAGTGTTTTAGATGTAAAGATTTCACATTTTTGATGGTTGGCACATTGAGTACGAGATTACTGATCGAGTAGAGAATTTCTGGCTGGCCACGCCATAAGGTGGTAGGGAATGGGTGCTGATTGAGATACTTACAGGCCCATATAAGCAAAAACCCCGATAATCTTCCTAGGTTTGGCGACTAAGGAGAAGATAATCGGGGCTCACTAACACTGTATAGAGTTGTTGCTCTATGCAGGGAGTATAGATTTATGCCTTTTAAAGGTCAACTCCTCCGGCGCAACATAAGCGTTGGGAGCCGTGTCTGAACAACAGTTTCCGTTCTCACCGGTAGCAAACAGTGTTTCTGCCAGTGTCTATCGTCCTTCGCGACGTGGTGAGGCTAACCGCCTGCGCAAAGGCCAGTCGAAGACGCACCGCAACAACCAGCCGGCCTACACGGGCAAAACGCCGCGCGGCATGGCTGCAAAAGTGGTGGCCTGCTTCCGTCAGCATGACTGGCGGCGAAATGCCGATCTGATCGCGCTTCGCCGTACTGGTTACACGCCTTACTCCCGTGCGTCTGACCCCTCCTTTACCCCTAAACCTATGCGGATTACCCCACGCTCTGAGAGCCGTGAGGCGCTGACTTCTCTGTCTCTGGTTCTGGCCGCAAATTGTGACTACAGCCCGGACAGCGATTACCTTTTCGAAATGATGCTGCCGGTGGAAGAGATTGCCCGCCGTATGAATGCGCTGCACGTTTATGAGAACGGTCGTAAAGCCTATGACGTTCTACTCCATGCCCTACGGGTGATGGAGCAACTGGACTACGTGGTGATACACCGCGACCGCGACGCCGATTCTGGCCAGAACAAGCCCATGCGAATTTTTCTCACCGACAAATGCTTCACTTCACGCGGCATCGCCGTAGAAAGCATCCGGGAGTGGTTGCATAAATATCGCCAGTGGGCGGTAGCCAGCGGACTGGCGGAGTCGATGCAGCAGAAATACCAGCGTCACCTGCTGAAAATGGCACGTCTGGGCATCAGTATTGACCGCCGCCATTCTCTTAAAAACCGGCTGAGACAGATAAAACGCTGGGTTGTCAGCCCGGAGCTGCGCGATGAAAAAGCGCGAACTGAGGCAGATATTGGCGCCGTTCTTGACGAACAGGCGCGTAAAGTGCGGCAGCTGCGTCCCAAAAATAGCACGGCCACGCATGAGAACGCCTGGCGGCGTTTTACGGCCAGTGGTCTGCTCACCACGGTTGCGCAGATGTCGCTGGAAAGTGCCCTCAAAGCCGAGTTCCCAACGCTGCTGTCCACGGATGCTGAGACGTTTTATCAGCGGCTCCTGGAGCGCGCCGGCGTTCCACTGTCTTAACCACATTCCTCTCTAAACCTTTCCCCCTCCTGCGATTTCGCGGGCCAGATGCTGGCATTTTTTCCGTTCGCGGATGCCTGGCAGGCTTCCCCACGTCTGTTGTCCGCCAAAATGTGCACCGGCGACGGTCGGGGCATGCTCACGATACGGCGCTGGCCAACGTCGGATTAAGAAATAATCGTTTAAATTCGAAGAGATAATTCCCCCGGTTGAGGCATCCCATTAACTTCGAAAACCCCTCTTCAGATGTGATTAATTTCGAACATTACTTCTGAACAAAACAAGCTTTCTAAAGAAAGAGTACTCCTGAGCCAGCCTACGGCATGGCATCTGGAGTAGCTCCCTTCGCTTTGCTCAGGGCAACCACACCTGAGCAACGGCATCATTTGCCAGAGCAAAAGAAGAAGTAGCTCCCCGGACAAGCCGGGGCATAACATCCATTATATTAGTTACAACATTCACTAAGCTATAACCACATCAACCCCCAGCACCGAGCGCAAACGCACCCCCTCCGCCCACCTGAAAAGCCGCCCCGCCCCGGGCCAAAGGCCCGGAACAGAGTGGCTTTAAAAGTGAATGTTGTAACTATTAAAACTGTATCGCTTTGAGAGGTGTGGCTTTAGCTCTGAAGTACACGCTCGTAAGCGCCAAAGGCGCTAACGCGGAGATACGCCCTGGCTTCGCCAGGGCCACTCCGTCAGCGTACATTAGCGTATCAAAGCTGTGAGCGGGAATGGTCTAGCAGGGCGAGGGATTAGCATCGGTAAAATCTACCAAACCTGGGCGGCTGCGCCGCGTCTCCGGCGACCCTTGGCGTAAGAGTCACAAGTAACAATTGCTGTCACCTTCATGCGCTTACGCGCATAAAAAGATAAAGCCTAGCCAGAGATTGTCGATAGTGAACTGTTGAGGTTCTTTGAGAACCGGAAGTGTTCGTATGAAATGTTTACTCATATCAATAATTTATTTAAATCATTACCATCGGTAAAATAAGGAAATAAAATGAAGAGTACAAAGAAACTGGAAATCACAACCAATAAAATATTTGAAATTATTAAAAATTTTTATAGTAAAAATTTCCCTTACCCTGTCGCATTCAGCGCAATAGACGCTATCAATCTTTCATTCTCCGACGGTACATATGGTCGCGCCGTTAATGGGCGTTTAGAAATAAAGGAAGCAAATGAGCCGGTTTTCATTGGCATGCATAACTTATACACCCCTGTATTTAAAGATGAAAATGTATGTATTAGCCTTGTTGAGGATGTTAGAACTTTACATTCCTGGTTGGAACAATATGGATATATTAAAGGCGATGTAGCTACAGAAAAATTCACTCTGACTAAAGATCTTCATTTTTAGATTAAAAAAAGCGTCACGAAACCAGTAGAGACAAAATTGCCGCCAGGATAGGCGGCTTCACGAATGTCGTTCATCGACTAAGGTTATGGGGCTCTTTGCAGGAACCGCCGAAATCTCCGGCGAAACGAATTAATTGATTAGCAGCCAGTTCTTGCACCGTATTGACCAGGTGAGCCATAGAAGGGGTTTGAAGTCCAGTGATGTAAAAAACACGCTAACGGGTATCAGAGATCGATTTTGATACGATCAAGTATTCAAACGACAAAAAACGATATTTATAAACGATATTTATAAACGATTTTTAGCCTAAATAAGAAGCCCAATAAGTATTTATATTTCAAACTGTTATTCCCTTAACGTGGTTTTTCGCACGATTGGCCTAGAATCCCGTTAAATGTTATTCTGGTCAACGCTTTCTGGTAGATTCTTGGGGGAACTAACAAAGTCCTCAGCAATATGCAAAGCTGATATATGCCGTTCATGTACAAACTCTGACTCACAGGGACATTCATTTTCATTGTACTCGCGAACCCAAAGCCCATCCGAGCCTTTGCGATAGTACCAACCGCTGCTTACTCCAACTCGCGTCATATCAAGACCAGGATGATCGACCCCCAACTCACAGAGTTCATATAAGTCCTTTCCCCTTGGAATAATGCCAATTCCCTTTTGATAAACAGTAAGGTTTCCAGTACTTGCATGTTGAATCAAATCGTCAATCTCAAAAAACACTGATCCATATTTATCAACAAGATTTTCAATGTGAGGAAATTTTAGAGGCATGCTTTTTGGTGCAGTTCCAAATAAAATTGTGTCCGGAGCGGAAATAATGGTACCTCCTACTGTGTCCCCTGCAATTTCGCTAAATTTATCAGATATCTTATCCCCACAGTAAAATGCTGTGTGAGGCCAAAATATTTTAACGAAACTATCGTGATACTCCGGAACATCTAAGGACCGACGAAATACTTTAAATTCGCATTTATTATCCGGGTATTTTATCTGTCTCCACGGCAACCCCAATAATGCTTTTAGTATTGGGTCATCTTTAACCGAAGGGAACAAATCTTCAGTGCTCGATAATTGATTTTTTGCCGCGTAATCACGCAAAAGAGAACGATCCACGGTTATGTGAGCTACAAAACAATCATCTGGAAGCGGGCCGCTTTGCAAAGGTCCAACCATCCATGCAGATTGAGCAATAGTGCGGGGCCGAAAGCCGGTTATTGAAAGGTCTGCTAAGTCAACTAACCCGACTTTACGACACGCCGTTCTGTCCAGAATAAACAGATGCCCCAAACCCTCGCTGAAAATGTATTCGGCTTTTTGTTTAACGAGGAATACCGACCTTTCCTGGTAGTCTTCACTTATTTCAAAATAAGGTTCTAGAAGTGAGAAGCTGTGGCTAGCAAACCATGCACTTACAGCAGCGTTAGAGGAGCAATCAACAAAGAATGATCTCCAACCGTAGTGTTGTAAAAGTGCCTGTTGATACTCGAAAGAATCGGTTCGCCCATTCACAAAGACGTCGAGGACATTCTTTGCATACTGACTCCATTTGAGCATTTTGCTAGGTATACAAACATTCCGTTCAAAGGATGTTATGACTGATGGCTTACCAGGTAAGCCATAGTAAGAAGTCTGGCCACGAAAGAGAACATCGTCTCCGTATTTTGCAATTTGTGTTTCGAGTTCTTCTAACGTATTCACTTTAAACTCTTCCAAATTGATACTTCCTCACCAAAAATTATTATTTTCTTAATATCACATTAGCATCCATTGAGTATTTTGGGTCTAATGAAAACCACAATTTAATGCCGATTTTTGTGCAAAAATGCACATGAGAGAAGTCAGTGAAGCAACACACCAACCAATGTGTGGGGCGAACGGGAGCGCCTGGCCATCCGGGGCAAGGATGGCCAGGTCGATTGTGTAGGGGTCAGCTTGGATATCGGAAACTATTGTACTTTCCCCAAACTGATCCCTAGTAGTTCGGCCAGAGAGAAAGTCAACCTGGTATGGCTGTGTTGCAGAATAAGGAAGAGCCGCCTCAACGCAGCCGTTTCACTACAATAAGGGGTCAGTTTGGAGTGACCTGCTCCCAGTTGATTAGTACACCCCGATGTTAGTAATGTCTTCATAAGCCACATGAGGACATCCCCATGAAGAAGCGTTTTTCCGACCAACAGATCATCAGTATTCTCCGCGAGGCTGAAGCCGGGGTATCCGCCCGTGAACTCTGCCGCAAGCACGCCATTTCCGATGCCACGTTTTACATCTATGGACTACCTCCGTTTTGCAAGCACTGAATCAGGTTTTAGGTTGTTGCTTACATCTATCCGGCATCAGGAATACCTGTGCCCAAATGGGTAATCCGCACACAATCGCCTCAACAAC
>NZ_JAHXYO010000017.1:0-109535 GCF_019969905.1 Rahnella sp. GSA61A | reverse complement strand
GGGGGCAGTGAGATTGATAATACCGAGAGCTTGTGAAAGTTCCATTTAAAAAGGGTCCATGATGAGCATGAACCCTTTTTACACGAGCCACCGGATCGGTCAACTGATCCTTAAACGATCGGCATTAGCCTTCATGGCGACCTTTTTTTGCGTGGAAATCACTGGTGATGACCTGTCCTGGCTTATTCGACAGCAGAACCGCCTTTAATCCTGAACACCAGGTTCACCACGAGATTGCTGGCAGCCTTCGGTTCATAGCGCCATTTGCTCATCGCCTGTTTCACTTCCCGCTCAAACATATTGCGCGGCTCAGCTGACAGAACACGTACGTTTTGCACACGACCATCGCTGTCCACATCAAACTGTACACGAACCCGCCCTTCGATACGTAAGGCCAGTGCTCGCGCCGGATAAGCAGGTTCGCCACGCTGCAGCGGCCGCGGACCGGTATTGCTCTGCGCATTGGTAGACGCCGGAGGCTGACTCACGGGTTTAGTGACCGGCTGGTTGCTGGTTACCGGGGCAGTTTGTACCGTTTGCGCCGGTTTTTCGACGGGACGTTCAACGGGTTTCACCTTCGGTTTAACGACCGGCTTTTTCACCGGTTTTGGCTTAGGTTTTGGGGGCTCCGGAATCACAACGGCTTCAGGCGGCGGCGGTGGCTCCGGCACGACTTCCGGTTCCGGCTCAGGTGCTGGCGGTGTCGGTTCAGGTTGTGGCGGCGGCGGAGGGGGTGCAAAGTCGGCCGGATTGACCATCGTTACACTCATCACCTTCTGATCCTGACTTGGCAATTTGATTGACTCGCCCACCGTCATATACAACACGCCCGCAATGACTGCGACATGTAAACTAACAGCAAGCAAAACCGGCACCGTCACCTTGCGGATAAATCTAAACTTTTTTAGCGGCATAATGATTCATTTTCCCCGTGAAGCCGCAAGTTTAAATGTAAATAGCAATCATATTCAACACCGAGATGACAACTATTCTCAAATAACCCTTGTTTTGATCCTACGCAAAGCGCTTTCCCCGGACTTCAGGTTTAGCTATGTTAATTCTGTAAAATAGTCAGGCAGCCTCTGGCTGCCAAAAAACGCTCACTAAAACCCCATTAAAGGTGACTCATGCTTTACGTTATTTATTCTGAAGATGTTTCCGACTCGCTGGAGAAACGTGCTGCTGCCCGCCCTGCTCACATCGAACGCCTGAAAAAATTGCATGAACAAGGCCGCGTACTGATTGCAGGTCCGACCCCGTCCATTGACAGCGAAGATCCGGGCGCCGCCGGCATGACCGGATCCGTGCTGATTGTCGAATTCGAAACACTGGAAGACGCCAGAGTGTGGGCAGATGCCGACCCGTACGTTAAAGCTGGCGTGTATAAAGCCGTGACTGTCAAACCGTTCAAACGCGTATTCTGATGTTTTATGGGCAGTTTTTCGGGCTGCCCGCTATTCCCTGTGCCTTCCCGCCTTCTCTTTAATCAACTTTACTTTTGCTTACGTCAGTTGATTGTCTAAATATCCGGTTACTCAAACAGTTACCTGCGCCTTTTTTCTTTAACAGTCGAGCGGAGAACCTGATATGCAATGTCCGGTATGCAAAGAAAGTCAGTTAGTGATGTCCGAACGTCAGGGCATTGAAATCGATTATTGTCCTGACTGTCGCGGAGTATGGCTGGATCGCGGTGAGCTGGATAAAATCATCGAGAAATCTGCCACATTACAGGCCGCAGAACGCCCTGCAACTGCACGCTATGAGGAACGTGACCGTCGAGACGATCACCGGCCGCAAGGCAATTATGACAACCGCGGCCATTACCCGTCCCAAAAGCCCTATAAAAAGAAGAGCTTCCTTTCAGAGCTTTTCGACTGATTTCACCCCTCACGCGCCATGACATCACACCTCATGGCGTGATTCCCCGAATGCCGTCACATTGCATTCATCGCTTCTGTGTTAGAATGCTTACCCCTACCCATGAGGTAAGCATTATGTCATTCTTCGACGGACTGAAGTTTCTAACCAGCACGACCACGAAGGTCACCTGCCCGGAATGCGGTTATGTTTCAGAACAGATGAGCTCGAAAGTGCGCAAAAACGCCACGCTGGTCTGCAAAAAATGTGGCGCGCTTTTTCAGCCTAAATCCCGTTAATCAGGAATTCCATTCGTAGTTCACGGCATACAATGAAAGGCGCTGGTGCTGCTGATGATGGATTTGACGAATACGGTAAATATGGCGGTAGCGTCTTGACTGCCCTTCCAGCCAGCGGCTTCTCCGGCGCTGGGTCTGGCGTAACATCCGCCACCGGCCGACTTCATTTCTACTGTGTTTCATTCACTTGTGTCCCGTAATGCCCGTGGCTGCTTCTTTAACGAAAGCGCTTCTTTTACAGAAAGTGTCTTGAGCGGAAAAACTGCGGGACATTATAGGCCGATGACGTTGTGATCCAAGTCTTGTTTTCCCCCTTCCTCCACGTTATCAGCTAACCTTGATGTCAGGGCGATGACTCTTTTATTAATCTGATACAGATTACAGAGGTAGCTGATTGATTAGCAGGATAAAGTTAGTTAAAAGGTTTCCCCTTTCACGTACACTCATGCCGATGGCTTGCGAACAGGACTTTTCGCCTTTATGACAACATTTTATACGGTAATCAGCGGTCTTCTGGTTTTCGGTTACTGGTTACTGATTGCCGGTGTCACCCTGCGCATTCTGATGAAGCGCCGGGCAGTTCCGTCCGCAATGGCATGGCTGCTGATCATCTACATCATTCCGCTGGTCGGTATTATTGCCTATCTCTCGTTTGGGGAACTGCACTTAGGCAAACGCCGTGCGGAACGGGCAAAAGCCATGTGGCCCTCCACCGCCCGCTGGCTCAATGATCTCAAAGACTGTAAGCGTATTTTTGCCACTGAGAACAGTGAAATTGCCGCCTCACTTTTCCAGCTTTGCGAGCGCCGTCAGGGCATTGCCGGTGTAAAAGGTAATCAGTTGCAACTGCTGACCACCAGCGATGACGTGCTGCACGCGATGATGCGTGATATCGGACTGGCACGCAGTAACATCGAAATGGTGTTTTATATCTGGCAACCGGGCGGTCTGGTTGATCAGGTCGCAGAATCCCTGATGGCGGCCTCTCGCCGTGGCATTCATTGCCGTCTGATGCTGGATTCCGCTGGCAGCGTGGCCTTTTTCCGCAGCCCTTACCCGGCCATGATGCGCAACGCGGGTATCGAAGTCGTTGAAGCGTTGCAGGTGAATCTGTTCCGTGTGTTCCTGCGCCGGATGGATCTGCGTCAGCACCGTAAAGTCGTACTGATCGACAACTATGTCGCCTATACCGGCAGCATGAATATGGTCGATCCGCGTTTCTTCAAACAGGATGCTGGCGTCGGTCAGTGGGTGGACTTGATGGCGCGCATGGAAGGCCCTGTCGCCACCACAATGGGTATCGTGTATTCCTGCGACTGGGAGATTGAAACCGGCAAACGGATTTTACCGCCGGAACCGGATCTCAACCAGATGCCGTTCGAGCAGGAAAGCGGCCATACCATTCAGGTGATCGCTTCCGGCCCTGGCTTCCCTGAAGATATGATTCATCAGGCTCTGCTGACCGCGACCTATTCTGCACGCGAACAACTGGTGATGACGACACCGTATCTCGTGCCAAGCGACGATCTGCTGCATGCCATTTGCACAGCGGCGCAGCGCGGAGTGGATGTCAGTATCATTCTGCCGATGAAGAACGATTCGATGATGGTGAACTGGGCAAGTAAGGCGTTCTTTGGCGAATTGCTGGAAGCCGGTGTCAAAATTTACCAGTTCGAAGACGGCCTGCTGCATACCAAAAGTATTCTGGTCGACGGCCAGCTCAGTCTGGTCGGCACGGTGAATCTGGATATGCGCAGTCTGTGGCTCAATTTTGAGATAACACTGGTCATTGATGACGCCGGATTTGGCGATGATTTGGGCCGCGTGCAGGAAGATTATATTGCCCGCTCGCATTTGCTGGATGTGGAAGCCTGGCTTAAACGTCCTTTCTGGCACCGCATCGTCGAACGATTATTCTACTTTTTCAGTCCGCTGCTGTAAAAGCCACGTCGGGCATGATGTAATACACACAGTACCGGCCTGAACCAGCCTGAATACACTCATCTGTAAACGAGAATGATATGGACCTGAATAATCGCCTGACCGAAGACGAAACGCTTGAACAAGCCTACGACATCTTTCTGGAACTGGCCGGAGATAACCTTGATCCGGCAGACATCCTGATCTTCAATCTGCAATTTGAAGAACGTGGCGGCGCTGAATTATATGACCCGGCTGAAGACTGGGTTGAGCACGTGGATTTCGACTTAAATCCGGACTTCTTTGCTGAAGTGGTGATTGGCCTGGCTGACGCTGAAGACCAGCCTATCAATGATATTTTCGCCCGTGTTCTGCTGTGTCGCGAGAAAGATCACAAGCTGTGCCATATCCTCTGGAAAGAATAATCTTCTCCGTCGTCCTTCAGACTGGCTCTGTGTTGGCTGCTTTCATGCAACTCGAATGATTTAGGGGGGCGGTTAACAGAAAAGAAAAACCTGCCATTGGCAGGTTTTTTTATGCTTTCCGTCTGAGAATATTTATCAGAGCGGATCGACTTTCAGACAGGATACCGCGTGGCGGAAGCTGCCTTCCAGCAACGGACGGGTTATCGCACATTCTGGTCCGGCGATCGGGCAGCGGGTACGGAACACGCAACCTGACGGCGGATTAATTGGCGAAGGTAACTCCCCTTCCAGCAACTGAATGACTTTGTTGCGCTCTTTGTCCGGATCAGGAACCGGCACCGCAGACATCAGGGCACGGGTATACGGATGCTGAGGATTGTTGTACACCTCATCATAAGTCCCCAGCTCGACGGCATGACCAAGATACATCACCAGAACACGGTCAGAGATGTGCTTTACCACCGCCAGATCGTGCGCGATGAAAATCAGCGACAAGCCCATTTCACGCTGCAACTGCTGAAGCAGGTTAACCACCTGCGCCTGGATGGACACATCCAGTGCAGAGACTGGCTCATCACAGATAATCAGTTTCGGTTCCAGGATGAGTGCGCGCGCGATGCCAATACGCTGACACTGACCACCGGAGAATTCGTGCGGGTAACGGTTAATCAGGTTAGGCAGCAGCCCGACCTTTAACATCATTGCCTTCACTTTTTCCTTCACCTCAAGACGAGGCATCTTCGGATTATAGGTTTTCAGCGGCTCGGCAATGATTTCACCAATGGTCATACGCGGGTTCAGGGACGCCAGCGGATCCTGGAAAATCATCTGGATATCACTGCGCGTGTGGCGCCACTCGCTGTCCGACATATTCAGCAGATCTTTGCCCAGCCATGCGACACGACCGTCAGTGGCTTTCACCAACCCGATCAGCGCACGGGCAAAGGTCGATTTACCACAACCAGATTCCCCCACTACGCCCAGCGTTTCCCCTTCATAAAGACGCAGGGTCACGCCGTCGACGGCTTTCAGGGTTTTCGAGGGCTGCCAGAACCATTGTTTACCGTCTTTGATGTCGAAATGGACTTTAAGATCAGCCACTTCGAGCAGAACTTTTTTCTCTGGCGCGTGGGTGTTCATTGCCGCACTGTTCATGATTGTGTTGTCTGTCATACCAGCTCCTCCAGCGGCTTAAAGCATGCACGCAAACGGCCATCCCCGAAACGCTCCAGCGGCGGTGCCGAGGAGCAGATATCCATCGCATGCGGACAGCGCGGCTGGAACGGACAACCTTTTGGCAGGCGCAGCAAGTTTGGCGGGTTGCCCGGAATAGTCATCATCGCGCCACCTTCGGCATCAAGACGAGGAACCGCATTGAGCAGGCCGATGGAATAAGGATGACAAGGTTCATAAAACACATCGCGTGCACGGCCATATTCCATGGTTCGCCCGGCGTACATCACCAGCACTTTGTCGCAGATACCGGCCACCACGCCAAGGTCATGCGTAATCATAATGATTGCTGTGTTGAACTCTGATTTCAGTTCATTCAGTAATGTCATGATTTGCGCCTGAACGGTCACGTCCAGCGCCGTGGTCGGCTCATCGGCAATCAGCAATTTAGGGCGGCACAGCAACGCCATTGCAATCATCACACGCTGGCGCATACCACCGGAGAATTCATGTGGGAACATTTTCATACGCTTGCGGGCTTCCGGCATTTTCACCGCGTCCAGCATGCGTACGGATTCTTCAAACGCTTCGCGCTTACTCATTTTTTTATGCAGGATCAGGACTTCCATCAACTGTTCACCCACGCGCATGTACGGGTTGAGAGAGGTCATCGGATCCTGGAAGATCATCGAAATCTGTTCTGCGCGCAGCTTATTGAGCTGTTGTTGTGGCAGATTGAGGATTTCGCGGCCATTAAATTTCGCCGAACCGCCGATGCGGCCATTACTGGCCAGTAATCCCATCAGAGCAAAGGCGGTTTGTGATTTGCCAGAACCGGATTCGCCCACAATGCCCAGCGTTTCGCCAGCACGCAGATCGAAATTCAGATCGTTCACTGCGGTAACGTCACCGTCCGGAGTCTCGAACGTGACGCGCAAATCCTGAACATCAAGTAAGATTGGCGGAACTTTGCCGTCAACCGCGGCGGGGGCTGCAAATGTGGAATGTTCAATGGTGCTCATGATTGCACTCCTTAACGATCTTTCGGGTCGAGGGCATCACGCAAGCCATCGCCGATAAAATTGAAACAAAACAGAGTTACAACCAGGAAGC
The DNA here is from genome assembly GCF_019969905.1 of Rahnella sp. GSA61A. Lineage (NCBI taxonomy): Bacteria > Pseudomonadati > Pseudomonadota > Gammaproteobacteria > Enterobacterales > Yersiniaceae > Rahnella > Rahnella sp. GSA61A. The sequence goes on along the minus strand of NZ_JAHXYO010000017.1, from coordinate 102,748 downwards.
CTGCCGGGAACAGCAGTAACCAAGGTGAAACTTCCATCGAGTTGGCGCCATCGCTTAACAACGCGCCCCAACTGCTCAGTGGTTCCTGTGTACCCAATCCCAGGAAGCTCAGGAAGGATTCAAACAAAATCATGCTCGGCACCAGCAGCGATGCGTAGACCACGACAACGCCCAGCACATTGGGAACAATGTGACGCAGGACAATATTGCGCGTGCTCACACCACTCACCAGCGCCGCTTCGATGAATTCTTTACGCTTGAGGCTGAGAGTCTGTCCACGCACGATACGCGCCATGTCCAGCCAGGACACCATCCCGATCGCCACGAATATCAGCAGGATGTTTTGCCCGAAGAAGGTCACCAGCAGAATAACGAAGAACATGAACGGGAAGGAGTTGAGAATTTCCAGCAGACGCATCATTGCGGAGTCAATTTTACCGCCAAGATAACCGGACAACGACCCGTAAAGCGTACCGAGAATAACGGCCACTAACGCTGCCGCTACACCGACCATCAGGGAAATACGTCCGCCGATCGCCACACGTACCAGCAAATCACGGCCTGAAGAGTCAGTGCCGAAATAGTGGTGAGAAGCAAAATCAGGCGCCGCTGACATCATATTCCAGTCGGTATCATCGTAGGAAAACTGGGATAACATCGGCGCAAACGCCACGAATAGCGCGATAAATGCCAGCACGATCAGGCTGGTGACCGCGGCACGGTTGTGCATAAAACGACGTCGTGCATCCTGCCACAGACTGCGGCCTTCAACTTCGAGTTTTTCGCTGAAGTTTTCCACGACGTCGCTATTTTTCTTACTTAACATCATTGACGTACTCCGGCATTAATAACGGATTTTCGGGTCGATGACGGCATAAAGCACGTCGACGATCGCATTGAATAATATGGTCAATGCGCCCACTAAAATGGTCAGGCTCAAGACCAGTGAGTAGTCACGGTTTAATGCACCGTTAACAAACAGCTGGCCAATGCCCGGCAATCCGAAAATGCTCTCGATGACCATCGAACCGGTGATAATCCCAACGAAGGCCGGTCCCATGTATGACAATACCGGCAGCAGTGCAGGTTTAAGCGCGTGGCGCAAAATGATGCGACGCAGCGGCAACCCTTTGGCGCGAGCTGTACGGATGAAGTTGGAATGCAGAATTTCGATCATTGAACCGCGGGTGATACGCGCAATACTGGCGATATAAGCCAGTGACAGTGCCACCATCGGCAGGATCATATATTTGGCACCACCGCCATTCCAGCCGCCGCCAGGCAACCATTTAAGCGTGATGGCAAATATCAGCACCAGTAACGGCGCAACCACGAAACTGGGTATGACCACCCCCGTCATCGCAACGCCCATCACCGTGTAATCCCATTTCGTGTTCTGGTTGAGTGCTGCGATAACGCCCGCACTGACTCCAAACACAATCGCCATGATAAATGCCGCCAGACCCAATTTCGCTGAAACCGGGAAAGAAGCCGCAACCAGATCATTAACGGTGTAGTCCTTATATTTGAACGACGGGCCAAAATCGCCTTTCGCCAGTTGTTCTAAATAATGGAAATATTGCTTATACATTGGGTCATTGAGGTGATATTTCGCCTCAATGTTCGCCATCACTTCTGGCGGAAGATTACGCTCCCCCGTAAAAGGGCTGCCAGGTGCAAGACGCATCATAAAAAACGAAATGGTGATCAGAATGAATAGCGTCGGAATCGCTTCCAGACAGCGGCGTAAAATAAACTTTAACATTGCCCGTACCTGTTTCTAAGCCTGTCACTACAGCTTGATAGTTTTGGCTTGGTCACGACGACTATCGGGTGATAGCCGCCGTGGTGGCTCTTTGCTTCAGCACCGAAAACCGGCACTAAAAACATTACCTTCATCAATAAAGAAGGAGCAAGGCAGCTCGGGGATGCCTTGCTCTGACACTGATTAATTAGTGTTTGATGATGTATAAGTCTTTAACGTAGACGTTGTCCTGTGGATCTTTACCGGTGTAACCACCAACGTATGGTTTCACCAGACGCGCGTTCACGTAGTAATAGACAGGCACAATCGCAGAATCTTTATCGAGCTGGGTTTCAGCTTTCTGATACAGCGCTGCGCGTTCTTCGTCAGTTTTCGCGGTCAGCGTGTCCGCGATGTCTTTATCAAACGCAGGGCTCTTATAGTGAGCCGTGTTGTTGCTGCTGTCAGACAGCATGGTGTTCAGGAAGGAAGAAGGTTCGTTGTAATCGGAGCACCAGCCAGCACGGGCGATATCGAAGTTGCCCTGATGACGGCTGTCCAGGAAGGTTTTCCACTCCTGGTTAACGAGTTTCACGTCAACACCCAGGTTTTTCTTCCAGATAGCGGCAGCGGCGATAGCCAGTTTTTTGTGCAGATCAGACGTGTTGTACAGCAGGTCGAAAGTCAGTGGTTTAGCTGGGGTATAACCCGCTTCAGCCAGCAGTTTTTTAGCCTGCTCGTTACGCTGTTCCTGAGTCTCTTTGAACCAGGCCGGAGGCGTCAGTTTTGCACCATCAGTGTAAGGAGGGGTATAGCCATAAGCTGGCAAATCGCCCTGCGCTTTTACTTTGTTCACGATGATGTCGCGATCCAGGCCCAGTTTCAGCGCTTCACGAACGCGTGAATCAGTGAATGGTGCTTTCTGGTTATTGATTTCGTAGTAATAAGTGCACAGGTACGGGTCAACGTGGACTTCGGTCGGGATTTCTTTTTTCAGTTTCTGGAACAGTTCGATCGGCATGTTGTTATAAGTCATGTCGATTTCGCCGCTACGGTAGCGGTTAACGTCAGTCACTTCAGAGGAGATTGGCAGGTAAGTGACCTGATTAATAACGGTTTTCGCGTTATCCCAGTAAGTCGGGCTACGCTCCAGAACAATACGTTCGTTAACGGTCCAGGTTTTCAGTTTGTATGCACCGTTGCTCACGTAGTTTTCTGGCTGAGTCCATTTGTCGCCAAATTTCTCAACAACACTTTTGTTTACCGGCTTCATCGCGGTGTGAGACAGCATTTTGACGAAATAGGGAACAGGTTCGGTCAGAGTGACTTGCAGGGTATGGTCGTCAAGCGCTTTCACACCCAGAGTATCAGGGCTTTTCTTACCGCTGATGATGTCGTCAATGTTTTCGATATGACCGTATTGCAGATAGCTTTCATACGGAGACGCAGTTTTCGGATCCGCCAGACGCTGCCAGCTGTAGACAAAATCTTCGGCTGTTACAGGGTCGCCGTTAGACCATTTAGCTTCCGGGCGCAGGTGGAAGGTCCAGACTTTAAAATCTTTGTTTTCCCAACTGGTGGCTACACCAGGAATAACGCTGCCGTCTTTGCTATCGGTATTTACCAGGCCTTCCAGCAAATCACGGATAACGTTAGATTCCGGCACGCCTTCGACTTTATGCGGGTCGAGAGACTGAACTTCAGAACCGTTGTTGCGCACCAGCTCTTGTTTGGCGGCCAGAGTCACGCCTGCTGGCACGTTGGCTGCGAATGCATTATTGATTGAAACAGATCCTACTGCAGCCAGAATGCAGGCAGCGAGCAGATTTTTTTTTGTGATGTTGGTCATTTTTATTCAACTCCAGTTTTTATTATGAACTTGCACGCCCGGGTGCAAGATAAACCCTTGCTGGGTCAATGGGTTTCAAAAGCAGGAACGAATTGCTCAAGAAAGGCCCCCATGTAGTTACCACCCGCAGATGGCTGTCCCCTATTACTGCATGTATTACTCAATAACGTTGGAAACGTCAGGCTGTTGTTCGCCATGTTGTTTCCGGGATCGTTAAGGATGATCCCACCCCATTTGATTTACCCCGTGCACAACAAAACAAGGTTCTGCGTCACACCAGGTAATCACATACTGTTATTCCTAACCTTAACAATATTATTTTCTTATTCGCCTGACGGCGATAGAAAGCCCTTCGCAGTTAAGCGCCTGAATTCAATTAATGAGAAGAAGAGATGAAGGTTTGTTTTGCTGAACCGGCAGACTCAACAAAAGACTGTGTAATGTCGCCAGCACAATGCCCGGCTTTCTTTTCGCAGAAAGCGGATGAGGATAATTTTGTGGTACGCATTGCGACACGATACTCTCCAAAAACAAATAAAATGGCTTCAATCTTTCTGTCTCTAGCAAGATTCGTTCTCACTCAGAGCATCCCGCTTAACAAAATTCCATTTTTGAAGGCGATTTGAAAATTATCAGAAGCCTGATACAGGCGCCAATAAATTTTGCAAATTTGTTACGCAATTCTCTTTTACTGGTTACAAGCCCGATGAGCCATCCACAAGGAAACATTTGGAAACCTTGTTTAACTCATTGTTTATTGGCATTTTTACGATAATTTTTAGCGCAAAATTAACGTCACTGATTGCATAAGAACTCGCCTGACACAATCCGTTAACATTAAGATGTTTTCAAGGATAAACACCTGTTAACTGCGGTGTTAACACTAATAACATCTCGATACAGCATGCACAAGCCTTACAGAATGATGTGGATAAATTAGCGTCAAAACGGGCAGTAAAGATGCGTATTTAGCTAAAAATTCGCTAAGTTTATTAGAAGAAATGAAGACTTGGTTCGAAAAGAAGAATGAGACGTGGCTTTACGCCACATTTAGGTGCAAACGCGCTTAATTAAGTCATTAGCTGCACTATATTAATGCATCGCATTATAAGGAAAGGTAATAATTATCACGAAAACCCACCCGTGTTTCCGTGATAATTCAGTGACCAGCAGGTTAGAGCAGGCCAGGGAAAATAGTTTTAATCCCTGTCACAATAAATTCGATACCCAGAGACATCAGCAAAAGCCCCATGATACGCGTAATCACGTTAATCCCGGTTTGCCCCAGTAATCGCACCAGCAATGGTGCCGCTCTGAACAGTAACCAGCAACAAAATGCAAAGAAGATAATCGCAAGTGTCAGTCCCAGCAGATTCGGCCAACTGTGATAGCGTGAACTCCATACAATCGTTGAACTGATTGCGCCCGGTCCGGCCATCAGAGGTAGCGCAAGCGGAACCACCCCGACATTTTCACGTATCGCTGTTTCTGATTTTTCCTGCTTGTTCTGTTTGTCCTCGCCCAGTTTCCCGCTGATCATAGACATCGCAATAGTCACCACCAGGATCCCACCCGCAATTCGGAATGAATCAATAGATATACCAAACAGATGTAAAATGGCATCGCCCAGGAAAAGTGCAGTCGACAATATAATGGCAACCGACAGGTTTGCCGTCATATTGGTTTTATTACGCCCCGCTGCCGCCTGATAGCTTGTCATGCTGATGAAGACTGGCAAGATCCCCACAGGGTTGACCAGCGCAAACAGCCCGACGAAAAACTTGATATACCCTGAAAAATCTAATAAAGATTGGCTCACGCAGAACTCCGCATAACTATGCCAGTAGATGAAGGTTTTGATGGGCGCTAATGTACTGGAATCCCCGTAAAGGCGCCACGTCGTTTCATAGTTTTTATCACCAGATTTCCGAACAAAGGCAGTGAATACAACTTTTGTTAAAAAACAGATTTTTTATTGATAACTTTAGATACAAAACTGTATTATCCAAGGGAGAATTTGATAACCATTCTCAATATCAAGTTGCTGAAAGGTGTCAGCATCAGTATTTAGTGATCCAGATCAAATTGACGCTGCCTACAAATAGGTAATCTCAGTACATAGTCACTCAGCGTTACATGAAAGATAAAACGTCCAGTGATGAAGGTGATTTATTTAACGTCATCTGCTTTACCCGGTGCTTCACAACTGAAAGCTCTTTGAGCAAATAAAGAGACAAAGACAACACATTGAGAATCTTAGATTTAATTAGTTTCTCACGGTGACTGATAGCAGGTCTATACTAGTCTTTGGCGGATTATTTACTAAAAGAGTTTAACTTTATCAGGAGAGCATTATGGCTGTAACAAATGTCGCTGAACTAAACGCACTCGTTGCTCGGGTCAAGAAGGCACAGCGCGAATATGCCAACTTCAGTCAAGAGCAAGTCGATAAGATTTTCGCTGCCGCCGCCCTGGCTGCTGCCGATTCTCGAATTCTGCTGGCAAAACTGGCTGTTGAAGAATCCGGAATGGGTATCGTCGAAGACAAAGTGATTAAAAACCACTTCGCCTCTGAATATATCTACAATGCCTACAAAGATGAAAAAACTTGTGGCATCCTGGGCCAGGATGACACCTTCGGTACCATCACTATCGCTGAGCCAATTGGTCTGATTTGCGGTATTGTCCCGACTACCAACCCAACTTCTACTGCAATTTTCAAGGCGCTTATCAGCCTGAAAACCCGTAACGGTATTATCTTCTCTCCACATCCACGTGCCAAGAATGCAACGAACAAGGCTGCGGATATCGTTCTGCAAGCGGCCATCGCTGCCGGCGCGCCAAAAGATATCATTGGCTGGATTGATGAACCAAGCGTAGAGCTTTCCAACCAACTGATGCACCACCCGGATCTGAACCTGATTCTGGCAACAGGTGGTCCGGGCATGGTTAAAGCAGCTTATAGCTCCGGTAAACCAGCAATCGGCGTGGGTGCAGGTAATACACCAGTCGTTGTTGATGAAACCGCAGATATCAAACGTGTTGTTGCTTCCGTCCTGATGTCTAAAACCTTCGATAACGGTGTCATCTGTGCCTCTGAGCAGTCCATCATCGTGGTTGATTCAGCTTATAATGCAGTCCGTGAACGTTTCGCTTCTCACGGCGGCTACATGCTGCAGGGTAAAGAACTCAAAGCCGTTTCAGATATCATTCTGAAAAATGGCGGCCTCAACGCCGCTATCGTAGGTCAGCCAGCAGTGAAAATTGCTGAAATGGCTGGCATTAAAGTGCCTGCGAATACTAAAGTGCTCATCGGTGAAGTCACCATTGTTGACGAATCTGAACCGTTTGCGCATGAAAAACTGTCCCCTACCCTCGCTATGTACCGCGCTAAGAATTTCGAAGACGCCGTCGCTAAAGCAGAGAAACTGGTAGAAATGGGCGGTATCGGCCATACCTCTTGCCTGTATACAGACCAGGACAACCAACCAGAACGTGTGAATTATTTTGGCAACAAAATGAAAACCGCACGTATTCTGATCAACACCCCGGCTTCACAGGGTGGTATCGGTGACCTGTACAACTTCAAACTTGCTCCGTCTCTGACGCTGGGTTGCGGTTCCTGGGGTGGTAACTCCATCTCTGAAAACGTCGGTCCTAAACACTTGATCAACAAGAAAACTGTAGCGAAGCGAGCAGAAAACATGTTGTGGCATAAACTTCCTAAATCTATCTACTTCCGTCGTGGCTCACTGCCAATCGCACTGGAAGAAGTGGCGACTGATGGAGCAAAACGCGCCTTCATCGTAACTGACCGCTTCCTGTTCAATAACGGCTATGCCGATCAGATCACCAGCGTTCTGAAAGGTCATGGTATTGAAACTGAAGTATTCTTCGAAGTTGAAGCTGACCCGACGCTGAGCATTGTTCGTAAAGGTGCTGAGCAGATGAACTCCTTCAAACCAGACGTTATCATCGCGCTAGGTGGTGGTTCACCAATGGATGCTGCGAAGATTATGTGGGTTCTGTATGAACACCCGAATACTCAGTTCGAAGATTTGGCGCTGCGTTTTATGGATATCCGTAAACGTATCTACAAATTCCCGAAAATGGGCGTAAAAGCGAAAATGATCGCCGTCACGACCACTTCCGGTACTGGTTCAGAAGTTACACCATTTGCCGTTGTTACTGACGATGCGACTGGCCAGAAATACCCACTGGCTGACTATGCTCTGACACCTGACATGGCTATCGTTGACGCCAATCTTGTCATGAACATGCCGAAATCACTGTGTGCCTTCGGTGGTCTGGATGCCGTCACTCACGCACTGGAAGCTTATGTTTCTGTACTGGCGAACGAATACTCCGACGGTCAGGCTCTGCAGGCACTGAAACTGCTGAAAGAAAACCTGCCAGCCAGCTACAAAGATGGCGCTAAAAACCCGGTTGCCCGTGAACGTGTTCACAATGCGGCGACTATCGCGGGTATCGCGTTTGCTAACGCCTTCCTTGGGGTTTGTCACTCAATGGCCCACAAACTGGGTTCAGAGTTCCACATTCCGCACGGTCTGGCTAACGCCATGCTGATTTCAAACGTTATCCGTTATAACGCCAACGATAACCCAACGAAACAGACGGCTTTCAGTCAGTATGACCGTCCGCAAGCGCGTCGTCGTTACGCAGAAATTGCAGACCATTTAGGTCTGGGCGCTCCTGGTGACCGTACTGCACAGAAAATCCAGAAACTGCTGACCTGGTTGGATGAAATCAAAGCTGAACTGGGTATCCCAACCTCTATTCGTGAAGCTGGCGTTCAGGAAGCTGACTTCCTGGCTAAAGTAGATAAACTGTCTGAAGATGCGTTTGATGACCAGTGTACCGGTGCTAACCCACGTTACCCGCTGATCGCCGAATTGAAACAGATTCTGATGGATACTTACTACGGCCGTGAATACAGTGAAGACGTAGCAGAAGAAGTTGCTGCTCCTGCGCCAAAAGCTGAAAAGAAAACCAGCAAAAAATAATCTGCTGAGATACTCATAGTAAAAAACCCGCTGAAAGGCGGGTTTTTTTATGGTCCGAATTCGCGATTTATCATTCAACTCTGGCTCATCGAACTTAGTCAGCGCTCATGACTTAGAGAGTCTTACTTTCATCCCTGCCATCAAACGCAGCCATCGCTTCTTTGTAATGCTTACGGCAGACCGAAACATAACTTTCATCACCGCCAATAACGACCTGTGCGCCATCATGTAAGGCGTTACCGTTCTCATCCAGTCTCAGGTTGCGGTTGGCTTTGCGCCCACAATGGCAGATGGTTTTAAGCTCAACCAGTTTATCCGCCCAGGCCAGCAGATATTCACTGCCCTCAAAAAGTTCTCCACGAAAATCCGTTCTCAGACCATAGCAAAGTACAGGCACATCCAGATCGTCCACAACGTCCGTCAGCTGCGATACCTGAGCTTTGGTGAGAAACTGGCACTCATCAATCAGAACGCAACTCAAACGCTGTGTGCGGTTCTCCTGAGCCACCAGATTGAAGAGTTCTGTCTCTGTGTTGTAAAGCTCTGCAGGAGACGACAAGCCGATTCGCGAACTGACTTTACCCTGACCATACCGGTTATCGAGTTCTGCTGTTAACACCAGCGTGCGCATACCACGTTCTTGATAATTATATGAAGATTGCAGCAACGAGGTGGACTTACCGGCATTCATCGCCGAGTAATAGAAATAAAGCTGAGCCATAAAGAAGTGATCCCATAAAGTAATGGATGGCATAAATTTTCGGCATGTATTGTATCACATGCCTGGCAGACTATAACAACCGGAGAGTGGCACTGATATCTGACACGGGCGGGCATTCATTCCCGGTAAAGAAATCACAGAGGCTTACAATAAAAATTATACGACATGAGATAATTATGGCCTGCTGACACGGCAGAATACCCGCAATGAAAGCGCAGTTTATATGTCTGCATTGCAGAGTAAGAGTTTGTCTATACATTAAAAAAGACAATTGAAATGCTACCGGCAAAGAATCATTTTTCTGATCTTGTGCTTCATCTCTCAAGCCTTTCCATATCCTTACATTACATGACTTCACGGATCCTTTAATTTTGTGAACTCTCGCTGACTTAAAAAAACACTTACACAAAGCATCAACAATCCTCAACAGAGGATTGAAATTAGGGTTATCATCCCCAGATTAATAGCGCTAAGCGACCTGGCTATATTTCTCTGCGGATAAACATTATTTGCTTTAAATGCGTAAATTAAGGTCAAGCAAACAAATTCGCTATTGCAGAATACAGAAGAGCATTCTATTATTAGCCAAACGCCCCCCACCAATATAATTTGAGACTAGTATAATGAGCGAAGCATTAAAGATTCTGAACAACATCCGTACTCTGCGTGCGCAAGCAAGAGAATGCACTCTGGAAACTCTGGAAGAGATGCTGGAAAAATTAGAAGTTGTTGTGAACGAGCGTCGCGAAGAAGATTCTCAGGCAGCTGCTGAGATTGAAGAGCGCACCCGTAAACTGCAACAATACCGCGAAATGCTGATTGCGGACGGTATTGATCCTAATGAATTGCTGCAGACAATGGCTGCGACTAAAGCGACTGGTAAAGCAAAACGTGCAGCACGCCCGGCTAAATACAAATACGTTGATGAGAACGGCGAAAACAAAACCTGGACTGGCCAGGGTCGTACTCCAGCTGTAATCAAGAAAGCAATCGAAGAGCAAGGTAAATCACTGGACGATTTCCTGCTGTAATTGCCCTGATTAACGTTACTGTTAATGCTAAAAAGCCCATCACTCTGATGGGCTTTTTGTTTTTATTACGCTGTAACAGGCGTACCGCAAATACAAAACTGATAAAACAGATTGATACAACCTGTTCAATAAACATCTATAAGATTTAACTGATTCCATAAAAAAAGGCTGCGTCAGCAGCCTTTAGCAAGAAATACAAAATCAAACCTGATAAAAGTCGCGATACCAGTCCACAAAGCGCTGTACGCCTTGCTCTACAGGTGTCTCAGGCTTGAAGTCAATCGCCTTAGCCAGCGGTGATGTGTCTGCGCTGGTCTCGTGTACATCGCCTGGCTGCATTGGCAGCATATTCTTACCCGCAACCATTCCCAACGCCTTCTCCAGCGCACTGATATACGTCATCAGTTTCACGGGGTTGCTGTTGCCAATATTATAAACACTATAAGGTGCAGAACTGCTGGCAGGAGAGCCACCTTCTACAGTCCAGTCCGGATCAGATTGTGGAATAACATCCTGTAAACGAACAATGGCTTCGGCGATATCATCGATATAAGTAAAATCACGACGCATTTCGCCATGGTTATAAACATCGATATTCTGCCCGGCAAGTATTGCTTTGGTGAACTTAAACAATGCCATGTCCGGGCGTCCCCACGGGCCATATACGGTGAAGAAACGTAATCCGGTCGTAGGGATCTTATAAAGATGTGAATAAGTGTGAGCCATTAATTCATTAGCCTTTTTCGTTGCGGCATACAGCGAAACAGGATGATCCACAGAATCATCCGTTGAAAAAGGCTGTTTTTTGTTCAGTCCATAAACTGAACTGGAAGAGGCATAAAGCAAATGTCCGACTTTATTATGACGACAACCTTCCAGAACATTAACAAATCCTATGAGGTTGGCATCCGCATAAGCCAGAGGATTTTCGATTGAATATCGGACACCCGCCTGCGCGGCTAAATGGATAACCCGTTCAAAACGCTGTTCCGCAAACAATGCGGCCATACCCTCACGATCAGCTAAATCCAGCTTAATAAATTCAAAGCCGACTTTATTTTCCAGCTGAGCAAGGCGGGCAAGTTTCAGATTGACGTCATAGTAGTCATTCAGATTATCAATGCCGATAACGGAATGACCCGCAGCCAACAAACGTTGTGACACATAGAACCCAATAAAGCCCGCTGCGCCAGTGACCAGATATTTCATGAAAACTCCTTACAGAACCGGATTGATTGATGCGCCACGACCTATGCCGTAGTAAGTAAATCCGCGTTTCTCCAAACGTTCAGGATCGAATAAATTACGACCATCAAAGATAACCGGCTCTTTTAATGCTTTTTTGATCACATCAAAATCAGGGGCACGGAAATTCTGCCACTCCGTACAAATAATCAACGCATCAGCATTGTGCAATGCCGCTTCCTTGGTGCCCATCAATTCCAGATCATCACGGTGACCGTAGATCCGCTGCGTTTCATTCATCGCCTCAGGATCATAGGCTTTGATTTTCGCGCCTGCAGCCCAGAGTTGTTCCATTAATACGCGACTCGATGCTTCACGCATATCATCGGTATTAGGCTTAAATGACAGCCCCCACAGTGCAAAGGTTTTCCCTTTCAGGTCATCGCCAAAATGGCGCTGAATGAAAGCAGGCAATTTATATTTTTGCTGGTAATTGACCTGTTCTACCGCCTGCAACAATTTAGGTTGATAGCCAATATGCTCAGCAGTGCGGATCAACGCCTGGACGTCTTTAGGGAAACACGAACCGCCGTAGCCGCAGCCAGGGTAGATAAAGTGGTAGCCAATGCGTGAATCAGAACCGATACCCTGGCGGACTTTCTCGATATCCGCACCGAGCATTTCTGCCAGATTAGACATTTCATTCATGAAACTGATTTTGGTCGCCAGCATACAGTTAGCGGCATATTTGGTCAGCTCTGCACTGCGGATATCCATCAGGATCATACGATCGTGATTACGATTGAAAGGTTCGTAAAGTTCACGGATCGGATCAATAGCATCCGGGTTATCAGTACCGATGACAATACGTTCAGGTCGCATACAGTCTGCGACTGCTGCACCTTCTTTGAGGAATTCAGGGTTTGATACCACATCAAAGTTGATATCTGCACCACGTTCTTTGAGTTTCTCGGTCATTACTGCACGGACCTTGTCCGCAGTACCGACCGGAACGGTGGATTTATCAATGACCACTTTGGGTTCGGTCATGTACTCAGCAATCGTACGCGCCACGGCAGTCACATATTTCAGATCAGCGGAACCGTCTTCATCCGGTGGAGTACCCACCGCGATAAATTGTACCGTTGCATGCGCTACACCGTCAGCCGCATTGGTACTGAAAAGCAAGCGCCCTGCTTCATAGTTGCTCTGAACCAGCGGCGTCAGGCCCGGTTCAAAAATTGGGATCTGCCCGTTTTTCAGGTTTTCTACTTTCTTTGCATCTACATCGATACACAAAACTTCATGCCCAACTTCAGCAAGAACCGCCGCCTGAACAAGTCCGACGTAACCGATACCAAAAACTGTTACTTTCATCAGCGAATTCCTATTTGTTATTTTAAACAATGTAAAATAGACAGCCAAATTTACCGGAACGGATTATACCAGTTTCAGCCGCAAGTGCGCCTGCAAAGGCATATTTTGCATTGAGATACATCTTAGAAGATTGAAATAAAGTGGGAAGACAAAAAAACGTGTGGGAAAAATGCTCAGGATTATTAATAAATTATTATCAATAGTAATAAATTTGCTCAATCAACAGACAGCATTAATCTCAGACGACCACCCGAACCCCAGACCTGACATTGCCAGGCATCACATTTCTGACTGATTTGATTGGAGTATGTTGCGCCAGTGGTGCCGAGCGGCACACCATTGCTGAGCTGAATCATATTGGTGCCGGTATTCACGTTGGCATGTAATCCCGCAGAAACCAGAATGAGATTCTTATACCCGGCATGATAATAACCAAGCAGCAACGGGAATTGTCCTTCGAGATTTGCCTGCTTGAATAAATGGTTGACCTGTTTAAGCAGCGTCGACATTTGTGGCAACCGCTGATGCTGATTACTTAAGTGCTCACGTAATAAGCTGTTAAAAATAGCACGCAACAATAACGCCGCCAGTACGCCATTTTCGTTGGCACGGGTCACGTCCAGACAATAGAAACCGAGATCTTTGGAGGAAAGCGCGGCGATATCCAGCACCAGTCCCGGACTTTCCGCTGATGTCAGTTGCCGGTAGTTGATGCGGCAATGCGCCAGCCTCTGCTGAACCGGTGGCTGTAATTCCTGCAACAAACGCTGTGCTTCATTAGGGTTGCGGCACAGCGCTTCCCAGTCCTGAACCAGCGAGCTTTCCTCCATCGCCTGTGATGAAAAAAGCTTCGGGTATAAAGACGAAAGCAGCGCTTCGCGTAACCGGTTGAGATCGCTGATCGGTTTGAGAAGAACATCTTCCACGCCGAGTCGCAGCATTGATGCAACGTCGGTCATTTTATCCGTGGCGGAGATCACCAGAACAGGGATTTTATTTCCCTGTAATCGCAGGTTTTCGACGAACTCCATACCGCCCATCTCAGGCATCGCCAAATCGCAGAGAATCAGGTCAGGCGGGTAATCTTCGACCAGAGACAAAGCCTCAAGGCCATTTTCGGCTTCCGTAAATGTCGCACCGAGGGAACTTACATAGCCAGCAAGTATGGATCGGAAGACGGCTTCGTCTTCAACGATGAGAATATGCTTGCTTGTAAGTGGCTTGTCCATCAGGGTCCCCCAGAATTTCTTATTCTAATAGTGGCTCATAAAGCCTGTTTTTGCTTGGCAGAATTGTCAGATTAGGCCAAACACATTTTAAGCCATTCAGAACTGTCTATTTTTAATCAGGGGTAGCAATTGCTCTCTCTGTTTTTCAACGGCAAGACGGCCTGCCTCGATCGCTTCTTCTGCCCGATGGAAGTCCAGCGTCGAAATTTGCGGGCAATAAGGCTGGATCAACACATCCGGCGGGTCGCCTGCCATGCGATTACGTTTGAGGCGGTTTTCCAGCACCTGAATGGACGTTGACATAATTTCCATCGCCGAGGGGCTGACGTTGGGTTTTCTGGCATTTGGACGGGTTAAACGCTGACGTATTCTGTCACGCCAGCTCACTTCTTTCTCAGTATCCAGTGCTTCGCCGGTCGGTTGTACCGTCAGCAAATCCTGCTGCATCAGATGCGCGTCGTGCTGGAGATCAACGGCGATAACGATATCAGCGCCAAGTGCGCGAGTCAGCGAAATGGGCACCGGATTCACCACCGCCCCATCAACCAGCCAGTAACCATTGTGCCAGACCGGTGCCAGCAGGCCGGGCATACTGCACGAGGCGCGGATAGCCTCATGCAAGTCCCCTTTTGTCAGCCACAATTCGCGACCGGTACTCAGATTGGTGGCGACTGCGCCAAACTTCTTCGAGCACTTTTCAAACTCATCAATGCGGATCAACTGCCCCACGGCATTGAACACACGCTCTCCACGCAGCAATCCTCCGCGCTTCCACGAAAAGTCCATCAGTCGCAGCACATCCCAGTAACTGAACGAGCGAACCCAGCTTTCTATTGCAGGCAATCTGTTACTGGCGTAGGCCGCGCCGACCAGTGCGCCAACTGAACAACCGGCGACGACATCAACGTCGATATCCATTTCCTTCAGGGCATTAATCACGCCAATGTGCGCCCACCCTTTCGCGGCTCCCGAGCCAAGGGCAAGACCAATGGTGACTTTTCTGCTCATCTGATGACCTTATATTGCGCATAGCATTAGAATCAACGGGCAAGCGCGTTGTCACCCGGCGAGTTTGTTAGGTAACATATCGGTTTGGTGCATTCAATAGCGCAACCTGCGTTGTTAAATTTATAAGCCCTGCAATTCAGGAGTTTCCGTGTCAGAACTTTGCCCATGCTGCAGCAACCTTTCTTTCGAAGAGTGCTGCCAGCCATACATCGCTGAGTGTAAAGTGGCGCCGACACCGTCTGCGCTGATGCGCTCGCGCTACACCGCCTACGTCCTGAAAAATGCGAGTTATCTGATCGCCACCTGGCATCCGGATTGTCAACCCGGGCGCTGGCGTGAAAGTTTACAGGAAGGCTTTACCAGTACGCACTGGCAAGGTTTACAGGTGATCGCTCAGTCAGAGGGACGCAATGCTGATGAAGGTTTCGTTGAGTTTGCTGCACGATTTACCGAAACCGGCGACGAACATATTCATCTGATCCATGAGCGTTCGCGATTTCTTCGTTTGAACGAACGCTGGTACTATATCGACGGAATTAAACCGCAGACAGGACGCAATGACGCCTGCCCGTGCGGATCGGGTAAAAAATATAAGAAGTGCTGCGGTAAATAATTCAACCGTACTATTTTAAGTCTTGGACAGGATCCACAACCTCATGCCGCAACAGAACGTACAAACCAAGGTACTACGCACCATTTGCCCTGACGCAAAAGGTCTGATCGCCAAAATTACCAATATTTGCTACAAGCACGAACTTAATATCGTGCAAAACAACGAATTCGTCGATCACCGCACCGGACGCTTCTTTATGCGTACCGAGCTGGAAGGGATTTTCAACGACACCACGCTGCTGGCCGATCTTGACAGCGCGCTGCCTGCGGGTTCCGTGCGCGAACTCAACAGCACCGGACGCCGCCGCATTGTTATCCTGGTCACCAAAGAAGCCCATTGTCTGGGCGATCTGCTGATGAAAGCGGCTTACGGCGGTCTGGATGTCGAAATCGCTGCGGTGATCGGTAATCACGACACGCTGCAAACGCTGGTCGAGCGTTTTGATATTCCGTTCCATCTGGTCAGTCATGACGGCCTGACCCGCGAACAGCACGACAGCGCAATGATTGCGCAAATCGACCAGTATCAGCCTGATTATGTGGTGCTGGCTAAATACATGCGCGTGCTGACGCCGGGCTTTGTGCAGCATTATCCGCATCAGGTGATCAACATTCACCACTCATTCCTGCCGGCATTTATTGGCGCCCGCCCGTATCATCAGGCGTATGAGCGCGGCGTGAAACTGATTGGTGCTACCGCGCACTACGTGAATGACAACCTGGATGAAGGCCCGATCATCATGCAGGACGTGATTAACGTCGATCATACTTATACGGCGGAAGATATGATGCGCGCCGGTCGCGACGTTGAGAAAAACGTGCTCAGCCGTGCCTTATATCGCGTGCTGGCGCAGCGTGTCTTTGTTTACGGCAACCGCACTGTCATTCTGTAATCCGCCTTCTGACGGTGCTTTTCGCTCAGAGAAGCACCGTTAAGTGCAAAAAATCCGCAAACGAACTTTATTATCGCTTTCAGCGCTTTACACCTTCGAATCATTTGGTATTATGCGCCCCGTTCGCAGCTAACCGCTGCAGCGACAAAAATCATCCATGTAGCACATGATGATTTTGGCCAAGAAGTATGTAGTAAATGCCACAAAAGTTGTGGTGGGGTTCCCGAGCGGCCAAAGGGAGCAGACTGTAAATCTGCCGTCATCGACTTCGAAGGTTCGAATCCTTCCCCCACCACCATCTTCTATGTGCAACCGCACCTTCCAAAAATTCCCAAACTAAAATAAAACTCAGAGCGGGAAGGGTGAAGAATCTTCGACACGAAGGTTCGAGCCGAGCGAAGCGAGACAGCGTTGCGCAGCAACGACCCGCAGGGCGAGGCCAGTGGCCGAGTAATCCTTCCCCCACCACCATCTTCCCGAGTTGTCCACTCAGTCCCTTCTGTACAAAGTCCCTTTACAGTTAACTATCAAACCTGAACAAAATGCCCTGCTGAGACTTCCTGATATTGCCTTTGCGGCGGAATATAGCCGTTATCGCGCACCGGGCTTTTCAGCTCATCGACCTGCATTTGCCGCTTAAGCATTCTGCGCGACGGATCCGGCACCGGCACTGACGCCATCAGTTTTCGCGTATAGGCATGCTGAGGATTATCGAATATCGCCGCACGCGGGCCAATCTCCACAATATCCCCGAGATACATCACCGCCACGCGATGACTCACCCGCTCGACCACCGCCATATCATGCGAAATAAACAGGTACGACAGATTCATGCTTTCCTGCAAGTCGAGCAGCAAATTCACCACCTGCGCTTTCACCGACACATCCAGCGCGGAGACTGATTCATCCGCGACAATCACTTTCGGATCGAGCGTCAGCGCGCGCGCAATACAAATCCGCTGGCGCTGACCACCGGAAAACTCGTGCGGAAAGCGGCGCAGCATGTCCGGCGACAATCCGACTTTTTGCAGTAACGATGCGGCTTTCTCTTTTGCATCGCTGCGGTTATGCAGTTTATGTTGCAGCATCGGTTCAATCAGCGCGTCACCAATACGCATACGCGGATTCAGGCTGGCAAACGGATCCTGGAATATCATCTGAATACGCTGCCGCATCTGTAAAATATCGCGCTTGCCCAGATTCATCACATCAAAACCGTCGAAATCAATCGCGCCGCTGTGTGGTTTCAACAGCCGTGTTACCGCGCGGCCGGTAGTGGATTTTCCGCAACCGGATTCCCCCACCAGCGACAGCGTTTCACCCTGGAATAAATCAAAGCTGATGTTTTCTACCGCATGTACCGCTCCAACCTGACGGCTGAAGATGCCGCCATACACCGGGAAACGTGCGCTGAGATTTTTCACCGAGAGCAATGGCGTCAGCCCCGAAGCGACCGTTCCTGCCACTTCCCCCGGCACGCTTGCCTCACCGGTTTGCAGATTGATTTGCGGAAAACGCAACGGCCAGTCACGCCCCTGCATCGACCCGAGTTTCGGCACGGCGGCCAGCAAAGCACGGGTATAAGGATGTTGCGGGCGATGGAAAATATCCTCCGTCACCCCGCTTTCCACCGCTTCACCACGATACATCACCAGCGTGCGGTCAGCGATTTCCGCCACCACGCCCATATCGTGCGTGATAAACAACACCGCCATCCCTTCTTCTTCCTGCAACGTCTTGATCAAATCCAGAATCTGTCCCTGAATGGTCACATCCAGCGCGGTCGTGGGTTCGTCAGCAATCAGTAATTTCGGTTTCAGCGCCAGCGCCATGGCGATCATCACGCGCTGGCGCATGCCGCCGGAAAACTGATGGGGATATTCATCAAACCTTTTGGTTGCATTGGGAATACGGACTTTTTCCAGCAACCGCAGAGTTTCTGCCCGCGCTTCGGAAGATGACATGCCCCGGTGCCGTTTGAGACTTTCGGCGATTTGCCTGCCGATACTGAATGTAGGATTGAGCGACGTCATTGGCTCCTGGAAAATCATCGCCATGTCGTTGCCGCGAATATCACGCATCTGCTTATCCGAAAGCGCCAGCAAACTGCGCTGATTCAGCCAGACTTCACCCTCAATCCGGCTGCTTTGTGCTTTCAGCAAGCGCATCACCGACAACGACGTCACGCTTTTTCCCGAACCGGATTCGCCGACGATCGCCAGCGTTTCGCCGGGATAGACATCAAACGACAAATCACGTACCACCGGCAGCCAGTCGTCTTCGCCGCGAAACGAGGTAGTGAGATGTTTCACGCTCAGCACGGGCTGACGGTTTTCCGGTTGTCCGGTGGTCGGGGTCATTTCATTTGCTCCTGGAGGAAAGCTGCACCTGCGGCACGTAGCTGAAGTCACGGTCAAACGGGAAAGTTTTACGCGGTTTGCGATGGCGTGGCAGGCGTTCGACAAACTGATCGACCACGCCATTCGACAGCGCCATCAGGTTCGGGCTGGCAATCGGTGCCAGTTCCGGTGACAGATAGCCGGATTTCACGACAACAATGTCTGCGGTATGCGGATCCAGTTCCAGCACGGTAAAGTCGCTGATGTTGTGATACGGGCGGCGGCGCGCCGACACCACCACATCAATTCCGCCAATGCGCAGCACGGCCTGACGGTCAGACGGTGCCAGTGCGTCAAGCAGAAAGACGACTTCAAATTCACCTTTCACCTGCGGGCTGGAATGATCGAGCGACGCGCCAAGTGTCAGCGTCAGTATTGACCCGACACCGGCATTGAATGCCGCATCGGTTGCCGGTGCATCAGCAATCCCGGCCACAATGGTATTCTGCGCATACTGTTTGATCAGTTCCTGCAACACATCCGCGCGGTCACCGACACCGCCACCTGTCGGATTATCGCCGGAATCCGCCAGCACCACCGGCCGCGTTTCACTGGCAATCGCTTTTTTCACACAGGCCTCAACGGTGTCGGTTTCGCAGCCGAACACAAAATCTTCCCGTGCGTCCCAGTAAGCCTGTGCCAGTTGAGTGGCCTGCTGCTCCAGCCCAGTACGGTCGGTGCCGGTCATGATCACCGCCGCCGTCGCACGCGGCTCATCCGCCCACACATAACCCACCATCAGTGAGCTGTCCCACACGCCGTCAACTTCATCCATTTCCGGCAAACGGGCGTACAAACTTTTTGCCGGTTCATCTTCCGTGCTGGTGCGCTCACCGGGTAACACCACCGGTACCGGCACCCACAGCAGCGTCGGTTTTACGCCGGTTTGCAGATGCTTTACCAGCATGGCGACAGAACGGCGCATGGTTTCCTCCACATCAATATGCGGCGCAGTGCGGTAGGTCGAAAACATATCAATGGCGTCAATAATGCGTTGTGACACGTTGCCGTGCAGATCATAACTGACGCTGATCGGGCAATCCGGCCCGACGGCTTTACGCGCCGCGGCAATCCAGTCACCTTCGGCATCCTCCAGCCCTTCAACATACATCGCGCCGTGCATCGCCAGATACAAACCGTCGAACGGTTTTCGCGCCTCCAGACCCGCCAGCATTTCCGCTTTGAATTTATCGTACGTCGCACGCGCTACCGGACCACCGGCAATAGCACGGGCGTGAATGGTCGGTAAAAACGTCGCAGGATAGTCCTGCAAAAAACGAAAGCGCGGTGATGCCAGTAACTGCGCATCACGCACGACGGTGAAATCCTTTTCCTCGTTAAGCACCGGATTGTAAGTGCTGCATTCAATATGGATACCGCTGACCGCTATACGCATGTTGCTCATTCCTCAGACAGGCTTCAGACCAACCAGAAAGCGGTGTGCGGCTATACTCGCCGCCGCGCGCGCCCAGGTGTCGTCGTTTAGGGTAAAAGTACGAACCGGTGTTTTACCGGCGTTGCCCGGCAACACATTGGCTTCAACAGACTGATGTACAACCGTGCCGAACAGCCCGGAAAAATCGGCATCCTGATGGGCAATCAGGATCAGGTCCGGGTCATTGATTTGAATCAGATGCGATATCGCCAGGCCCAGCGCAGAACCGGCACGGTGCAAAATACGGATTGCCGCCGTCTGGCCCTGCATCGCCAGTTGTTCCAGCCCGCCGATCGTGGAAGCATCCAGCCCTTCAGCTTTGGCCATTTCCGCAATAGCATTGAGGGAGGCCAGCGTGTCGAGACAACCGCGCTTGCCGCAGCGGCATGGGGAACCGTTCAGCTCCAGCGTGCAGTGCGCGATCTCCCCTGCACCGCCGTGTAAACCACGATGCAATTGCCCGGCGATGAAATGCGCGCTGCCAATCCCCGCCCCGTGGCTGACCAGCGTAAAGCTGCTCAGATCCCGCGCCTGACCAAAACTTTTCTCGCTTACCGCCAGCGCTTTGGCGTCATTTTCAATAGCCACGTCCATGCCTGTCGCCTGCGAAATCAGCCTGGCCAGCGGCACATCCCGCCAGCCCAGCAACGCCGACTGCACGCAGGTCGACTGATGTTCATCGATAAGACCCGATAGCGTCACGCCCAGCCCGACCAGCTTTTTTGCCGCCTCGGGATGAGGCTCGAGTAACGCCGGTAAGGCGCTGGCGATATTGGCTGCCAGTTGTTGCGGATCCGCATCAGCAGCAAAAGACACCCGCGAAAGTATTTCGCCATGCAGATTGATCAGGGCCATTTGCGCCGGATTTTGCAGCAAAGAAACACCGGCAAACCACGCGCCGTCAGGATGCACGACCAGACGTACCGACGGTCTCCCCTGTCCGCTGCCCGGCACCGTTTCTGCCTCATGCAGAAAACCGGCCTCGATCATCTCGCGTACCACGCCGCCGATAGCCGCTTTACTCATTCCTGAGGACTGCGCCAGTTCGGTACGGCTTAAACCGCCTGCGGCATTCACTGCGCCCAAAATCTGACGTTGCAAAGTTGTTAGCATATTCGTTTTGGCGCTCTCAGTTTTCGCTCATCTGCATTGACATTAAACGGTAGAAATGGATATATCAATGCCAATTAGTTCACAAATTAAACTAAATGTTCCGATATAAGTATTTCATATGAACTATTTGTTAAATCTCTTTGTTAAAACAAACTGTCATTAAAACCGGCGTTTTACTCAACCGGCAGACTGAGCCAGAGCCACTTAATCCGATTTTTCACGCAGAGGGCAGAACATGAAGATTACCCGTTATATCCGGCGTCCCTTACCGTTAACGCTGCTGAGCAGCGCCCTTCTCGCCGCGTTTTCGCTGCCGGTGTTTGCCGCCACGCTGAACGTGATGCAAAACGAAGCGCCGCGCAGTATGGATCCGGGCAACCAGACCGCGACCTTTACCGGCACGGTACTGGATCCAATGTATGAAGGTCTGCTGCGCATGTCGCCGCAACTCAAACCGGAAGCGGCGCTGGCGACCTCGTGGAGCAGCGATGAAAGCGGGCTGGTGTGGACCTTCAAACTGCGCAGTGGCGTCACTTTCCACGACGGTACACCGTTTAACGCTGACGCTGTTGTCGCCAACTTTGCCCGCCATCTCGATACCAAACGCGGGCTGGCCGCCAGCGGACGTCTGCGCACCTTCCTTGACAGCGTCACCAAAACCGACGATTCCACCGTCGTGTTCAAACTGAAAAAACCGTATCCGGCCTTCCTGAATTTACTGACTACCGGCGCCTGTCTGATGGTCAGCCCTGCAGCGGATAAAACCGGTACGCTGGACAGCAAAGCGGTCGGCACCGGCCCGTACAAAATGGTGCAGTACAAAACCGGCGAATTCGTGCTGGAAGAAAAATATCCGGGTTACTGGGGTGATAAAGCCGCCGGACCGGACGACATTAAATGGACCTGGAGCGCTGAGCCTTCGGTCATGAACATGGCGTTGCAGGCGGGTGAAACCGACGTCATCAACCCTGTGCCGCCACAATTTGCCCGCGTACTGAAAAATAATCCTAAATTCAGTTTGCATGAAAGCCCGGGTGCCGCCGTGTTCTGGGTTGCGCTGAATACCGACCTTAAACCCCTGAGTGACGTCCGCGTCCGTCAGGCACTGAACTATGCCACCGACCGCGACGGACTGGTGCGCGCCATCATGTCCGGTTTCGCACAACCGGCGAATTCCCCGCTGGCACCGGTGACCGCCGGTTATGACAAAACACTGAACCCGTATCCGCTGGATCTGGCAAAAGCCAAAGCCCTGCTCAAAGAAGCCGGTGTGGCTGACGGTTTCACGATGTCGATTGCCGTACAGGGCCAGGACGCCCGTATCGGTCAGGTGCTGCAAAGCATGTGGGCGAAAATCGGCGTGAAACTTGACGTGCGGATCATGGAAAGCGGCGTGTGGACTAAAGCCGCGTTTGCCGATCAGGCCGGTAAAAAAGCCGATAACACCGGTGCGGTGCTGGCTTCCTGGTCTTCCGGCGCCAACGGCGCAGATCTGCAACTCCGTCCGCTGTATTACAGCAAAAGCTTCGCACCCGGCGGCGCAAATCTGGGCTTCTTCAGTGACCCGAAACTGGACGACATGTTAGACAAAGCCGCCTCAACGCTGGATGAAAACACCCGCAACGCGATTTACGTTGACGCCCAGAAAGAAATTAACCAGCAGGCACCGCAGGTGCTGTTGTATTACCAGAATGATTTGTACGCCACCGGCACGAATATTTCAGGTGTCACGATGATCCCGGGTGGACAAATTGTGGTGAAAGATGCACAGAAAAAATAACCGCAGTATCTACAGTGGAAAATAGCCATGAAAGCCTATCTTGCCAAAAAGCTCATCGCCTTCCCGGTCATCCTGATCGGGGTGTCGATGCTGATTTTTGTGTCCATCCGCGCGCTGCCGGGCGATCCGGCGCGTCTGATGGCCGGGCCTGAAGCGACGCAGGAAGCGGTCGATGCCATGCGCGTTCGTCTCGGGCTGGATCAGCCGCTGGTGACGCAGTATCTGCATTTTGCCGGTGATGTGTTGCATGGCAATCTCGGCATCTCGCTACAGTCGCAGCAGCCGGTCACGCAGGAAATCGGGGAACGAATGCCGTATACC
Source organism: Rahnella sp. GSA61A (assembly GCF_019969905.1). Lineage (NCBI taxonomy): Bacteria > Pseudomonadati > Pseudomonadota > Gammaproteobacteria > Enterobacterales > Yersiniaceae > Rahnella > Rahnella sp. GSA61A. The sequence continues at coordinate 79,027 of NZ_JAHXYO010000017.1, read as the reverse complement.
CTGATGCTGGCGGTGCTGGCGTACTTTCTGGCTGTAGCGGTTGGCGTTCCGGCGGGCATGATAGGCGCGGTTTACCGCAACCGCTGGCCGGATTTTGGCGTGATGTTACTGGCGATTGCCGGCGCGTCCATCGCCAACTTCTGGCTGGGGCTGATGGCAATGAACACCTTTTCGGTCAATCTCGGCTGGCTGCCGCTGCTCGGCGCGACATCATGGAAAAGCTACATTCTGCCTTCCGTGACGCTGGCGGTTTTACCCATGGCAGTGATGGCGCGCATGACGCGTTCCAGCATGCTGGATGTCTTGTCGGAAGATTATATCCGCACCGCGCGCGCCAAAGGTTTGTCCGCCACTACCTTGTATTGCAGCCATGCGTTTCGCAATGCGCTGATCCCGATTGTCACTATTGTGGCGCTCAATTTCGGCAGCCTGATTGGCGGCGCAGTCGTCACCGAATCCGTGTTTAACTGGCCGGGCATTGGTCGCCTGCTGGTGGATTCCGTGCGTTATCGCGATTATCCGGTCATTCAGGGCGTGGCGCTGGTCGCCGTCTGCGGCGTGGTGGTAATGAACCTGCTCGGTGAATTACTGATTGCTTTCCTGAATCCAAAAATAAGGTTCGATTAATGTCTGCCATTATCACGCAATTACCCCGTCGCAAACCGCGCACGTTGCGGTTGTTCCGCTGGTTATGGCGTCATCCGGCCGTGGCTCTCGGGGGATTTATTGTCAGCCTGATCGTGCTGATGGGCTTGTTTGCGCCATTGATCACCCGTCACGATCCTTACGCACAAGACCTGATTGATACCCTGCTTTCTCCGAATGCAAGTCACTGGTTCGGTACGGATGATTATGGCCGCGATATCTTCGCCAGAGTGATTTATGGTGCGCGGATTTCGATTATCGAAGTGGTACTGAGCGTCGGGCTGGCAATGATTATCGGCATTCCGCTGGGAATTATCGCCGGCATGGCGGGCCGTTATACCGACATGATCATCATGTGGTTTATGGACATGCTGTTTGCCTTTCCGGGCATCGTGCTGGCCATTCTGGTGGTCAGTATTCTCGGCGGCGGGCTGGTGAACTTGCTGATCGCGATTTCATTGTTTGCCATTCCGGTATATGCACGCCTCAGCCGTAACCTGACGCTCGGTTTAAAGCAGATGGAATACGTGGAAGCCGCGCAGGCGCTGGGTTTATCAAATTACCGTATTATCGTGCATTACATTTTGCGCAATGCCATCGGGCCGATTATCGTGCAATCGACGCTGACTGCCGGCACGGTGATTCTCGCCGCTGCCAGCCTGTCATTTCTGGGGCTTGGCGTGCAGCCGCCGATGCCGGAATGGGGTACCATGATGAGCGATGGCCGGAACTTCCTCGGCATTAATATTTACCTTTCGCTGTTCCCCGGTCTGGCCATTATGCTGACCGTGCTTGGTTTTAACGTACTGGGCGACGGACTGCGAGATTTACTGGACACACGCTCATGAGTTCTGCAGTTTTTTGCGCCGATATCGGCGGTTCATTTATTAAATTTGGTGTTTCACGTTATTCCGGCGAAGTGGAAGAATGCGGCAAAGTGCCGACACCCGTTGCCTCATGGAATGATTTCGTTAACGCCATGCAAAATCTGATCAACACGTATGGCGCTGATTTACCGGCTGGCACACCACTGGCGATTTCCACCGCCGGGCTGGTCTCCCCCCAAACCGGCGAAATGCTGGCCACCAACATTCCCGCGTTCACCGGACATTCTCTGGCGCAAGATCTCAGTGCTGCGCTGGACCGCCCGGTCACCGCCGCCAACGATGCAGATTGTTTTGCCCTCGCTGAAGCCCATGCCGGTAATGCGCAACATCAGTCCGTCGTGGCGGCGATTATTTTAGGTACCGGCGTCGGCGGAGGACTGGTGATCAACGGTCAGCTCGTTCGCGGTCACGGCGGCGTCACCGGCGAATGGGGACACGGGGCGATTACCCGCACGGAACTGACGATTGACAACAAAAAATACGCCGTTCCGCGCCTGAAATGTGGCTGCGGCCAGACTGGCTGCCTCGATATGCTCGGCGGTGCGCGTGGCATGGAACGTTTGCATCAGCATTTTCACAGCCAGCAAAATACCAGTCTGGAGATTGTCACCGGCTGGCTGAACGGGCATCCCGACTGTTCGCTGACCGTGAATGCCTGGCTGGGGCTGGTCGCTGAACCGCTGGCGCTGCTGGTCAACATCCTCGGCCCTTCCCGTATTGTCGCGGGCGGCGGGCTGGCCTCGGCAAAAGAACTTATCGCGGCGCTGGATGTGAAAGTACGCGGCGGTGTGCTGCACACTTATGCAGAACCGTTGCTGATACCGGGGAAATTTTTGACCGACGGCGGATTAGTGGGGGCATCGGTACTGGGGAGGATGCAGAGTTAGTTGTTTGATCCTTTCCCTGCAATGGCCGTACAGTTTTGGTTTCAACTCCTCCCCCTGCGAAGGGGGAGGCAGGGAGGGGGTTTTAAGTATTGAAACAAAGGCCTGCGTGGTCACGTATCCCACTGATTTATCTTTAATACCCCACCCCAACCCTCCCCTTCGCAGGGGAGGGAGTCAGACCCGTTTTAGCCGATACAAACAATGTTCCCGCAACCAGTGCCCTTCCTCAATCACCGGATGCATGAAGTTCTCTTCGGGATCGCACACCATTCCCAGCTTTTTCATCACTGCCTGTGAGCGGACATTCGGCAGCGCTGTAAATGCCACAATTTCGTTGAGCCCTAGCTGAATAAACCCGGCATCCAGCGCAGCGCGGGAAGCTTCGGTGCAAAAACCCTGTCCCCACGCATCCGCCCGTAAACGCCAGCCGACTTCAACGCACGGGTTGAACGGCAGGTTATATCCCGGTGTATGCAACCCGACGAAGCCCATAAACTCGCCGGTTTCACGTAACTCAACCACCCAGATCCCCCACCCACGTTCAGTGATCAAATCCCGACAGCGGATCGCCATTTCATCACTTTTTTCACGGGCCAGCACTGACGGGAAAAATTCCATCACCTGCGGATCAGCGTTCATGGCGGCAAAAGGTTCAAAATCTTTATCCTGCCACTGGCGCAAAATCAGTCGCGATGTGGTGATAGCCAGCGGCGGCGATGCAACGGGGACGGTAAAAGACTGCATAAACAACTCCTTTTTTATGGCAGACATGGGTTAAAAGTAAATTCTGGTATTTCCTGTTAATGATATTTATAACAATAATAAATAATTCCGGAGCTGCCATTATGATTTTTCACCGCTATCACGGACTGGGTAACGATTATCTGGTCTGCCATCACCGCGTCGCCGCCCTGCTCAGTAACCAGCAAATCCGGCGCATCTGCGATCGTCATTACGGCATCGGTTCCGACGGTTTGCTGATCGACAATGACGATGCAGATATCCCCTCCCTGCGTATTATCAATCCTGACGGTTCAGAAGCTGAGAAAAGCGGCAACGGTCTGCGTATTTACGCCCGTTATCTGTTTGATATTGGCCGCGTCGCGCATGAGCCGTTTCTGGTGAATACACCGGGCGGGCAAGTGTGTTGTGAAGTCACCGACTGCGCCCATCAGGTGATCGTGGATATGGGGCAGGCAAAATTCTCGCCAGCCGCTTTACCCGCCAGTGTAGAAGGCGATGAAGCTCTCGCGCTACCCATCGTCGCGGGCGGGCATAATCTCAGTGCGACGCTGGTATCCATGGGCAATCCGCACTGCGTGATCCGGGTGGACAAACTGGATCTGGATTTAGTAAAGCAACTCGGCTCAGAGATTGAAACGCTGGCGATTTTCCCGAAACGTACCAACGTGCAGTTCGCGCAGGTCCTTGATCGCAATAATATCAGCATCGGTATCTGGGAGCGCGGCGCGGGTTATACGCTGGCTTCCGGCAGCAGCAGTTGCGCGGCAGCCAGCGCGATGCGCAAACTCGGGCTGGTGGATGACCATGTCACGGTACAGATGCCGGGCGGAAAACTCGCCATCAGTTTCAGCGGCGACTTTCAGGTCAACATGCGTGGCCCGGTGCAGAAAATCGCCATAATTACCCTTGATAACGACTGCTTCCGGGATATGCCGGCATAGCATTCTGGCCTGCTGGACGTTCCCGACTCACCTCCCTTGTATGAAACTCTCCTGACGGCAGCCTGTCTGCCGCTCTTTCTGCACGCCCCCTATAAACAAAACTCATACCTGCATAATGATTTTATGGCAGACAGCATGCTTTGCAGCCCCTAAGTTGGTTATCAGGAAACACAAGAATGAATAACCAACTTACTGTTTAATAAATAAAATAATACTTATAAAAACCTCTCACGGCCGTTCTCCGTGCTTAACCGGTCAGTGAAATTTTGTTCAAAGTTTTAATCCGATCACATATTAATAAAAAAAACAGAGAGCGTACCCTATGAGCAACAACACCATCGTGGATGTGAAAACGTGGATAGATGAACGCCCGATATCGAAATATCAATGGGTGGTTTTATCGCTGTGTTTCATCATCATCATGTTCGACGGTTATGACGCCGCGGTGATGGGCTTTATCGCCCCGGCGCTGATCGAAGACTGGGGCATCAGCCGCGCGGAAATGGGGCCGATCCTGGGTGCCGCCATGTTTGGCGTGGCGATCGGCGCGCTGATTGCCGGACCGAACGCGGATCGCTTCGGCCGCAAGCGGGTGCTGATGTGGTCGATTCTGTGTTTCGCCCTGTTCAGTCTGCTGAGCACCTTTGCCCGCACGCCGATGGAAATGGCAATCCTGCGTTTTCTCACCGGTCTCGGCTTAGGCGCGGTCATGCCTAATACCGTGACGCTGGTGTCGGAATACATGCCCGAACGCCGCCGCAGCCTGATGATCACTGTGATGTACAGCGGCTTTAACGTCGGTTCCGGCGCGGGGGGATTTGTCGCGGCCGGTCTGTTGCCGCACTTTGGCTGGAAAGCGGTGATTTTTGCCGGTGGGATTTTGCCGCTGCTGATGCTGCCGTTACTGCTGTGGATCCTGCCGGAATCCGCCATGTACATGGTGGTGCGTAACGTCGCGAAAGAAAAAATTGCCAAAGTGCTGACCCGCGCCGGGGGTGTTTTCAGCGAAGGAACCAAATTTGTGCTCAAGGCGCCGGTTATTCAGAAAAAAGCCAAAGTATTCCAGCTTTTCACCAATGGCTACGCCAAAGGCACGATGGTGTTGTGGGTCACTTACTTCATGGGCCTGTTCGTGATTTATCTGCTCAACGGCTGGTTGCCAACCATTATGCGTAACGGCGGTTTCTCGCTGGAACGCGCGGCTATCGTCGCCGGTTTGTTCCAGTTGGGCGGCACTTTCGGCGGCCTGATGGTCGGCGGGCTGATGGACAGATTCACCGCCAAACGTGTCATTGCGGGTTTCTACATGATGGGCGTGGTCAGCCTGCTGTCGCAAGGTATTGGCAACTTTGGCCCGGATATTCTCGCCCTGCTGGTGTTCATCAGCGGTGTGTGTATTAACGGCGCACAGACCGGTTTGCAGGCGTTTTCTCCGGCCTTCTATCCGACCGAAATGCGTGCCACCGGCGTCTGCTGGATGCACGGTATCGGCCGCAGCGGCGCGATTATCAGTTCATCGATGGGCGGCGTTCTGCTGGGCGTTTTCTCCGGCCAAAACATGATCTTTATTATTCTGGCGCTGCCTGCGTTGCTGGCGGGGCTGAGCATTCTTTTACACCGCGCGGCGCACCCGGCCGAGATGATCAAAGGCGTTGATATTACTGACATCCCGGAGTTGTCGCGCACCATGAATATCCGCTAGTCTCCGGATTAGCCACCTGATAATTAGAAACATATTCATCACCATAAATAATGCGGCGCGACGTGCGTGTCGCAGTTACCCTACAAAAAGTATTGAGGATTTAAGATGGCGAAAATCATAGGCGGTTTAGCAGTTTCACATACCCCGACCATCGGTTTTGCGGTTGACCATAACAAGCAGGAAGAAAGCGCCTGGGCGCCGATTTTCGAGAGCTTTGCGCCGATGCAAAAATGGCTGGATGAGAAAAAACCGGACGTGCTGGTCTACATTTTCAACGACCACGTGACCTCGTTCTTCTTCGATCACTATTCCGCCTTTACGTTAGGTATCGACGAGCAGTATGAAGTGGCCGATGAAGGCGGCGGCCCGCGTGACCTGCCTGCGGTCAAAGGCCATGCGGCGCTGTCTCAGCATATCGGTGCCAGCCTGATGGCGGATGAATTCGATATGTCTTTCTTTCAGGATAAGCCGTTGGATCACGGTTTGTTCTCGCCGCTTTCCGCCCTGCTCCCGCATGAAGGCGGCTGGCCAACACAAATCGTTCCGCTGCAAATCGGCGTATTACAGTTCCCTATTCCCACCGCCCGCCGCTGCTACAAACTCGGTCAGGCGCTGCGCCGTGCGATTGAAAGTTTCCCGGAAGATTTAAACGTGGCGATTGTCGCCACCGGCGGCGTGTCGCATCAGGTTCACGGCGAACGCTGCGGGTTTAACAACCCGGACTGGGATGAGCAGTTTGTCGATATGATCGTCAACGACCCGGAACGTCTGACCGAAATAACGCTGGCTGAATTCGCCACGCTGGGCGGCATGGAAGGCGCGGAAGTGATCATGTGGCTGGTGATGCGCGGTGCGCTGTCAGCCAATGTGAAGAAACTGCATCAGGCTTATTACCTGCCGTCGATGACCGGTATCGCCACGCTGATCCTCGAAAATCAGTCGCGTGAAGCACCGTATGATGTGCAACAGCGCCAGCGTGACAAAATCGCGCAACAAATGGCGGGCGTTGAAAAGCTGCCGGGCACCTATCCGTTCACCCAGGCACGCAGTCTGAAAGCGTTGCGCATCAACCGTTTCCTGCACCGTCTGATCCAGCCTGCATGGCGTGAACGTTTTCTTACCGATCAACATGCGCTGTTTGCCGAAAACAAGCTGACGGACGAGGAACAGCAACTGCTGCGCGAACTCGACTGGCGCGGCATGATCCATTACGGCGTCAGTTTCTTTCTGCTGGAAAAACTCGGCGCGGTAGTCGGTGTGTCCAACTTACATATTTATTCCGCGATGCGGGGCGAAACGCTGGAAGAATTCCAGAAAACCCGCAATCAGCAAGTTCTCTATTCAGTAGCAGGTAAAGCGAAAGCATGACAATTTTTGAGCAACCCAAGATCGACACCCATCACCACGTGTTTGATCCGGCGCGCTTTCCGTACCTGCCGGACACGCCGTATCGTCCGGAAGGTCACGAGATTGGCACCACCGAGTATTACCGTGCCGTGATGCAGGCGTACAACATCCGCCACTCGCTGATTGTCGGCCCGACCTCGGGATATAACACCGACAGTGCGTGTCTGCTAGATGCGCTGCAAAAAGGCAACGGGCGCTTCAAAGGCATTACCGTGGTGCCGTTTGACATCGGCATTGAGCAGCTTGCAAACCTGAAAAATGCCGGTGTGGTCGGCATTGCCATGAACGTCGCGATGCTCGGCACGGAGTCGTTTTTGCATCTCGACGGCCTGATGGGGCGTCTTGCCGAACTGGATATGTTCGCCGCCATTCAGGTGCAAAACGATCAGCTTCTGGCGTTGTTGCCGCTGATTAACCGTACCCGCACGCGGCTGCTGATTGATCACTCAGGACGACCAGACGTTACGCAGGGGTTGCAACAACCGGCTTTTCAGGCACTGCTCAGCCTCGCTGACCAGCAAAGAACCTGGGTAAAACTGTCGGGCTTAGCGAAATTCAGCCGTCAGCCTTTCCCGTATCAGGACGGGCACGCCTACCAGCACGCCCTGCTGGATGCCTTCGGCGCGGAGCATTGCATGTGGGGTTCCGACTGGCCGTTCCTGCGGGCGGAGCACCGGATGGATCTCGGTACGTTACTGATGCTGGTCGGACAATTATTTCCTGATGAAAAGATCCGCCAGCAGATTTTGTGGCAGACCCCGAAAGATTTGTTTGGATTTACGGATTACTGAAAAAAGGCAGACACTGATGAACTACAACATTGCCGTATTCAACGGCCCGAATCTCAATTTACTGGGCACCCGTGAACCGGAAACCTACGGTCACGACACGCTGGCGACCATCGAAAAGCTTTGTCATCAGACTGGCGAAAACTGCGGCGCAAAAATCGAATTCTTCCAGACCAATCACGAAGGAGATCTGATTGACCGCATTCAGGCATGCCGTGGCAAAGTGGACGCGATTGTGCTCAACGCCGCTGCCTGGACGCACACTTCAGTAGCTATTCGTGACGCCGTGACCGCCGTCAGCCTGCCGCTGTACGAAGTGCATATCACCAACGTGCATAAACGCGACGCCTTCCGCCACCATTCATTCCTTTCCGACGTTGCCGTCGGCGTAATCTGCGGTTTTGGCATTCAGGGCTATGAATATGCGATCAGACAGGCTGTGGTGAATCTGAATAAATAAAGCAGATTTTTGGAAAAAAACTTAAATAATATAAGGATTCAGAGTGTGAATCCTTATATTTCAGGCATGTTATTCAGCAGATTTTCGAATACCAATACAGCAGACTGCCAGCGACATGACAAACAATGTTGCTGTCTGATCATAAAGAATCACTGAATCCGTCAGTCCGGTAACGAATAAAGCAATAAATGGTAGCACCATGCCTTTAATATTAACTTTCCTCACCCACCCATAGATTAAAACCAGATAAGGCAGCAATAAGGAAAACGTTCCTAATAATCCCTGAAGTGTAGTGACCTCAAGAAATTCGTTGTGCATATTATATTGAACATTGGTATAGCCTTCCGTGTTTTCCGGATGATGCGTTTTGATAAACGCTCTGGCCAACGTGGTTCTCTCATCAGGCGTAGTAAAACCAATATGGTGATGTAACAGGTATATACCACTTTGCCAGATCGCCACCCTGGCCCCCAGTGATGTTGAACTTTGTACATCATATTTCTGGATATCATTAATACCCTGGGCCCAGCGATGCCCGGTGATGCCTAAAATCGCCACAATAGCGAGCACGACCAACCCCGCCATCTGCCAATTTTTTCTTAAGTCTATTTTATACTCTAAAAATATAAAGGTAAGCTTAAGGAATATGAGAGCGAGAATGGTAATTCTTGTCCCACATAAATACAGGAGGATAAAGGTCAGTATAAAAGCCCCTAGATCCACACATTTTGAATAACGATGATTTTCTAACCGGCTTAACCCCAGATAAGCCGCGTATATGAAAATAATCATATAAGAGGACATTGACGATGCATCAGTCGTCAGTTTTATCCGGTCATTCACGGTATAAAAATGTTCATGTAACCCGAAGCCCAGCGTAACAATCAACCCCAGCACGATTATTACTTTACTTAAGAATATAGTTTTTTGAGTTGTCAGCGAACCATACACAGAAAGACATAAGATGACAAAAGCACCCAGCAGGATCCTTTTGCTCCCTACTAAATAATTGTTAATGATGCCTGCGCTCGTCGGCGAGGGATCTATGCCATTATGCTTTAGCATCATTGCCCAGACAAAACGGACTGCGGCTAAAAAAAACAATGAAAAGAACATCACCAGATAAAAATGTTCATTCTTAAATGAGATATCCTTTTTGTAAATAGCATATAAAGTGGTAAAAAAACTGACGTAAGAAACAACATAGAATATTTTTTGTGGCCATCCGGTAATAAACATGCTCAATGAAAGTGAAATGCAAAGAGCAATAACTGATGCATTAACAATTATTTTCAAAGGAGCTGTAGCAGATTTGCTATTCATCTTTTCCCTCAGCAATCTTATTAAGAATATTCTTAAAATTATTCATATACGCATCTTCGTAAAACTTCCCGATACTTTCCTTTATCACGGCCTGCTCTGGCAATACCCGATCACTGCCTATTTTATTAATGATTTGAGAAAGCGTAATAATGTCATTTTGCGGATAAAGTTGCCCATTAATATTGTTTTCAATTATTTCTGACGGACCGCTGATACAATCAGAGGAGACGCAATATATTCCCCGGGATATCGCTTCCAGCAGCACAAGCGGGAAGCCTTCGAAATTAGACGTCATGACCAGGCAAGTGACTTCTTTGATATTATTTTCGACATATTCCCAGGGGTCACTTTGCCATCCATGCCAGGTAATCTGATCAGAAATCCCCGACTGTTGCGTATAAGATTGACATATGGCCAAATCTTCACCATCTCCCACGATATCTAATGACCAGCGGACATTGACCCGGGCAAGCGCATCAAAGAGATCTTTTAACTGCTTTTGTCTTTCAAAATGTATTCTGCCGATGTAGAGGATTCTGAGCGACTCGGGTCTTAAAATAACCGTATCCGTTTTTTTCACGGGGTTAAAAATCACATCGACGTTATTTTTGTCGACACCCAACTCTGTCAGTTGATTTTTTATTTCATCGCTGATCGCAAAATGATGTTCTGCTGATAACAGATAATGCGGGCGATACCGCTCCCGGGGTGGAAGATGCATCCATGTGGATAAAACAGTCTTATGCGCAGAAAAGGTAATTGCACGACGTGCCATTAAGCTGGGTATTGTATTAAGTGTAATGACATGTTCTGGTTTATATTTTCTGATAAATAAGAGAAGCCGCAGAGTATGTATGAAGTTTTTTACTTTTTTATTTCGTAGTGTGCAGACACTTTCAAATAGCACGGCATTATCGAGCCAGGATTTTGAGTACGTCTTTTCACCACTATTGATGACGAAAAAACCCGCCTCAAACTCTTCACTCTTTTTGAGTGCTGATATTACCTGGCTGGTCACGTTTTCCATGCCGCCACGCCCGATAAGTAAATCTGTCACAAGCACTATTTTCTTTTTATTAATAACTTCTTTTTCTTTAGTTATCATAGTCCAGTCTCTTCACAGCCCTCAAACCGCGAGAGCAATATTCAACCTTTATTTCTCAACACATATTTATACAAGGTTTATCAAAAAACAGGCATTCCCTTCACAAGGGCGGACATCTTACCTTAAAATGACAGGCCATTCATGTACAAAACAGACACAAACGTAACCTTGTCTTAAAAATTAGAGAATTCCCAATACTGACAGGGCCTGTAAAACGAGGGCGATCTGATACAGGTATTTTGTTTATACAACGAACCGGAATTCATCCTGTTTGTATTAAGGATAATAATGACCCAAAACCCAAAGCACATAACAACATCGTTCATATTTCACACACGATAATTACCCGTAATCAAAATTTTCATATGAAAATGGGGTTGCCACACACTTTTCTGATCTCCATCACCAGCGCCTCTGCGGCAGGTGAAAGCAGACTTCCGGCGCGGAAGGTCAGGCCAATGGCGCGGTGCGTATCGGCCAGATCCAGCGGCAGTTTAACCAGTTCGCCGGATTCAAGCTCATGCTCAAGCTGGCGGGCTGATACTGCTGCCAGCATGTCCGAACCGAGCAGCAGCCCACGCACAATCCCCAGATCACCGCTTTCCACCACCGGGTCCGGCGGCGGCATCCCCATGGCGGCAAAACTGTTATCCAGCAGGTGTCTTGCCGGGGTTTCAGCACGCGGCAACACCCAGCGCGCCTCGCGCAGAGTTTCCTGCGTGACATTTTCTGCCAGCAACGGATGTCCTTTTCTCGCCAGAATCACCATGCTTTCGGTAAACAATGTTTCTGTTGCCATATCAGCCGCATAATCACGGGATCTCAGCGCGCCAAAAATAAAGTCCACTTCGCCGGACCGCAGCTCGGACGCCAGTGCGCTGAAGGCACTTTCGTTGGTCACCACTTTCACGCCGCTGTAGCGCTGCGTCAGGCCGATAATCGCCTGCGGCAGTAAGCGCGTGCGCCCGAGTGGCAAAGCGCCAACCTGCACAGTGCCTTCCAGCACACCGCGACGGGCGGCAATGTCGGCGGGAATATGACGCAATTCATTAAGCGCACGACGCAGGTTCGGCACGATATCCTGCCCCGCAAGTGAAGGCATCATGCCGTGCGGTGTGCGTTCCAGCAGCGCAACACCGGCACCGTTTTCCAGTACTTTCAGCGCAGCACTGACCGCGGGCTGGCTGAGGCCGAGCAGCGTGGCGACCGTCTGCATATGCCGGGTTTTACACAGAGAGATAAAAATTTGCAGACGCCGGACGTTAAACAGATACAGCGGTTCGGTATCCCCGCGCCTTTGCCCGCTTTTGCCCTGTAATTTCGCCAGCTGCGAGGGGATCTGCCGCAATTCGGCAATCGCCCGTCGCGCACGCGGCAGCACGCATTTACCGAAATCCGTCAGTAGCATGCCGTTGGCGTGACGTTCAAACAGCGGAACATCGAGGGACTGTTCCAGATCCCGTATCGCCCGTGTTACCGCAGATTGTGTGCGGTACAGTTCATCAGCCGCGCGGGATACACTTCCCTGGTCGACCACCTGACAAAATGCTCTGATTTGCATCAGGTTACTCAACATCTGCGACTGTGCCATCCCCTTCTCCCTTCAGCATTTTTTGCGTGACCTTTCCCTGCAATATAAATAAAACGCATACCCCATGCAATCAAATGAATTACCCGTCGCAGACACAGACTGACAGCATGGAACTCAGACATTTTGAGAACAAAAACCAAGGACATCTCCATGACTCAGCCCAAAAAAGAGAACACTAAAAGTGCATTAGTCGTCAGTGCCCACTCTGCCGATTTCGTCTGGCGTGCGGGCGGTGCCATCGCCAGACATACTCAGGCCGGTTACGCCGTGCACATCGTTTGCCTGTCGTTTGGTGAACGCGGTGAGTCTGCCAAACTGTGGCGCAAAGGCAATATGACCGAAGAAGTCGTGAAAGCATCACGCCGCGAAGAAGCCATGGCCGCCGCCGAAATCCTCGGGGCCAGTGTCGAGTTTTTCGATATGGGCGATTATCCGCTGCGCGCCGACAAGGAATCGTTGTTCCGTCTGGCCGATGTTTACCGCCGCGTACAGCCGCATTTTGTGCTGACCCATTCGCTGAAAGACCCGTACAACTACGATCACCCGATGGCGACGCATCTGGCACAGGAAGCGCGGATTATCGCGCAGGCAGAAGGCTATAAGCCGGGCGAAACCATTGTCGGTGCACCGCCGGTTTACTGTTTTGAACCACATCAGCCGGAACAGTGCGACTGGAAACCCGATGTTCTGCTCGATATCACTGATGTCTGGGACAAGAAATATCAGGCCATTCAATGCATGGCCGGTCAGGAACATCTGTGGGAATACTATACCCGCGTCGCCCAACAGCGCGGCGTGCAGGCCAAACGTAACGTCGGGATCACCAGCACCAAAAACATCGTTTACGGCGAAGGCTATCAGAGCCTCTTCCCGCGAGTGACGGAGGATTTAGCATGAGTCTGGTCGGCAAAAAAGGCGTCGTGATTCGCCATATTCCACGGGCAAATAAAGCAGATGTGTCGGCACTGGCGGGTTTTGGCGTGGCGACGGTACATGAAGCGCAGGGTCGCAAAGGCTTGCTGGATGCGGGCATCCGTCCGATACAGCAGGATTGTGCGATTTCCGGCAGCGCCGTCACCGTGCTCACCGCACCGGGCGATAACTGGATGTTCCACGTCGCAGTCGAACAATGTCAGCCGGGCGATATTCTGGTGGTTGCGCCAACCTCGCCATGTTCTGACGGCTTCTTCGGCGATTTGCTGGCAACGTCACTGAAAGCGCGCGGCGTGGTCGGGCTGGTTGCCGATCTCGGCGTGCGTGATACCAAAACGCTGCGCGATATGGGTTTCCGCGTCTGGTCACGGGCCGTTCACGCGCAGGGTACGATCAAAGAAACGCTCGGCTCCGTGAACGTGCCGGTTGTCTGCGCCGGACAGTTAGTGAATCCGGGCGATGCCATTGTGGCCGATGATGACGGCGTTGTGGTCATCCCCCGCGAAGAGGTCGCGCAAGTGGCACAGGCCAGCCGTGAGCGTGAAGCGCTGGAAGAAAGTAAACGTGCCAGGATGGCTGACGGTGAACTCGGATTGGATATCTACAATATGCGCCCGCGTCTGGCAGAAAAAGGCCTGAAGTATTTCGATTCGCTGGAAGAACTGGAAAATGCCGCAAGGCGCTGAGGAGCCGATATGCCGCAGACCCGAATCCCCTGCCTGCTGATGCGCGGCGGGACGTCAAAAGGCGCATTTTTTCTGGCGGACGATTTACCGCACGAGCAGGCCTTACGCGACAATGTGCTGCTGGCGGCGATGGGTTCCCCCGATCCGCGCCAGATTGATGGCCTTGGCGGCGCCGATCCGCTGACCAGCAAAGTGGCGATTATCCGCCCTTCGGCACGCCCTGACGCCGACGTCGATTATCTTTTTGCGCAGGTTAATGTCGATAAAGCCGTGGTGGATTACGGACAAAACTGCGGCAATATCCTGGCTGCCGTCGGCCCGTTCGCCATTGAAAGGCAACTGCTGAGCGCGGTTGAAGGGATTACCCCGGTGCGGATCTTCATGGAAAACACCGGCCAGATTGCGACCGCGCATGTGCCGGTAAAAGAGGGTCAGGTGTGCTATCAGGGTGAGTTGCGCATCGACGGCGTACCGGGCACCGCGGCCAAAATCAGCGTGGAATTTGCCAATATCGCCGGTTCCAGTTGCGGCGCGTTGCTGCCAACCGGTAACGCCCGCGACACGTTCGACGGTATCGACGTCACCTGCATCGACAACGGCATGCCGGTTATTCTGCTGCGCGCCGCCGATTTCGGGCGCAGTGGTTATGAAAGCCGTGAACAGCTGGATGCAGACACGGAGCTGAAAAAAGGCCTCGAATCCATCCGCTTACAGGCGGGCCCGAAAATGAAACTCGGCGATGTCACGCAGCGCACCGTGCCAAAAATGACATTAATTGCCGAACCGCGAAATGGCGGTGCCATCTCCAGCCGGACGTTTATTCCGCATCGCTGCCACGCCTCGATTGGCGTACTCGGCGCGGTCAGCGTCGCCAGCGCCTGCCTGATCCCCGGCAGCATCACCGAAGGGCTGGCACATACGCCGTCCGGCAACACGCCTTTAATCAGCGTGGAACATCCGGCCGGGGAATTCAGCGTGGAATTACAACTCGATCCGACAAAAACAGGGGCAGAACGGCTGGCTGGCTGTGCCCTGTTACGTACCGCAAGGCTGATTTTTGAAGGCCGTGTCGCCATCCCCGCCAGCGTCTGGGACGGTCATCAGGACGATCAACAGGGATCTCATCATGAATAACGTGACCCGCATTACCCTCATCGGCCTCGGCGAAGTGGGCACCATTCTGGCAACGGATCTGAAAAAGCAAAATCCGGCACCGGATATCGTGGCGTTTGATAAGCTGACAGATTCAGCGGTTATCCGGCAGCGCGCCCGTGACGCCGGAGTGCATTTTGCGCCGTCACTGGAAGACGCCGTGAAAGGCAGTCAGATCATTTTCTCCGCTGTGACCGCCGCCGAAGCGTTGAATGTAGCCGGTGCCGTCGCCCGGCATCTCGCACCCGGTCAGTTCTTTCTCGATCTGAATTCAGTTTCGCCGCACACCAAACGCGAAGCGATGGCGCTGATTGAGCAGGCGTGTGGCAATTACATTGATGTCGCCGTCATGGCCCCCTATCCGCCTGCAAGGCTGAAAACCCCGTTACTGCTGGGCGGCACACATGTTTACGCGATCAATGAATGGCTGAATGAAACCGGATTTAACAGCAAAGTTCACAGCAACACCGTCGGAGAAGCCTCGGCGATAAAAATGTGCCGCAGTGTGATGATAAAAGGCCTGGAAGCGCTGACCGCCGAATGTCTGAGTGCCGCACGTCAGTACGGCGTCGAGAAAGAAGTGCTCGCCTCGTTGCACGCCAGCTTTCCGTCACTGGGCTGGGACGGACCGTTTCCGCATTATCTTATCAGCCGCATCGCTGAACACGGCAAGCGCCGCGCCGAGGAAATGCGTGAAGTGGTGAAAACACTGGAAGACGTCGGCGTCGCGCCCAACCTGAGCCGGGGAACCGTACTTGCCCAGCAGGGGCTGGTGGATGCGCTGGCCGCGAAGGGGGTCAGATATACGGATCTGGAGCCGTTTGACTGGGGGAGGACAGTAGATCTTTTACGAAAATAAGTTGTCCCTTTCTCACCTGACCGGAGGAGAAAACCGGTCAACTCCCTCCCCTGCGAAGGGGAGGGTTGGGGTGGGGTATTACAGAGAAATCATAGCGTTGAAGTTTGCTTTGGCACGTTTTTACCCGGCGGATACTTCAACAATCGTTTCGCCATTAATACCCCCTCCCCGCCTCCCCCTTCGCAGGGGGAGGAGCTAAAACCAAACTCTGGTCAGATTTAACTGGCGTGCTTCCTTCCCTTCGCAGGGGAGGAGCTAAAAACTACACCCGCTCCGGCATAACCCGATGACACCTCGCCACCACGCCGCCCACCCCATGCACAAGATCCTGCGGCATCTGACAACCATCCCCGGCCAGCGGACAACGTTCGCGGAAGTAACATCCCATCGGCAGGTTACGGTTGCTGGGTAATTCACCTTTCTTATCGACTATCCCTTCATCAAGCTGACGACCGGCGCGGGGAACCGAATCCAGCAGCAGACGGGTGTAAGGATGTTGCGGTTCGGACAATACGTTTTCCGCAGTGCCCAGTTCCACAATTTGCCCGAGATACATCACCGCCACGCGGTCACTCATGTGGCGAACAACCGACACATTGTGAGAAATCAGCACATAAGTCAGGTTGCGCTGGCGTTGCAGTTCCACCAGCAAATTGAGGATTTGCGCCTGCACTGAAATATCCAGCGCCGAGGTCGGCTCATCCAGCACGATGATGTCTGGCTCTGAAGACAGCGCACGGGCGATAGAAATACGCTGACGCTGACCGCCGGAAAACTCATGCGGCAGACGGTCGAGGTATTCCCTGCGGATCCCCACCTGCTCTGCCAGCGTCGCAGCCAGTTCACGACGCTCGCGGCTGCTGTTGTGTTTTTGCACGAACACCGGTTCGGTGATGATCCGCCAGACCGGCAGACGCGGATCCAGCGACGATTGCGGGTCCTGAAACACCATTTGCATACCGGAGCCGAACCAGGAATTGTCATGGCGTGCGCGGTGCACTTCTCCGCTGCTCGGCTTCTGTAAGCCCATCAGCAACTGCGCCAGCGTACTTTTCCCGCAGCCGGATTCCCCGACAATGCCTAACGTTTCGCCGCGAATAATATTCAGATCCAGCCCGTTCAGCGCGTGCACATAACTGGTGGGTTTGCCGCGCCAGTTATAACTGGCGGGGAACCGCACGCGCACATCCTGCAACTCTACCAGTGCCTCAGCCATCATCAGGAATGCTCCTCAATGCGTTGAATGTGGATTTCGCCGGCATAACGCTGCGGATGCCAGCAGGCAACAGATTGCTGCGGAAAATACGGCAACGAGGCCAGCGCCGGTGTCGCGATGCAGCGGTCATCGGCATGATTGCAGCGGCCACGAAACGCACAGCCCTGCGGCAGTTTTGCCAGATTCGGTACCGTGCCGGGTATGGCTTTCAGCAGACTGCGCGGCTCGCCGTTTTCCGGTGCCGCCTGTAATAATCCGATGGAATAGGGATGCGATGGCGTTTCAATTACATCCGCCGTGTTGCCGCTTTCAATCACATGTCCGGCGTACATCACGTACACCCGGTCGCACAACTGGGACACCACCGCCATATCGTGGGTGATAAATAACACGGCGGTTCCGCTGGCACGGGCTTTGCGCTGGAGCAAACGCAAAACCTGACGCTGCACCGTAACATCCAGCGCCGTGGTCGGTTCATCGGCGATAATCAGCTCCGGCTCGCAGGAAAATGCCATGGCGATCAGCACACGCTGACGCATACCACCGGAGAGTTCGAACGGATAACGTGACATCACCTGCTCCGCATCGGCAATCTGCATGTCCTGCAGCAGGCCGATGGCTTTTTGCCACGCCTGTGCCTTGCTGAGTTTTTGGTGCAGACAAATGACTTCGCACATCTGACGGCCAATTTTACGCGTCGGATTCAGGGCGTTCATCGGCTCCTGGAAAATCATCGCCACGCGCGCGCCGCGCAATGTGCGCATCTGCTCCTCACTGGCGTGAATCACGTCGGTGCCGAGCATGCGTAACGCACCGCCGGTCACGGTAAAACCGTCAGGTGGCAGCAGGCGCATCGCCATCATCGCCGTGACCGATTTGCCTGAGCCGGATTCACCGACCACGCCGACGATTTCGCCAGCGTTCACTGAAAGCGACACCTGATTCAGCGCTTTCACTTCTCCGCCGTAAACCGGAAAGACCAGTTGCAGATTGTCGATTTCCAGTACCGGCGCCTGGGATTGTTCAGTCATCTCAGCGCCCTCTGCTTTTCGGATCCAGCAGGTCGCGCAGACCGTCGCCGAACAGGTTAAAACCGGTGGCGGTAATCAGAATTGCCACACCTGGAAAGGCTGAATACCACCATTGATCGAGAATATAATTGCGGCCGTTGGAGACCATCGCGCCCCACTCTGCGGTCGGTTGTTGAGCGCCCAGGCCGATGAACCCTAACGTTGCCGCCATCAGAATCGAGGTACCGATATCCAGAGAAGCCTGCACCACCAGCGGCGGCATCACATTGCGCAGCACGTGCCAGGTAATGAGATGCCAGCGTGACGCGCCGAACGTCCGCGTAGCCTGCATATAAGCCTGATGACGCAGCATCAGCGTCTGACCGCGCGCCAGCCGCACATAAAACGGAATGCGCACCACCGCAATCGCCAGCATGGCGTTAAACAAACTCGGCCCGAGCGCGGCGGCCAGCGCCATGGTTAATACCAGCGACGGCACCGACAGCATGATGTCCATACAGCGCATAATCAGCGCATCCACCACACCGCCGACCACGCCGGAAAAACAGCCAAGCAACGAGCCTGTCGTGCCCGCGATGATCACCACCGCCAGCCCGGCGGCTACGGATTGCTGGCTACCTATCAGCACACGACTGAACAGATCCCGCCCGACTTCATCAGTCCCAAACCAGTGCAGCGCGGAAGGTGCCTGCAAGCGGTCAGTCAGGCTGATGGCGTTAGGATCGTGCGGCACCAGCCACGGCGAAAAGATCATGATGAAAAGCACAATCAGCATGATCGCCAGCCCTAACATCGTCAGCGGACTGCGGCTCAGCAGATAGAATGTGCGCCGCCAGTTGGCAAAGCGCGGTTTGACATCTGGCGCCACGATGTCGGCCCGAGGATTATTGACGCCCGGTTCAATCACAGACATTGGCTCACCCCTCACGGCCGATGCGCGGATCGATCCACACATACAGTAAATCGACGCATAAATTGACGATGACGTAGGCAAACGACACCACCACCGCAAAACCCATCACCGCCGGGAAATCCAGCGCCTGAATCGAATTCACCACGTACGCGCCCATACCCGGCCAGGCAAACACCGTTTCGGTCAGCACCGCGCCATACAACAAATCGCCCATCGCCAGCCCAAGCACGGTGACCGACGGGATCAGCGCGTTCGGCAAGGCGTGGCTCAGGATCACCCGCCAGCGTGACAACCCGTTAGCCCGCGCCGTCCGAATGTAGTCTTCACTCAGTTGCTCAAGCATCGCCGAGCGAATTTGCCGCGCCACGATCCCCATGTGTACAAACGCCAGCGTCAGCGCAGGCATCGCCAGATGTTGCAGGCTGTTCCAGAAGGCGTCCCGGTTACCGGTCAGCAGGGAATCGAGCACATAAAAGCCGGTGATATTGGCGGGCGGATCCATCCAGTCATCCAGCCTTCCGCCGCCCGGCAGCAGGTTCAGATGCCCGTAGAACAGGATGATGACGCCCAGTCCCAGCCAGAACGCAGGCGTGGAAATGCCGAGCACGGAAAGCAGACGCACCAGATGATCCGGAAATTTATTGCGGTACACCGCCGACAACACGCCCAGCGGAATGCCGAGCACAATCGCCAGAAACAGTGCGCTGACCGCCAGTTCCAGGGTCGCCGGGAAGAACGCTTTCAGGTCTTCGAGTACCGGACGACCGGTACGGATCGACGTGCCCAAATCGCCGTGCAACAAATCGCTGACGTAACGGAAAAACTGCACGTAAAGCGGCTGATTCAGCCCCAGTTGCTCACGGATATGTTCGACCATTTCATTGCTTGCACGATCGCCCGCCAGCAGCCGCGCCGGATCACCCGGGATCATATGCGAGATGATAAAAGTAATGACGCACACGCCCGCCATCACCAGTATCAGACCCCAGCAGCGCTGGCGAATCAGAGTCCAAAAAGTCATAGTTTTTCCCCGTAAAACCCCTTTCAGGTCGTGAAAGGGGTTTTCGTGAATGATATTGCGGTTATTGCTTATGCATCTGACCAACATTGAAGACTTGCTCCAGCATCGGGTTGAAAACAAAGCCTTTGACGTCTTTGTTCATCGCCACCTGATAGTTTTTCTGGAACAAATACACGTATGCCGCTTCGTCGATAACGATTTTCTGCGCCTGCTGGTAATAGTCGGTGCGCTGTTTCTGATCGGTCACTGACACGGCTTTTTTCAGCAACGCATCAACGTCAGGATTTGAGTAGAAGGAACGGTTACCGGGCAGGCCTTTTTTGTCGGACTCAAACCAGTAGTTCATAAACATGTACGGGTCGGCGAAGTCCGGGCTCCAGTTACCAATTGAGATGTCGTAATCACCCTGCCCGATGCGGTCACGCATGGTGGCGTTAGCCAGTTTTTCCAGCTTCACGTTAATCCCGGCCTGGCCGAGGCTGGCCTGCACGGAAAGCGCGATGGATTCCCAGTTCGGATCGTTATCGGAATACAGGAAGTCCAGCGTCTGCGGCTTGTCTTTGACTTTCTCCAGGTCAGCTTTGGCCTGCGTCAGATCTAAGGTGTATTGCTTCGCCGTCGGGTCGAAACCCCACATGCCATCAGGAATTGGCCCGCGCATTTGTTTGGCGTTACCGCCGAGAATGCCTTTCACCATGCCCTGATAATCCACGGCAGAAGAAATTGCGCGGCGTAAATCCACCTGATTCAGCGGCGTTTTGCCGTTATTGAGATACAGATAGGTCACGCGCAACGACGGGAATTCTTCCACGGCGACTTTATTTTCTTTTTTCAGGGCAGCCAGCTGGTCCATCGGCAGGGAATCGGCAATGTCCAGATCCCCGCGCGACAGTTGCAGGCGGCGGGTGGCGCTTTCACCGATAATTTTCACGGTAACACGTTTAAAGGCTGGTTTTGCGCCGCTGTAATGCGGATTGGGCACCAGCACCAGTTGCTGACCTTTTTGCCAGCGATCGAGTTTATACGGGCCGGAACCGGCAGTATGTCCCGCCAGCCACGCCTTACCTTCATCGGCCGGATTGGCTTTGGCAATCGCCGGATTGACGATACCCGCGCCGTCATTCGCCAGTGTATAGAGGAATGGCGCGAACGGCGTTTTGAGCGTAAAGGTCACCGTCATCGGATCGACAACGGTCACCGTCATGTCTTTCGGGAAGGCTTCCGACGGCCCCTGACCGATTTTCATCAGTCGTTCGAACGACCATTTCACCGCATCGGCATTGACGTCGGAACCGTCATCAAATTTAGCGCCCGGCTTGAGTTTGAAGGTCCAGATCAGTTGATCCGGTGATGCCGTCCAGCTTGCCGCCAGATCCCCTTCAACCTGCGTCGAGCCTTTGCCGTCTTCGGTTTTATACTGCACCAGACGCTGATACGCCGGATACGTGACCGTCCAGTCGTTGTTGTCGATAGTCACCGCAGGATCCAACGTTTGCGGATCGGCTGCTTTACCAATCACCAGCATGTCTTTCGGCACGGCGGCCTGCGTGGCAAAACTTAAGCCTGACAAGGCGAGAAAAATGGCACCGGCGACCTGTGTTTTCGTATTTTTGCGGAACGTGTTGATTGCTGTGTTGCTCATCTGAGAACTCCTGGCTCTGTCAAAAAGTGATAAGAGACGTGCAATAATTACGCGGCATTAACCGGCGGATAGCAGCCGAACCGCTCTTCCAACAACGGATACGTTTTGGCATCCGGTAATTCAAAGTGCCACCACTCGCTGGTGATACCCTTAAAGCCCCCCGCCGCCATCACGGCGTTAAGCAGTAAGCGGTTACGCTGAATATGTGGCGGTAAATCGGGGTAAAACGGATGCGATACTTCGGTCATTTCATCGAAGCCCGCGCCCATATCCACCGCCTCACCCTGCTCATCCAGCAAGGTCAGATCCACCGCCACACCGCGGCTATGGTGCGAACCGAGTCTGATATCCACCACATAATCCGGATTCGGAAACGCCGCCCACAAACAGGCCTGCGCCGCCTGCGGCCGGTAAGCGTCATAGATTTTCAACGTGAATCCGGCCAGTTTCGCGACTTCGTTACAACGAACCAACGCCGACGCGGCATCGGGATGCAGCAGGCAGAGGGATTCGCGATAAATCGGCTGACCGGTCAGGTTATCGGCGGTGGCATATTTCAGGTCGATCACCGCATCGGGCAGAATTTCAGCCAGATCGATCAGGGCAACATCAGGTGTTTTCGTATTCATCAATAAATCTGTCCGCTGGTTTAGAAATTCAGGATTCAAATTGTCCGAGCTGTTTTTGCAGGATGCGGTTATTCGCCAGGCGCTGTTCTACATCGTGACCGCGCAGTTCGAGCACCGCCGAGCACAACAGATTGAACAGGCAGCTTAGCGGCGCCATCGAGTCCCAGAACTGGCCGGTGTCGGTTTTCACCTGCAATAAATCCACCGGATAATCGCGCGCCCACGGACAGTAAATGTCGGTGATCAGTGCCACGTTCAGGCCGCGTTCACAGGCAGCTTCGCAATAAGTTTGCGCCATCTTCGAATAGGCACGGGTGTCGGTCACTACCAGATAAGGCTGCGCGAATTCCGAATTCAGGGATTCGACATAGGTGCCGGAAAGCCCGTCGGCGAAATAGACTTTTGGCCGTAAGTACTCGAGATAACTGGAGAAGTTGTTGGCAATGCCGCGTACCGACTGGATACCGAGAATAAACACCGCCTCCGCATCGGCCAGACGGCGGCTGACCTGTGCAAAACTGTCAGTTTGCGCCAGCTGATACACGTGATTAATGGCTTCGAGTTCGAGCGTCAGCGACTGTTGCAACTTTTCCTGCTGCGGCTGTTTGCTGCGTTCGCGATAAGCGCCCAGACGGTCGGTAACCACCCACGGCTGATATGATGTGCCGCTTTGCAGGCGCAGCGTTTGCTTGAAGTGATCGAGATTGCGATAGCCGAGACTGCGCAGATATCGCCCGACAGAAATGCCACTGGTCGCCGCGCTGCGCGCAATGCTGTCCGCCGTTTCAAACGGGATCTGTGCAAGATTTGCCAGCAGATAGCTGGCAATGCGTTTGCCCGTGGGTGTCTGCCCGGCAAACGAGGCTTCGATTTGTTCAATCACATCCTGCGCTGGCTGCATCAGTTAATCCCCTGTTGCTTCATTGTCAAAAAGCTAGCCGTTGTTAGTAAAATAACAATGCACGGGGTGTGCCAGTTTCGAAATATGAGTGAAATTTGTGCAGCAGATCTGAATTTATGACGATTTTATGGCCGGTGGCTGGCAAAAAACTTGCAGAATAACGGCCAGAATAAAACTTACCGATACCCCCTGCACAACAATCAGGCAACTTGTGAATACTTTTAGTGCAATACAGACGTGAAAAGGCGTGACGTACAGAAAAATGGCAGAGGTTTTAATCACTTTGCCTTAATAGTCAACAAGTTGAATATTAAGAAAGCAGTCAGACAACTTTTTTCGTTAACCCTTTGACATGCCCACAGGCAGTCGCTATTATTCGCCCCGTTCCAACGATTCCTCTGTAGTTCAGTCGGTAGAACGGCGGACTGTTAATCCGTATGTCACTGGTTCGAGTCCAGTCAGAGGAGCCAAATTAGAAAATCCCGCTTAAGGAAACTTAAGCGGGCTTTTTGGTTTTTATACGCCGGAGCCCCTGCCTGTATGGCGTTGAGGCAATCAGTGAGCATGAAAACCTTCCCGATGCATTTTCAGTTTCCCCTCCGCACCGGGAAATTTGGTGGTCAGATTTGGGGTCAGGTGAGTTCGATTCGGGTTGATACGGAACCACGGCTTACCGGAGGTAAACCCTGCATTCTGGCTATGTGTGCGCAGAATATTCCCGCAGACAGAGCTTAACGTTGATAAATCCGTGTCTCATAGGGCCGTAAAATGTGCAGCGCTCCCTCCTCCTGATAGTTACCCAGTAGCAATTGCGCACCTTCCAGCACCAACTGTTGTGAATCAACCTCTTGTGGACAGGCGCTGAAATTACCGATCACCAGGATCTGCTGATTTTCCAGCGTACGCAGATAGGCGTAAATATGGGGGTCGGAAGGCAACAGGAGTTGATAGTTCCCCTCAATCAGCGCTGGCATCTGCCGCCGCAGGCGGATCAGCGCACGATAAAAATTCAGAACGGAATGGTTATCTTCGCGCTGCTGCGCGACGTTGATTTCGCGGTAATTGCTGTTTGCAGGAAACCAGGGCGTCACGGAGCTGAAACCGCCATGAATGCTGTGATCCCACTGCATCGGTGTACGTGAGTTATCGCGCCCGGTACGGCTAAGAATTGCCAGAATGTCTGACTCCTCCATGCCCTGTCTGCGCATTTCACTCGCACGTTTTCTTGCGGCAACATCGTCAAAATCATCCAGGCTGGCGAAATGCGTATTGGTCATGCCGAGCTCTTGTCCCTGATAGATAAACGGCGTTCCTTTCATCAGGAAGTACATAGCTGCAATGGCAGTCGCACTCTCACGATGATAGTTTTCGGCGTCGCCCCATCCTGACACCACGCGGGGAAGATCATGGTTCTCGACGTATAACGCATTCCAGCCTTTATTTTCCAGCAGCGTCTGCCAGCGCGTGAAAATATCTTTTAAGCCCATCAGATCGAGGCCAGACTGCGCTTTAGTGTGTTGACCGTCCTGCCACAGCTTTACGTGCTCAAACTGAAAGATCATGTTCAGTCTGCCGCGCTGCTCACCAACCCACTCCTCGCCCTGTTCAGCGGTGACGCCGTTCATCTCACCGACGGTAACAATGTCGTAGCGGCTGAGTACCTGTTCACACATGTCATCGACGTAATCGAGCAATCCGTCATAATTCAGATGGCGTTCGAACGACGGCACATAAGGGAGTCCCTGCGGATTAGGCATGTCACTGAATGCTGGCTCTTTTTTCATATGGCAGATAGCATCAATTCGGAAGCCGTCCACGCCTTTATCAAGCCACCAGCGCATCATGGTGTAAATGGCCGAGCGCACGCCGGGGTTCTCCCAGTTGAGATCCGGCTGCCTTTCAGAAAACAAATGTAAAAAGTACTGCCCGGTGGCCGCGCTATATTTCCAGGCGGATCCGTTAAAAATGCTCTCCCAGTTATTCGGCTCGCCCCCCTGTTTACCGTCGCGCCAGATGTACCAGTCGCGTTTCGGATTATCGAGGGAGGAACCCGACTCCACAAACCAGGGATGTTCATCAGAAGTATGATTAACGACCAAATCAATAATCAACCGCATCCCGCGCAGATGGACCTGCTCCAGCAGGTGGTCAAAATCGGCCATCGTGCCGAATTCTGCCATGATTTGCTGGTAGTCGCTGATGTCGTAGCCGTTGTCGTCGTTGGGTGACTGATATATCGGACAGATCCAGATCAGATCGATCCCCAGATCCTTAAGATAATCGAGTTTTTCAGTTATGCCGTTAATATCGCCAATACCATCGCGGTTGCTGTCTTTGAAGCTGCGTGGATAGATCTGATACGCCACGGCCTCTTTCCACCAGTTTGCCATCAGAGACTCCCGATTAATAAAGCAAAAGATTCATAGGGTTGCAGTTGTAAACGCGCACCCAGTTGCTCACGTGGCGCATAGTTACTGATCAGGCACTGGCCCTGCAACGACTGCAGGTTGTCCGGCACGTCAAGCGTCAGGGGTTCACGGGTGAAATTATTGATCACCACCAGCGTCTGGTCGCCCGACGTGCGTAACCAGGCAAAAACCTGCGGATGGCTGTTGAAAATCTGCCTGAAGTCGCCGTGAACCAGCAGCGGTTGTTGCTTACGCAGCGCCACCAGTTGCTGGTAGTGGTAAAAAACAGAGTTGGGATCGTCAAGCGCCGCCGCCACGTTTATCTGTTTATAATTGGGATTCACGTCAATCCAGGGCTGTGATGTTGTAAAACCAGCATGCTGACTGCTGTCCCACTGCATCGGCGTTCGGGCGTTATCGCGACCGTTGGCGTGGATCCCCCTCATCATCTCTTCGCGACTGACGCCTTCGGCCACCCGTTCCTGATACAAATTCAGACTTTCAATATCCCGATAGTCCTCAATGCGCGGGAAACGCACGTTGGTCATGCCAATCTCTTCGCCCTGATAAATGTAAGGCGTGCCTTTAAGGCAGTGGAGCGCTGTGGCCAGCATTTTTGCCGACTCGACGCGATACTGACCTTCATCGCCAAATTTGGAAACGGCGCGTGGCAAATCGTGATTGCTCCAAAACAGCGAGTTCCAGCCGCAGTGGGCTAACGCTGTCTGCCATTTGTCGATAACAGCCTTGAAATGCAGCAGATCAAAGGGCTTGTTGCGCCACTTTCCATGATGTTCATCCCAGAAAAGCCTGATGTGCTCAAACTGAAAGACCATCGTCAGTTCCTGCCGCGCTTCGGCGCTGTAAAGCAGTGCATCTTCCGGCGTTGCACTCCACGTCTCACCAACGGTTATGCTGCCGTTCGGGCCAAAGGTGGCGCGGTTCATCTGATGAAGATAAAGATGCAGATTTTTACCGTTTGCCATGATCTGTTGATCGACGTCTTTGCCGATCAGGTCAATAACATCCATTCTGAACCCGCCGATACCAAGCGCCAGCCAGCGGTTCATCATCGCGTGGATGGCGGCACGTACGTCGGGATTTTCCCAGTTGAGATCCGGCTGGCGCGTTGAAAACTGGTGCAGATAATATTCCCCACTGGCCTTATCCAGTGTCCAGGCGCTGCCGCCAAAATGGGAACGTTGATCATTGGGCGGTCCGCCGTCAGCCGCCGGTTTGCGCCAGATGTAGAAATCACGGTAAGCACTGTTTTTTGATGTCAGCGCATCAATAAACCACGGATGCTCATCGGAGGTGTGATTGACAACCAGATCCATCAGAATGCCGATATCCCGTGCTTTTGCTTCCGCGATCAGATGCTCCATTTCAGCCATCGAGCCAAAAATATCGGCAATATTCTCGTAATCGGAGATGTCATAGCCGTTATCGTCCATCGGCGAACGATAAACCGGCGACAGCCACAGCATATTGATGCCGAGCTGCTGCAAATAGTCGAGTTTACTGATGATGCCGTTGAGATCACCGGTACCGTCACCGTTACTGTCCATAAAGCTGCGCGGATAGACCTGATAAACCACGGCATCCTTCCACTGCTGTGCGCTGTGCATATCACTCATGACTTTCTCTTCCCTAAACGAATTAATGATTCATGGTCAGATGGCGATGGAACGCCCGACCGTGACTGTCGAACAGGTAACAGCGCTCCACCGGCAGCCGCACGCCAACGATCTCGCCAACCTGAATGGCTGAACGTTCTGCGTGACGGACCACCCAGGGTTCACTGGCATTGCCGTTATCCAGATACAACAGGGTTTCGTTGCCCATCTGCTCAACAAACATCACCTCTCCCTGATATTCACACTCTTCCCGATTGCCGCTGCGAATATGTTCCGGGCGAATACCCAAGTTCACGCTGCGGCCCTGTGCCGCTGCCGGCGTGGCAACAGGCAGAACCAGCGCCTTGCCGTTATCCAGCTCGACCACGCTTTGTTGTTCACCCGCCTGGCGCAGCGTGGCAGGAAGCAGATTCATCTTCGGCGAACCGATAAACTGCGCCACAAACTCATTGGCAGGTTGGTCGTACAGCTCCAGCGGCGTGCCCACTTGCTCGATGTTGCCCTGATTGAGTACCACAATACGGTCGGCAAGCGTCATCGCCTCGACCTGATCGTGGGTGACATAAATAATGGTGACGCCCAGACGTTTGTGCAGGGCCGACACCTCCATGCGCATCTGCACGCGCAGGGAAGCGTCGAGGTTTGAAAGCGGTTCGTCGAACAGGAACAGGCGGGGTTCACGGACGATGGCACGGCCAATCGCTACACGCTGGCGCTGGCCGCCGGACAAGTCTTTTGGCCGTCGCGCCAGCAGGGGTTCGAGCTGTAAAATACGTGCGCACTCACGCACGCGCTGGTCGATTTCGGATGCCGGATGGCGCGCAAGTTCCAGCCCAAACGCCATGTTCTGATAGACGCTCATGTGCGGATAGAGGGCATATGACTGAAATACCATGCCAATGCCGCGTTCTGCCGGCGTGTCATCGTTCACATAGTTCCCGTCGATATACATGCCCCCGCCACTTATCTCCTCAAGCCCGGCAATCATCCGCAGTAGTGTTGACTTGCCGCAGCCGGAAGGCCCGACGATCACCACAAACTCTCCGCTTTTAATGTGCAGATCCAGCGATTTGATGACCTCTGTCTTTGCACCATAGCGTTTTTGAATCTTGTCCAAGGTCAGTTGCGCCATATTCCCCTCCGAATCCATGATGTTGTTATGCCGGAAGCTCCCGGCATCAATAGAGTCTGTTTTTATTTCAGATAGTTAAGCCATGGGCTCTGACGAGAAATCATCACATCCACCAGTTCTGGAATAGCACGGCATTTGTTGTTCACCGGGTCAACCAGCAGTGCCTGAATCACCAGATCGCGGGACCCTTCAAGGATGGCCTCCGCCGTCAGGTCGTGGATGGCAACCTGATTACTGAGTAACCCGCCGATACCGGCCGGGACATCGATCTTGATCCCATGTACACCTTTCCGGTCAATAATCGCAGGCACTTCCACGGCGATAAACGCTGGCAGTTGTTTGATAAATCCGCGGTTCGGAATGTTGACGGCGGCCTCCTCATAGCCTGAGTCGGTCAGAATTCCCTCGATGACGGGCACCACGCGCTCCTTCAACTTAAGCTCAATCTTCGGCTGCACCTCACCGAGGTAGTTACGATAGAAAGTATAAAAGTCGAGAATGCCGCGATGATCGCTGACCTCGCCCGCCCAGCTGATGTATTCGCCAAAATGGCTGTCGCCGGTGATCGGCAGGTGGTGGAACTTCTCAAGGATTTCTTTGAATAACGTACGGTCTGCCCAGGGATACGAGCTGTCTTTGCCGCCGAGCGCATGACGTTCGGTGCTGCCTTCGGTTTCCACCCACTTACCGTGGGAGCGGGTATACGCCAGGATGTCGCTGTAACCCGGCAAAGTCGCGAAATAGTCCGGGGCTTTGGCCCTGACGTCGGCATACGCGTCTTTACCACTGTCTTTATACCGGGCTTCTAACAGCACGCTGAAGTGGTTGAGGCCACCCGAACGCAGATTCAGATTATCGAAGGAGGTTCCCAGCATTTCAGGCAGATAGCGCTCAAGGGACGCTATTTCGTGACACATGCCGACAAAATTCAGCTCAGGGAAGGCACGATGCACGGTGGTACAAATGCGGCTCATCGGATTGGAATAATTAAATATCCAGGCGTCAGGGCAAATGTTGGCCACGTCGGCGCAGATGTCCAAAATAGGCGGAATAATACGCAGCGCATGGAACAATCCCCCCGGGCCGCCGTTCTCGCCATAGACCTGCTGAATGCCATACTGCTGCGGGATCTGCCAGTCAAGATCCCACAGGGCAAAACGATCGCCCACCTCAATCGAGATAATCACAAACCCGGCACCGCGCAACGCCGTGGCACGGTCAGTGGTCGCACTGACGATAAAGGGGAGATCTTCTTTTGCCAGGAAATCACGGGCCGTCTTTTCCGTTACCGCCAGCGAGGCCGGATTGATGTCATGGAGTACGATTTCACTGCCGTACAGCGCGGTGCTCTGGAAAATGTCACCCAGCGTACCGTAACCAAACTGCGCACTGCCTGCGCCCACTAAAACAATTTTTGTAGCCATATTATTCGGGTCTCCTGACGATACTGATTGAGGCATCAGCCTTTGACTGCGCCGTTGGTTAATCCACTGACAATGCGTCGCTGGAAAATAAGCACCAGCACTACAATGGGAAGCGTGACGATGACTGAGGAAGCCATGATGGCGCCCCATGGAAGTTCGAATTGGGAAGATCCTTGCAACATACTGATCGCCACGGGAACGGTTCGCTTGTCGCCGGAAATCACAAACGTCAGGGCAAACATAAATTCATTCCAGGCGCCGATGAACGCCAGCAGTCCGGTCGTCACCAGCGACGGCCCCATGATGGGCACAAAGATACGGCTGATAATGGTCCAGGTGCTGGCACCATCGACGATTGCCGCTTCTTCCAGCTCGACGGGAATCGCCTTCATAAAGGTGGTCAGCACCCAGATTGTGAAGGGTAATGAAAAGGTGGTGTAGGACAGGACCAGCGCGCCAAGCGAGTCATACAACCCCATAAACCGCACCAGCTCAAACATACCTGACAGCACAGCCACCTGCGGGAACATGGACACACAGAGAATGGTGAACAGCAGATACTTTCGCCCTTTAAAACGAATGCGCGACAGCGCAAAAGCAGCCGTGATTGACACCAGCAGACACAGACCAACAGTGAGCGTTGCCACCACCGCCGAGTTAAAGAGACTGCGGGCAATGCCGTTATCCATCAGCGCGGTCACGTAATTCCCCCAGTTCATTTCATCGGGCAACCAGATCACGGTGAACAGATTTGCCCCCGAACGTAGCGAGGTGATAATCGCGTAGTAGAACGGGAACAGGCAGATCAAACAGGCAAATGCAGATCCTGCAAAAATCAGTGAACGCTGTGCGAGTTTTTGCTGCTGACGTTTCATTTTCATGATTATTCCTCTCCATTGCGGCGGCGACCCAGCATCAGGAAGCAGGCTGCAATCCCTGCCACCATCATGAATACCAGTACCGACGCGGCGGAACCGGATCCCATCTCCTGATAACTCACCAGCAAATCTCGTGCATAACCCGACACCGACACGGTGGCTTCACTGTTGGAGGTCAGGATATAAATCAGATCAAACACCCGTAGCGCATCCATGACGCGGAAAATCAGCGCGACAATCATTGCCGGCATGATCAACGGCAGTGTGATTCGACGAAAACGCTGCCAGGTATTGGCCCCGTCAATCCGCGCCGCTTCATACAGATCGCGCGGAATCAGCTGCAATGCGGCCAGCAGCATCAGCGCCATAAACGGTGTGGTTTTCCAGACATCGACGATGACCACCGCCCACATGGATAACCCCGGGTCTGCTACCCACGCCAGCGGGGAGTGAATAACCCCAAGCCTGAGCAACAGATTGTTCACCACCCCATACTGGTCATGGAACATCCAGCTCCACATTCTGGCGGACACAATCGTCGGGATCGCCCACGGCACCAGAATGGCGGTTCGCACCAGCCCCTGACCGCGAAACTTCTGGTTCATCAGCAGGGCAAGCAGCATGCCGAACACCAGTTCAAGCGACACCGACATCACACTGAAACGCAGCGTGTTACCAACGGCCTTCCACCACAGCGGATCGGCCAGGACGCCGTAATAATGGGCACCGTCGGCCAGGTCAATGTAGTTGGTGAAGCCGACAAAACGGTAATCATCGGGCGAATCCAGCATGGCATCGGTGAAGCTGTAAAACAGTGTGCGGAACAGCGGCCAGCCTGCAACGGCGGCCAGTAACAGAAGAGATGGCGCCACCAGCAGCCAGGCGATACGGCTGCGGCGTAGCTGATAACCGGGCTTGCTGCGCTTCACCGCGCGGCTGCCAACGTTATCGTCAGGAAGTGATAGTGAGGGTGTTTCTGGCTTCATGCGTCAAACTCCGGACCGTTAATGGGGACGCTGAACTCAGCGCCATCCTCTGGCTTTAATTCTCTCCAGCCGCTGCTGCAACTCTGCCACTGCGGTCGCCCCGTCGCTGTCGCCACGCAGCACGTTGTAAGTTGCGTTATAAATCGCTTTGGAGACCTGCGCGTACTGGCGTTTGGTCTGCGATGCAGGGCGAGGCCTGGCCAGCAGGAAGATCTCTTTAAACTCGGCGAGATAGGGTGCCTGCGCCAGGACGTCAGGATCGTCATACAGCGCGGTGCGCGACGGCGCCCTGCCCATCAGCGTCAGCCCTTTCTTCTGTGATTCGGCACTGCTGACAATTTTTAACAGCGCCAGCGCGGCTTTCGGATTTTTGGTGTAAGCGCTGATCGCCCAGTGCCAGCCGCCCATGGTGCTCACAGAGGTGCCGTCCTCGCTCCGGGGTAACGGAATGACGCCGACTTTGCCACGGATCGGGCTGCTGCGGTCTTGCGCCAGCGTGTAGGCATAAGGCCAGTTGCGCATAAACAGGGCATCACCGTTCTGGAAGACCGGACGGGACTCCTCTTCCATGTAACCTAATGCTCCCGGTGGAACGATTTTCCCGATCCATGCCGCGGCCATATCCAGCGCCTGTGCGGCGCGTTGATTGTTGATGGTGATATTGCCGTTAGTATCAATAAAACTGCCGCCCTTCTGCGACTCCACCCACTCCAGCGCATTGCAGGTCAGCCCCTCATAGGCTTTGCCCTGAAACACCAGCCCCCAGAAGTTTTGATGTCCCGCTTCACGCTCACCTTGTTGAACCAGCGTGGCAATACGCGTCAGCTCGCTCCAGGTCACAGGCGGCTTTTGGCCGTATTTCGCCAATAAATCTTTGCGATAAAACAGCGCGCCTGCATCCATGTAAGCGGGAATGGCTTTGACACGACCGTTAACGATGTCGTTTTGGAACGCGTTCGGGAAAAAATCATTGCGGATATCACTGACGCTATCTGTTAAATCCAGCAGATGTTTATCCAGCACACCGATCCAGACGGTGTCGGCCAGGAAGAGATCGATCGCGCCCGAATCTTTGGCGGCAAATATCTGTTGAAACAACGACAATTTTTCATTCGAAGCCGGTGGAAGATCGATAAATTCCAGCGTGTGGCCGGTCTGCGCTTCAAACTGCTGTTTAATGTCGTTACAGAACTGACGACTTTCCTTGCCAGGCGGACATTCCATACGCAGGGTGTCGGCATGAACCAGACTCGATGTCAGGGTCAGCGTGGCTGCAACCAGTCCCGGGATTACTCGTCTCATGGCTTACTCTCTGGTCGTGGCGGGAATACCGTCATAGGAGGAAAATAGCGAAGCGGAGACATTGGTGGAAATTGATTTTCACTGCTAAGGTATACAAATTATCTATACCACCTGGGAAATGTGTGATCTTGGATAAAATTCTGCGGCAGTTTATCGAAGTGGCGATGTTCAAAAATGTGAGTCATGCAGCAAACAAACTTTGCCTTAGTCAGCCGACACTTACGCATAATATGAAGAAGCTGGAGGAGAATCTGGGCGTGCAACTGCTTGTGCGCACCTCAACGGGCGTGAAAACGACCGAGTACGGCGATCTTTTGCTGGAGCAGGCGCAGATGATGCAGCGTATTTATGAAAATACGCTGAGTAAACTGGCGCTTATCAAAGCGCGTCAGGTGCAGAGTTTGCGGATGGGCACCGGGCATGCCTGGTGGCACATGTTTGTACGCGACAGTTTCAACACTTACCGCACGCTGCATCCCACGGTAAATATCCATATCGATCAGGGAAATCACCTGCGACTGATGGACTTACTGCTTGGCGGTGATATCGATCTCTTTATCGGGCATGAGATTCAGGGGCTGAATTCCAGGGCAGGCATCACCTTTGTGCCGCTGTTCAGCGTCACCGACAGCCTGTTTGTCCGACGCGGGCATCCGTTAGGCAACAACGTCATCGACCCCTTCCAGCTGCAAGACTATCCTTGCGTTGAACTGACGCCGGATGAAGGGCGTTTTCAACACATGGTCGAGGACATGCAACCCAAAAGGCTGGCGCGCAACCAGATGCATCTTGAAGATAGGGTGATCTGGTCAACTAACTCGATGATGGCGGCGATAGACATGGTCAATGATTCCGACGCCATCATGCTGAGTTATCCGACGTGCATGGCGGACTACTTTGCGCGTTACGGCATTATACCGCTGCAAACCACGCAACAAAGCCCGCGCTATAACGTGGGCTTTTATATGATGCGGGAGAAGATGGATGCGGCGCACGTGGTGCAGATGCAGGCATTGATGCAAGAGCATCTGGCGCGGGTCAGCCACCTGCTGGTCTGACTATTTTTGAGTTAACGCCGTCAGCGCCTGATACAGCGACCGGGTATTGCCCGGTCCGACCACCAGATGATACTCCGTGTCGCATTGTGGTGTTTCTACTTCAAGTACAGCCCGAATGGCCTCCGGTGCTTCTAATGCCTGCCTGTCGAGCAGGGAAGCATCGCGCACCTGCATCCGGATCCTACTGGCACAGTAGGTCATTTTAGTGAGGTTATCCGCGCCGCCAATTGAGTGAACAACTAACGCTGCCAGTTGTTGGGTTTCCATATTCTCTCCTGATAGCCCTTAATGTTTCCGCAGCAGCATAAGTCTGACGTTCAACAAAGTGAAATCGATTTATTCGCAAGCGATATAGACGTTGTCTATATCTTTACGGCAGGGTCTCTGCCATTGAATACCTCAGACATTTCCAGTTTTCCCTCCGCTCCGGGACAATCATCCCCTCCCGGATGGGGGTTTAACGCTGACAATCAATAAGCGCGACGTAACGCCGCGCTTTGATTTACATGCAGAATACGTTTTCACTCGCTTACTGCGGAACAGGTGTTACCAACGGCTCGCCGGCAAAATAGGCGTTGACATTTTCCAGCACCAGACGCGACATCTCTTTGCGCGTCGCCCAGGTAGCACTGGCCATATGCGGTGTGACCACCACATTTTCCCGGTGTAACAATGCGTGCGGAACGTGCGGTTCGTCGGTGAAAACATCAAGACCGGCTCCCCCGAGTGTCCCCTCTTCGATGGCTTCAGTCAGCGCCCGCTCATCGACTACCGAACCACGGGAAATATTGATCAGAATGCCTTCCGCGCCCAGAGCATTCAATACATCGCGGTTAACGAGGCCGCGGGTTTCGGCACCTCCGTTGGTACAGACCACCAGAAAATCACTCGCCCCGGCCAGCGATAGCAAAGTTGCATGGAAGGTGTAATCCGTGTCGGCAAGTGCAGCGCGATCCGTATAGGCGATCGACATATTAAATGCCGCAGCGCGTTTGGCGATAGCACGCCCAATACGCCCCATGCCAATAATGCCTAACCGCGCCCCTGAGACTTTACGGGTCCAGGGATAACCGCCCTTCTGCCATGCTCCCTGTTCGATAAAGCGTTGTGCTGCGGGGATCTGGCGTGACGTTGCCAGTATCAACCCCATGGCCAGGTCGGCGACGTCATCCGTCAATACCCCGGGGGTATGGGTCACAGCGATCTCACGTTCTCTTGCTGCGGCAACATCAATACCGTCATAGCCAACACCAAAGTCGCTGATGAGTTCAAGGTTAGGTAGCCGTCCCATAAATTCGCGACTGACCACGGCTTCGCCGTTAGTGAGTACTACACGAAACTCGGCGGCTAACCGGTCAAACTCCCCGGCGGCCATGTCGTTGTATTCATACACATCGTATAGCGCGTTCAGTTGTGCATTCAACTGATCTGGCAGCGATGCCTGCTTCAATATTTTCTGTTTAACCGCGATATTCTTCATAACAAGACCTTAGTGTTGCGATAATGATGAGGCTGACGATTTTGTCGCTATTACTTTAGCCGGACGGCCGACATAGATACCGACGATGCCGCCGATAACCAGTGCCGTAGCAATGATCAATAAGCCATAATGGAAACTGCCGGTGACATCCTTTATTTTTCCCAGCAATGGCGGCAATCCCAGACCGGCAAAGTTGGCAATGGCATTAATAAAAGCAATAGACGCCGCTGCAGCAACACCTGCTAATTTTTCGGTCGTTACCGCCCAGAATATCGGGGTCAGCGCGAAGTTAAAGCCGACGGTCAATACCAGCATAATATAGGCAATAAAGAGGTTACTGGTATATATCGAGGCAGCCAGCAGTAAGCCGGAAATAATTAACGGCACCCCCAGATGCAGCGAACGCTCTTTGGTGAGATCCGAATGGCGTCCATTCACGTACATAAATATCGCGGCAAAGGCAAAAGGAATGGCCGACAAAACGCTAATAACGAAATTACTCTGTTCTGTAGCCACACTTTTAATAATGAGCGGCAGGAAGAGTGTAATACCAATTGAGCAAAATGCTTGCAGGAACCACACCAGACTCAACATCAATACCACTTTATTCCTGAGCGCACTGGCCCATGAATGATGTTTCCCTACTTCTACGTCACCATTCTCTTGTTGTAACCGGGTGTTCAGCCATTTTTTCTCGTCCGCACTCAACCAGGTGGCATGATTTGGCGTATCCGGCAGACGTAACAGTACCAGACAGCCGAGAATGATGGCCGGGATGCCTTCCATCGCAAACAGCCAGCGCCAGCCCGCGATATCAGCAATGCCGTGCATATTGAGAATACTGCCGGAAATCGGTAATCCAATCACTGACGCCAGCACCGATCCCATATAGAAGAACGACATGGCACGTGCGCGGTTGCTCTTGGGAAACCAGCAGGAGATATAGTAGATAATCCCCGGTGTAAACCCGGCTTCTGCCATACCCAACAAAAAGCGCATCACGTACAGTTGTGTCGGCGTATGGACCAGTGACATCCCGGCGCTGATAATCCCCCAGGTAATCATGATGCGCGCAATCCAGATGCGTGCACCAACCCGCGTCATAATGACGTTACTGGGTATTTCAAAAATGATGTAGGAGATATAGAACATACCGACACCCAGGCCATACATACTGGCAGACAGGCCCAAATCGGCATTCATTTGCAGTGCCGCAACGGATATATTGGTTTTATCCAGATTGGCAACAAAGTAGCAAATAATAATAAAAGGTATTATTTTTGCGTTTAATTTTTTTAGTGTTGTAGAGCACAGATCGATGTTCATTATTATCACCTTAATGAGTCTGTCCCTGGTGTCAGGGCATAAGATGGCCATTCCACCTAATGTGGATTGAAAAACAAATACGGATATATCGATATTATTATTAATTGCTTTATTGATATAGTTTTACCTGATACTTCTGTGACTTAAAATATATAGAGCAGGTTACCATTCGGCGACAGCACCATCTTCATAACGCCAAATTGGATTGCGCCAGTCAGGGGCATTCTTACTGCGCTCAATCACCAACTCCTCATTAATTTCAACGCCCAGTCCGGGTTTATTCAGCGGATAGAAATAACCATCCGTCATGGTAAAGTCTTCTTTATTAATGACATAATCCAATAATTCGGCTCCCTTATTATAATGGATACCCATACTCTGCTCCTGGAATACCGCATTACGCGCCACAAAATCCAGATGCAGGCAAGAAGCCAGTGCGATCGGCCCCAACGGACAATGCGGTGCCAGCGAAATATCGTAAGACTCTGCCATCGCCGCAATTTTGAAGCATTCCGTGATCCCACCCGCGTGCGACAAATCCGGCTGGATAATGGCTAAACCACCGTCGGCCAATACACGTTTGAACTCAAAGCGCGAGAACATGCGTTCACCGGCTGCAATGGGAATATGTGTCTGAGCAGCCAGACGAGGATAGTATTCTGCCTGTTCGGCCAGTACCGGTTCTTCGATAAATAGCGGACGGTAAGGTTCGAGCTCTTTGATCAGAATCTTCGCCATAGGTGCATTGACGCGGCCATGGAAGTCGAGTCCGAACTCAATGCTGTTACCGAATGCTTCACGTATTTGCGCCACGACGGCGACGGCATCGTCAACTTTACGTGAATTGTCTATCATGCCCATTTCTTCGCAGCCATTGAGTTTAAAGGTATCAAAACCAATGCCTTTCAACTTTTTAATGCCTTCAATCACATCTGCCGGGCGGTCGCCGCCAACCCAACTGTAGGCTTTAATCTTATCGCGAACCAGACCACCGAGCAGTTGATAAACAGGAACGCCCAGGGCTTTGCCCTTAATGTCCCACAGTGCCTGATCGATGCCGGAAATCGCGCTCATCAGAATCGGACCACCGCGATAAAATCCACCGCGATAGAGGGTCTGCCAAATGTCATTGATGCGCGCCGGATCCTGTCCGATCACATATTCAGACAGCTCATGCACGGCAGCCTCCACACTGCGGGCACGGCCTTCAACAACCGGCTCTCCCCAACCGACAATGCCTTCATCAGTTTCTATTTTCAGGAACATCCAGCGCGGCGGCAGCCGGTAGGTGGTTAGTTTGGTCACTTTCATCGGGTTGATTCCTTATAAGCTTTAACAAAGGCGTTAGCTTGTTGTGTCGTACGTTCAACAGACTGTCCGGCACGGTAGAGATCACTTCCCAACCCTGCACCGATACAACCGGCATTAAGATAGAGATGTAAATTTTCAGGAGTGATACCCCCCACGGCAAAGACCGGAATTTCTGGCGGTAGCACCGCTTTCAACGCTTTGATGTAATCCGGTCCAAAGGCGTTGGAAGGGAAGATTTTCAGCGCCTGAGCGCCCGCATCCAGCGCATTGAAGGCTTCCGTCGCGGTCGCGCAACCAGAGCAGACGGTCATGCCATACCCCACAGCCCGGCGAATCACTTCCGGCTGAATATTAGGGGTGACCACCAGACGGCTGCCCATCGCATTCAGTTCATCAACTTGCGCAGATTGTAAAACCGTCCCGGCACCAATCAGCGCCCGATGCCCGAACTCTTTCACCGTTTCACTGATGCTGCGCTGCCAGTCAGGCGAGTTGAGTGGGATCTCCACGGCATCAAAACCTGCCTCCAGCAATGCTGTCACATGCGCCTGAACGTCTTGTGGCGTGATACCGCGCAGAATGGCGATTAACGGAAGTTCAGTATTCCAACTCATTGATAATACTCCTTATACCTGCCTGGAAAGCGCGATCGCCTTCCAGCGTTTGCCAGGTCAGTCCGGCAAACTTCAATGCCTGCTGGTAACGTGCGGTCAGTTTGGGACTCCCAATTAAGGTAATGGGCTGATCGCCAGTGATGCCGTATTGCCGCTGCATTTGCGACACTTCATTGCCGATCAACAACCCCGACAGCCATTCACTGACGGCGCTTTTATCTAATTGCCCTAACACATGCGCCGCGCGGGTCTCAAAAAGACTGCGAATAATGTTGGTTTCTTTGAAACCACTCTCCAGCCCCTGCTGGAATACCGCCGGATTTGCCTGTTGCCCGGTCAGCCCGATACCAATCAGCGAATGGTGTATCAGCAAATGGTGGAGTTCGCCGGTCATGACAGTACGGAAATCAACAATCTCGCTACCGTCCATCTGGACCCATTTACTGTGCGTTCCCGGCATCAGATAAAGCGAAGCCGGACATTCTGTATAAGCACCGATTAACTGTGTTTCTTCACCGCGAATGACATTGCAATTACCCTCGCTGACCACACTCAGACCGGGAATAATCCACGCGTTGAACGGTGTGGCCTGCTCCACCCGCGTTAACTGTCTGGAGAAATCAGTCAGCCGCGTCGGGCAAGGCAGATACGGTACCGTCATCCATCCTGCGTTGCTGCCAACCATTCCCGCCATCAGAACCGGTACCTGATGAGCTTGCCAGGGTAAAAGTGTGTCGCGGAAAACCTGTTCAGGAGTACGGCCATTGAGCCGGGTAACCCCCGCTTCTGACTCCAGGTGATCGGTACATTCACCGTTCAGGTAGAGCCAGGCGCGCAAGTTGGTCGAACCCCAGTCAATGGCGATATAACT
The DNA here is from genome assembly GCF_019969905.1 of Rahnella sp. GSA61A. Taxonomy (NCBI): domain Bacteria; kingdom Pseudomonadati; phylum Pseudomonadota; class Gammaproteobacteria; order Enterobacterales; family Yersiniaceae; genus Rahnella; species Rahnella sp. GSA61A. The sequence continues at coordinate 39,137 of NZ_JAHXYO010000017.1, read as the reverse complement.
TTCTCTCATGTAATATCCTTCAGCCTTTTGGTCGAGCTGGCGATCATTGTCAGTGCCGCCTGTTCTGCTGCATCTGCGTTCTGATGCCGTATCGCATCGTACAGATCCTGATGCTCCTTCAATGTGCGCGGCATGTTGGCTTCATCGGCCATATAGGTCCGTTCAAATACGGCACGCTGTAAGGAACTTATCGCCACACTGAGTTGTTGCAGCACCGGGTTATGCACCGACGCCAGTACCGCTTCGTGAAAACGGATATCAGCCTCATTGAAGGCGTCACGATTTTGGTGATCGGCGATCATATCGTTAAGCGCTTTTTCAATAACCGCTAATTCGCTGGAGGTCGCCCTTTCCGCAGCCCAGCGGGCAATGACCGGTTCAACCAGATTACGCACCTCGCTCATCGCCGGGATCAGCCGCGGGTCATAATCATTCGCCAACGACCACTGCAAAACATCGGTATCCAGATAATTCCACTGGTTGCGTAAAGCCACAAAAGCACCGCGATAACGCTTTATCTCCACCAGCCGCTTCGACATCAACGAGCGAAGCACTTCACGAATGATGTTCCGTGACGTCTGGAACTCTTCGCACAACTCCGTTTCCGCTGGCAGCGCAGACCCCGGGGCATATTTGCCACTGACGATTTGCTGCCCTATCTCGAGAATAATGCGATCGGTTTTGCTCAACTCCTGGCTACTCATAGATGCTCCACAAAAGACTAAAAGGAAAAGTTGCCGGGTACTTTACCTGTATCGAGCCTATGCGTCGCAAGATCACCGCACAATTCACAATTATTGTTCTTAACCTTGATGAAAATTGTAGTACAAAGTATTAATCATGTACTGCAATGTAGATCACAAAACGGTCGATACCTTGCGATTTTGCTGAACAGCAGGGGTTAGCACGAAGATCGTTTTCGTTTGGCGAAAATCCAACAAGATGAGAATCTTTTATCCCTTTCTGGCCTGAGTTCGCTGGCCAGATGGGCTGAGAGAAATGCGTCGAATTGAATTAAACATGCTGGATGATGCCATCAGTCTCTTTTAGGCATACAGCGAACTGGCTGGTATCACGGGCTCTCCTGTCAACCTCAATCTTCCAGTGAATTGAGTTTCTCGTCCTGAAAACAAGGTGTGCGGGGTGAAGACAGGTAATCGAAAAGTGCCGATGCGTCTTTCTGTTTGAATGCGCGAATAATGAGTCGCGGTGTGGTAGTTAAAATCATTAAGACCACATATTATCTGGCAGGCGTTTATGCATTCTGAAAAGGCGGGCAACTGGTAAATCCAGGTTGTCCGCGCTAACCTCACTGGCTACTCAGGCATTGGGTCTGTCACTTTTGAAAGGGCATAGGGAATGGTCAGCTTAGCGGAAGAAATCAGTCTTGAGGTATGTGAAGATTCAGATGCAGCGCAATTGCTGCTAATTGAAGAAGGGCTCAATGAATTTAACGATCTTATGACGGGTATAAACGATCGTAAGCCACTGCCTGTATTGGTCAGATCAACCCGCACGGGTAAGGTACTTGGCGGAATGCAAGGGCGGTCATCGCTGGGACTCATGTTTATAGATCTTTTTTATCTTCCACCCGAGTTGCGAAAAATGGGGATAGGTTCAGACATCCTTCATCGCTTTGAAGATGAAGGGCGAAAAAGAGGCTGCTCTGCTGCGTTTCTCTATACAATAAGCTTTCAGGCTCCTGATTTTTATAAAAAGTATGGCTGGGAAGAGTTCGGGCGTATTGACTGTCAACCGGAAGGAACAAGCCGTATTTTTATGAAAAAATCATTATAGGACATCTTAAATTTTGGCAAATATAACCAGGGGTGGTGAGTTACACAATATCATCTTGTTGATGAGTATTTACTCGCGCTCTGCCCATTTCTGTCACATAGCAGCCCCACGCAGACGGACTGTCCGCTGTGAGTGGGGAGCGGAAGTTGGCACTTTTGTTCCCACAAGAGTGGCTACTGAAACAGTCGCAATTCACTTTGCTGACTTTGGTTTGTGACAAAGTAGTCAGTGGATACTGAAATGAACGAGGTATCTGCCATATTGTGCTTCAATGACAAACTCTTCGTGCAGGGAGCCATACCACACTGGTGGGCTGGTGTGTAGTGGCACACCGATTTTGGCCACATAATCAGAAGTGTTGAACGTCCGCTTGCGGCACGCAGCAGACAAACACGTGACGCTGAAGGTGTGCTGTGAGCGAGGAACGGAAGCTTGTGCGCCCCGTTATCTTCCGATTTCAGAGTGTCGAGATTAGCCATAAATAACTCATGCGCATTTGACTGAAATGTGGTTACTCAGAGTTAAATAGCGTCATGTTTTTCTTTTGCTTCTCAATAGTTCAACTAACTCTTGACGGGATCTAAGTAAGTTATTTTTTATCTCATTGTGAGAATGCCTTTTTTTTCTTTCGACAATGCCTTGAGGAGTAAACATTCTTGATATGCTATCTAGCTTTTTATCTCCAAGTGTATCAAATATCCATTCCGTGAAATCACTACTATAAACTGGAAGTGACTTACATGACTCTCGATGAACCGCAATCGCATTGAGCCCAGTGAGGTTCAATATATCCCAAACATCAACATCACAAGTTAATATTTGTGCAAGGTGAAACTGTGTATTGTTTCCATCATTAATGGTATTAGTCAGTAAATCTAACATTCTAACTATAAATAAATCCATAGCACAATTTCTAATCAACTGAAGTGGTTCAGATGTATTTGTTAGACCATTCAGTTTCCTGGTTATTTGTAGCGTGTTTTTGTAGAAGAGAATATCAACACAAACCGCCATTTCTTTTGGCATTAAAATGTTGATTTCCTTGTCAATCACAGATAAAAGATTCAACAACTTATTTTCAGAGGACCGTTTTGAACTGTATTCAATTATTTTCGTTTTTAGCAATAACAGCTCCATTAGGTCTACTATCGCCGAAAACTGACCAAACGGGCGTCCATCTTTGTTATAGTAGTCAAAGAGAAGTTCATCGGCATCCCTTTCAGATATTGTCTTATATTTTTTTAGAAACGACTCTCTCCACGAATCATTAAAGGGAGAGTTCATCATGGAAATCGATTTTAAGGCAGATACTGTTTCTCTAACCTTTTTAAGGTCAGTTTCTTTCAGGTTATTTTCTATCTCAGATAGATACAATGCCATATTTAAATTATTAACATCATCTTGCAACATATTTTCAGATACAGAACGACAAACCTGAAAAACTCTATCTGACGGTTGGTCTTCATAGGCAAATGAACGAATATAGCTGGCAGTATTACTGTCAACATATATTGCTGTCGAGATGAAATGTTTTGTTAATCCCTTAATTTCAATCACTTCTTTATCTATGACATATAGTGAACTTCCTTTAAATGGCGTTAAGAGGTAACATTTCGGTGATAACTCTTTTTTAGGTAGATAAAATGGTCCATCAGAAGACTCGTTGGAATAAATAAGCCTCCACTCACCTAAATCATTCTTAAAATACTCATACTGGTCAATCGCGTCACTAAATGATGGAGCGTTTCCTATTTCATTTAATAACTTTAAGGTGTTGATTTCCTTGTTCATATTTCTCCTAAAGATTAATGTATCAGCGGCTTAATAGTATCACCTCGAGATTTATAGCATTGTAATACGCGTCACAAAGTATTGCTATGAACTATTCTAGCCGGAAATTCAAAGAAATAAAAAACAAGACTGCTTAATTATCAGTCGTGCGACAATAATAAATTAGTGCTTAATCAGCACTAAAATAGATGATATCTTGACCATATTATTCCCTATCTAATCGTAATACGGCGATGCGAGAAAAGGCGGACGAGAGTGATTCATTCATTATTTACCGATTCTTTTCACAAGTTTTCGCAGTGAAACTAACCTACTAACACATCACGATCTTTTAAGGTCCGCTTCTGGTGTAAGCACACCCGTTTTAGTTCCACGCACGTTTGAGATATCCGGGAGGAGATCAGGATGCTTACCGCCCCCCTTACTCCCCTACTTTGCTGATTTGATAATAGCCGTTCTGTTTATACGCCTCTCACTCAATAAGGCGAAAATCCCGGCTGCGGCCACGATTGACGCACCGGCCAGCGTGGAAGATGACGGAAAACTGTCGAGGAACAGAAAACCAAGCATCATCGACCAGACCATCGTGGTGTAATCAAAAGGCGCCAGCAGCGACGCATCGGCGTAACGCAGGCTCAGCGTAATCAGGATCTGTGCCATTCCGCCAAAAAAGCCGCAACCGATGAGCAGTAAAAGCTGCAAGCTAGTCGGGATTTTCCAGCCGAAGAAAATCGTCGCCAGACCAATCAGCATGGTCATCAGCGAGAAGTAGAAAACGATCGCGCCCGGTCTTTCGATGCCATTTAAAAAACGGATTTGCACCGAAGATACCGCCGTACACATCGCCGCCAGCAGCGCCAGAATCACGCCCAGCCCCGCCGAAACCTGCTTAAAACTGCCCGACAGCAGCGAACCGCTGTCTGTCAGATGCGCCCACAGCATGACGATAATGCCGGTGAAACCGATACCCACCGCCAGCCAGCGGGCTGCGTGAACATTTTCACGCAGTAAAACCGCGGCCATGACCACCGTAAATAGCGGCGCGGCGTAGCTTATCGCCGTGGCATCCGCCAGCGAGATATACACTAACGCCAGATAGTTAAAATACATTCCCCCCGTGCCGGAAAAGCCGCGAATTAAATGGCCGGATATATTCTTCGTTTTAATTTGGGGGAAAACAGGGCCCTGCAATTTGAGCCAGATCAGCAGCGGGAATAAGGCAACGAAAGAGCGAAAAAATATCACTTCTCCGGTAGGTATATTTCCGCCCAGCCCTTTCACGCAGGCCAGCATTAATGTGGCACACAGGGCTGATAATATTTTTAGCGAAATACCCATTCTGGCGTTCATTATTAACCTTCGTTCCTGGTGAGCAGCGGGATGAATCTGTCCGCTATTCTGGCAGAGCCGCCTTTTTCCCGGTCATACAAAAAGCGTATCGCCATACAGGGTTTACTTCTTATACAACGCCAGGGTGAGCTTATATAGTCGGGCTGACTCATAAAGAAACCGCAGCCAGTTTTGCTCACAGTGAGCCAGGGGAAGTTGTCGTCACACACTGCTAATTAAAAAATCCCGGAGAATGAATGATGAAACTGAAGTTACTGTCTTGTTCCTTGCTGGCGTTGCCACTGATGGCGGCCTTTTCCTCTGCGAAAGCGGATGTTCTTTCTGATATTCAGGCACGCGGTTCACTCAATTGTGCCGTGTATTCCGATGTGCCGCCGTTCTCGTCGCCGGATCCGAAAACGCGCCAGTTGGCGGGAATGGACGTCGATTTATGTACGGCGTTAGCCAAACAGATGGGCGTAAAACTCAATCTGATGCCGACGTCTATTGAAGCGCGTATTGCGGTGATCGCCACTGGCCGCGCCGACGTGCTGATTGCCAATCTGGCGTATACCAAAACACGCGGCCAACAGATTCAGTTCAGCGATCCGTATTACGTGGCGAAAGAAGTGCTGGTGGTGAAAAAGCCCAACGTCGATAAAACTCGTGCGGATTTTAAAGGCAAACGCATCAGCGCCACCAAAGGCACGACGTCTGAACAATCGATATATCTGGCAGGCGCAAAAGCCGTGACCTTCCAGGATGCTGCGTCGGCCTTTCTGGCGCTGGAACAGAATAAAGCGGTGGGCTTTGTGACCAACACCATGACCGCCATCAAAATGATTTCTCAGGCCGGGAAAGACGGCATTGAACTGGGGATGATCAAAGAGCCGATGGCGCTGGAGCCGATTGGCGTCGGCATGAAAAAGGACGAACCGGCATTGCTGGCGAAGGTTAACAGCAGCCTGAAAGCGATGGATGACGACGGCACCATCGATAAAATCTGGGATATCTGGATCGGGCCAAATACCGAATACAAAATGGTGCGCGAAGACAAAGTACAGCCGCTCTCCAGCCTTAAATTCGAACCTCTGGAATAACCGATGATCACTGCGTCGCACGAGGCGCCTTCCCGCGCCTCTTTTATTCTTGCCAGTCAGGGCGACAACATCAAAATCTCCACCATCGGCAGCCGTGCATGGCTGATTGAAGCACCGGGAGATTTCGACCTGCCCGCCCAGCGCCGCATCTGGTCACTGGCGGTCGCATTGCGCGCGCGTGATGATATCGAATCACTGATCCCCGGCGTGACCAATTTGCTGGTGCTGTTTCGCCAGACACCGGCAGATTACGACGCCACCTTTGCCCTGCTGGTGGCCGCCTGGGAACAGGCACAGGCCGTACATCCGCAAGGCAAGCTGATTGAAATTCCGGTGATTTACGGCGGCGAACATGCCACCGATCTGGACGCGGTTTGCCAGCATACCGGGCTTTCGCCGCGCGAGGTTATCCGCCGCCATTCTGAGGGTTGCTACACGGTGTTTTCACTGGGCAGCGCGCCGGGTTTTGGCTATCTCCACGGGCTGGATCCGTCTCTGGCCACGCCGCGTAAAAAAGTCCCCTCGCTGAATATGCTCAAAGGCACCGTGACTATCGGCGGCGCACAGACCGGGATTTCCGCGCTGACCGGGCCAAACGGCTGGAACGCCATCGGATTCGCCGAACTGACGCTGTTTGACCCGCAGGCAGAGAATCCTGCGCTGATGGCACCGGGGGACAGCGTGCGCTTTCTGCCAGAAAGGATTGAATTGTGACTGAACCAGCCGTGATTGAAATAGTGAAAACCGGCCCGCTGAATACTGTTCAGGACGCGGGCCGCAGCGGATTCCGGGATATCGGCGTGTCTGTCAGCGGCGTGATGGATCCGCTGGCGTTTCACGCGGGCAACATCATGCTGGGCAATGACGAAAACGCCGCCTGCATTGAAGTGCAGATGTTTCCGTTTAAGGTCCGGTTTCTCGCCGATACCAGCATCGCCATCACCGGCGCAGATTGCCGCACGAAGCTCGACGGTACAGATCTTCCGCCCTGGTGGGCGTGTTCCGTCCGCGCAGGGCAGGAACTGGAAATGCAGTTCCCGCGTTACGGTGCCCGCAGCTATTTGTGCGTCGCCGGAGGCATTGACGTGCCGGTCGTTATGGGCTCGCGCAGCACCGCGCTGCGTGGTGGCTTTGGTGGTTTAGACGGACGACCGCTGGAGAAAAATGATCGCCTCGCGGCGGGTAAAACCACCGCATCTCCCCTGCCTGCGCAAGGTATGGGCATCGAGCCGCCGGAGATCGCGCTGGCAAACGTATTCCCGACCAGCACTGAGGGATGCGTGCAACTGCGGGCTATTCCCGCCGGAGAATATTCGCTGTTTGAAGCCGATCTTCCCCGCTTCTGGTCGCAGCCGTGGAAAGTGTCCCTGCACAGCAACCGCACCGGTTACCGCTTATCCGGCGCGCCGGTCACGCCCTCGAAAGTCATCGAAATGCGTTCATACGGTTTAGTCCCCGGCATCGTTCAGGTTCCGCCTGCCGGCGAGCCGATCATTCAGCTGGCTGACGCCAATACTGCCGGAGGCTATCCGAAAATTGCCGGAATTATTGAAGAAGATTTATGGCGCCTGGCGCAGGTTCAGCCCGGTCAGAGTATTCAGTTGATCAAAAGCGATGCACGCGAAGCCATTGCTGTTGCGGCGCAGATCAGCCAGTGGCTCACCCGCCTGCGCGATAGCATTATGCCGGTGAAGAAAATCATGGGGGTTTAAAACGCTCTATGGATGAAACAGAAAACGGGCCAGAAAAGGCCCGTTTTTTTATGCTTCTGACTCAGACGTTATGACTTCAGCTCCGCACAAAACTCAGCTATCCGGTCACAGCCGTCTTGCAAAACTTCCATGTTGGTCGCATACGAAATGCGGAAATACGGACTCATGCCGTAGGCCGCGCCCTGCACGGTGACGACGTGTTTTTCTTCGATCAGCGCCATCACGAAATCGGCATCGCTATTGATGTGACGCCCGCCTGCGGTGGTTTTCCCGATGCAGCCTTCAATGTTCACGAACAGATAGAATGCGCCCTGCGGTTTATGACAGCGCAGTTCATGCACGGACGTTAACCGCTCCAGCACGTAATCGCGGCGCTGGCGGTAGATTTCGGCGCGCTCTTTCAGTAAATCCTGCGGGCCGTTAAGCACCGCGACCGCTGCCGCCTGCGTGAGCGTGGTGACGCCGCCGCTGTTTTGCGTGTTCACGTTACTCATGGCTTTAATCAGATCTTGCGGACCGCCGCAAAAACCTAAACGCCAGCCGGTCATGGAATAGGCTTTCGACACGCCGTTGACCGTCAGCACGCGATCGAGCAAACGCGGTTCCACTTCGGCCAGCGTATAAAACGTCACGTCGTCATAAATCAGATGTTCGTAAATGTCATCGGTCAGGATCCACACGCCCGGATGGCGCAGCATCACCTCGCCCATCGCCTGCAATTCCTGGCGGGTTGCCACGGAACCGGTCGGATTGCTCGGGTAATTCAGCAGCAGCCACTTGGTTTTCGGCGTAATCGCCGCGTCGATGTCCTGCGGATACGGCTTGAAATTGTTCTCCTCCGGGCAGGCCACCGGCACCGGAATACCGCCCGCGAATTTGACGATATCCGCATAGCTAATCCACGACGGCGTCGGGATCACCACTTCATCGCCCGGATTAATCGTCGCCAGCATCGCGTTAAAAATAATTTGCTTCGCGCCGCCTGCGGTGAGGATCTGGCTCACGTCGTAATTCAGGTTGTTATCGCGCTGAAATTTACGCGCAATGGCCGCCCGCAGCGCAGGGGTTCCGTCGGTTGGCGGATAACGGGTATCACCGCCGAGCGCGGCGGCGTAGGCGGCTTCCGTGGCATGAGGGGGCGTCGGAAAATCCGGTTCACCGGTAGAAAGCGCAATGACGTTCACGCCTGCGGCTGCGAGGTCACGGGCCTTTTGCGTCATGGCGACGGAGGCAGAAACAGAGACATTTTTTAAGCGATCGGCGATATCAGGCATGGTCCTGGGGTTCCATTGTTTTTATCGAACGTAAAAAGACGGACAGCGATGAGGCACTTCAGGGGAAAGAGTAATGAGGAACGGACCGCGCCGACCAATAGCGCTTTGTTGTGGTGACATAACACAAAACAATGGCTGAACGCGCAAATCAGGCAATTTGCACCGGCGCAGTGCAGGCGGGGATTTTCATTATTCGGGAGGCTGCGCAAAGGCAGAAAACATCCGGCTATACAGTGAATAAATCGGCGGGTAAATCAGAAGGAAAACCGGATATCGGACATAAATCAGCCTGTTAGTGCGTGTTGGCACTCATCTTGCTTCATACACATTACTTATAACACCACTTGTTTCCGTGATGAGGATGCCATCGTGAATCTCCGCCGCCTTAAATATTTTATCAAGATTGTCGATGTGGGTAGCCTCACTCAGGCCGCAGATATCCTGCACATTGCGCAGCCTGCGCTCAGCCAGCAACTCGCGACGCTGGAAGGCGAAGTGAATCAGCAACTGCTGATCCGCACCAAACGCGGCGTGACGCCGACCGAAGCGGGCAAGATTTTGTATATCCACGCGCAGGCCATTTTGCGCCAGTGCGATCAGGCCCAGAGCGCGATTGACGGCTCGGCGCTGGCGCTTTCGGGCAGCGTTTCTGTCGGGCTTGCGCCGGGCACCGCCGCACAGCAACTGGCATTGCCGCTGATGGAAGAAGTCCACCGGCAATATCCGGGCATCGTATTGTATTTCAATGAAAACTTCGGCACCACGCTCAGCGAGCTGATCATGAATGGCCGGATGGATATGGCGGTGATTTACGGCAACCGGGAAATTCACGGATTACGGTTTATGCCACTGATGAAAGAAGAGTTGTATTTCGTCTGCCCGCACGCGCTGAGCAAACCGCTGAAATCCGTCAGCCTGGCGCAGGTGGCAAAGTATGACCTGTTCCTGCCGCGCATTTACAACATCATGCGAAAAGTCATCGACGACGCGTTTATCCATGAAGCAGTGACGTACCGCGTGAAGTGCGAAATCGAATCGCAAACCACCCTCAATGCCGCGCTGGCGGCGGGTTTAGGCTGCACGATCATGCCGGAATCCGCCGCCCGCGCGATGCTCAAAGCCTCGGATTCGTGGATGGCGAAAATTGATAAACCGAATATTCAGGCGGCGCTGTCATTTTGTATGTCCGACCATCTGCCGCTGTCCCAGCCCGCCGAAGCGGTCAAAGCGATTTTACTGTCGCTGATGGCCAGCCGCACGGTGGATAACCGGCCACTGACGCTGGTGGGGTAATAAGCGCACCTTATTACCGCAAAGCGAAATCCTCTTTCCTGACGTCGGCAGTGACACGATAGAGTGCTTTTACCGCCCGCAAAGCGGGTCGTTTTGTCGTCGTTATTGCGCGGGGACACTCTCTCTTCGACGGGAAGGATATGGAAAAAAAAGCACCAGCACTCAGCGAGTTGCGAGATATCGCACGAAAGATGCGTAAGTCCGGCCTGAGCCAGATTGAACTCAGTGGAAACGGCTTTCGGGTCAGCATGAAATACGCGCCAGTCTCCCCCGCCATTTTGCCATGCCGCAGGCCGGACGAAACGCCTGCGCTCCCCGCGCTGACCGCCCCCGACGCGGTGTGTGCACCTTTCCCCGGCATCGTGTTGTTACAGCATCCGCTCAACAAAATTCCGTTCACACAACCGGGTGAAAAAGTCGGGAAAGATGCGCTGCTCGGGCTGCTGAAAGTCGGCGTGATTTATCTGCCGCTGCGCAGCCCGGTGCAGGGCGTGGTGGAATCCCTGTCCGTGGAAGACGGTGACTGCGTGGAATACGGCGCGGAGATTTTCACTTTACGCCGCGAGGAGCTGACCGCATGAAATACATCGATTTAAACGCCGATATCGGCGAAGGCTTTGGCGATTACACCATCGCCGACGACGCCGCGCTGATGCCGCTGATCACCTCCGCCAACGTGGCCTGCGGGTTTCACGCGGGGGATGCGGTGATTATGGCGAAAACCGTCGCGCTGGCGAAAAAGTATCAGGTAGATCTCGGCGCGCACGTCGGATTCCCCGATTTGTCCGGGTTTGGCCGCCGCCGGATGCACATCGAACCAGAGGTGATGGCGCATTACGTCACCTATCAGCTTGGCGCGCTTTCTGCTTTTGCGAAAGCGACGGATTACCCGCTGAGGCACATGAGTTTCCACGGTGCGCTGGGCAATATGGTGTCCGAAGACGCCCGGCTGGCGCGGGTGTTATTGCAGGCGGTGAAGAATTTCGATGCACAAATGATCATCAGCACGATGCCCGGCAACGCCGTCGAGCGCATGGCGCGGGCGCTGGATTTGCCGGTGATTTGTACGTTTCTCGCCGACCGCGCCTATGAAAGCAACGGCCTGCTGGTCAGCCGGACGAAACCGGGCGCGGTTATTCATGACAAAGAGCAGGTACGCGCGCGCATCCGCCAGTTGCTGCGCGAAGGCACGGTGCAAAGCATCGACGGCGTGACGTTGCCGGTGGATGCGACATCGATTCTGGTTCACGGCGATACGCCGGAATCCCTCGAAATGGTGCATACGCTGCGGGAAATTATTGCCGAAATGGACATCGCGCTGATGCCGCCAGCCCGGCAACACCGCCAGATGGCACGGTAAAACACGCTGTTATAAGCCCCTCTTATCGCCTCACACGGTTTATGTCTTATACCGTCTGAGAATTACTGGATACAGTCAGAAAACACCCACCGGCAGAACATGATGGAGCCGGAGGTTTAACAGGAGAGTCGCAATGCCATTTTCAGATTACAAAACCGCGCTGGTGACCGGCGCATCGGCCGGAATGGGTGAAGCCATTGTCGAACGCCTTTGTCAGGAAGGGATCACCGTTCATGCTGTCGCACGCCGCGCCGATCAGCTGGCCGCCCTCGCCGCCCGCACCGGTTGTATTCCGCATGCGCTCGACGTCAGCGACCTCGACGCGGTGACGCGCCTGTGCAGCGAGATCAGCGTGGATATTCTGGTGAACAACGCCGGTGTTTCCCGTCCCGGCTCTATCCTGAGCGCCGATGAAGAATCCGTGGATACGCAGGTGGATGTGAATCTGCGCGCCGTTTTGCATCTTTGCCGCCTGCTGGTGCCGGGCATGATGGAACGCGATCGCGGCCACGTCATCAACATCACCTCGATTGCCGCGATTTATAACTTCGGCGGCAACTCGATTTATCACGCCACCAAAGCCGGGGTTCACGCCCTGTCGCGCCAGCTACGCGTTGACTGCTACGGCAAGCGTGTGCGCATCACTGAAATCTGCCCGGGTCGCGTGGCGACTGACATTTTCGGCAATGTTTCCGGCGATCACGAAGAAGCCCGCCGCCGTTTCATTGACGGTTTTGAACTGCCCGAAGCCAAAGACATCGCCGATTGCGTGGCGTTTGCCGTTTCTGCGCCGATTGCCGTCAACATCGGCAACATCGAAATCACCCCGACGTTGCAGGTTCCCGGTGGCCTTTCCACCATGCGCCCCGGCGAAGGTCTGTGATCTTTTTCCTATAAACCCACAGTTCAACCATTCAGGAGGGTGAAAATACGATGACGCTCGATTTCAGCAAAGTCCTGACCGGTCAGTTCGGGCAGATGATCGTCGATGGCATGGTTGTCACCCTCAAGCTGGCGCTGGGGTCCTGGCTGCTCGCGATGTGTATTGCCCTGCTGCTGGTCGTCATCCGGCTGACGCACAAACGCGCCGCCGAATATTTCGTCCGCGCCTATGTGTCGTATCACCGCAATGTGCCGACGCTTATTCAGCTGATGATGTGGTATTTCGCCATTCCGACGCTGCTGCCGGAATCTGTGCAGATGTGGATTAACGATTTCAACGCCGAGTTTCTGTTCTCGATGTTTGCGCTCGGATTGTGTCAGGCGGCGTATTTCTCTGAAGACATCCGCAGCGGATTACGCGCTATTCCTGAAGGGCAAACCGAAGCATCACGCGCGCTGGGCATGAGTTACACCCGATCGCTGCGTTCGGTTATTTTACCGCAGGGTATCCGCAACGCGCTGCCCTCGCTGCTCAACCACACCGTTTTACTGTTCAAAAACACCAGTCTGGCTATGGTCATTGGCGTAGCTGAACTGACTTACGTGACCCGTGATATTGAAAACCAGACGTTCCGGACTTTCGAATCGTATCTGGTGGCCTCTGCCGGTTATCTGTTCTTCTCTCTGCTGCTGATGGGTGCTGGCGCGTTGCTGGCCCGCCGGTTCCAGCGGGCCTACGCGAGGTAATCACATGCTCGAGATGTTCACGATTTTGCACGACAACGGGATGCTGTTCCTGATGGGGCAATATCCGCAGGGACCGCTCGGCGGGATACTTTGTACGTTACTGATTTCCCTGCTGGCCGTTTTGTTTGCACTGCCGGTGGGTATTCTCCTCGGGCTGGCGCGTTTATCGCCTTTCCGCTGGCTGAGCTGGCCCGCTGCCTGCTGGGTCTACGGCTTACGCGGCATTCCGCTGTTGATGGTGGTGTTCTGGACGTATTTCTGTGTTCCGCTGTTAATCGGTCACAACATCAGCGGCTTCAGCACCATGCTGTGTACGCTGGTGATTTATGAAAGTGCGTATATCGCCGAGATCGTGCGCGGCGGTATTCAGGCGCTGCCGGGCGGCCAGTACGAAGCGGCGCGCGCTTTAGGGATGAGTTATTTCAAAACGCTGCGTCTGATTATTCTGCCGCAGGCGTTATACAACACGCTGCCAAGTCTGGTCAGCCAGCTGGTTTCTATCATTAAAGACAGCACGCTGGGTTACGTCATTAACGTGCCGGAGCTGACCTTTGCCGCTAATCAGGTGAATAACCAACTGCTGACCAAACCTTTTCAAGTCTTCGCGATTGTCGCGATTGGCTATTACATCATCTGTTTCAGCCTGACGTGGCTGGCCAATAAGCTTGAAGCCCGTATCACGCGCAAACGGCAGAACCGGATGCCGGAAGCGGAGAAAATGACGAAGGCTCCACTGCTGAAGACTCAATCATAATAAGGAACGACGATGCGACCAATGATCTTATTTAATCAGGTTAATAAATGGTATGGCGAATATCAGGCGCTCACCGACCTGAGTGCAGAAATTAGAAGTGGTGAAGTCGTGGTGGTTTGCGGACCGTCCGGCTCGGGCAAATCAACGCTGATCCGCACCGTGAACCGGCTGGAACCTATTGAAGAGGGCCAGATCCTGTTTGATGGTATGGATATTCATGGCACCAGCACCCGCCTGAATCAGTTGCGCACGCGTATCGGTTTTGTCTTCCAGAACTTTAATCTTTTCCCGCACGTTTCGGTGCTGGACAACATCATGATGTCGCCGGTAAAGGTGCTCGGCGTGAAACGTCAGGAAGCGCGCAAGCACGCGGGTGAACTGCTGGAACGTGTCGGATTATCACACAAAGCCAATGCCTATCCGGCACAGCTTTCCGGCGGGCAGCAGCAACGTGTTGCCATCGCCCGGGCATTAGCCATGAAACCGCCGGTGATGTTGTTTGATGAACCGACGTCGGCGCTTGATCCGGAAATGGTCGGTGAAGTCCTGAATGTGATGCGCAGTCTGGCACGTGAAGGTATGACCATGATGTGCGTCACACACGAAATGAATTTTGCCCGCGACGTGGCGGACACAATCTGGTTTATGGATCAGGGGAAAATTCTGGAAAAATCCAAACCGGAAAACTTCTTCAATCATCCGCAACACCCGCGTGCCAGGAAGTTTTTAAGTGACTTATTGCACCATTAATTATGCACGTGGCGTATTCCTTTGCAGCGCCTTGCCGCTCAGAGCTTATCCATCAAAGGGGGCTTAAGAAATAACGCCTGCATAGGTATCTCTGTCTTTGAATATATTATCAGCATGTCAGTTCATGACTGTCGGCAAGCAGCTCGTGTATTTCATCTGCCGGCAGCGGTCCGGAAAGGATCACACTGACCCAGTGCTCTTTATTCATATGATAAGCAGGCAAAATGCCGTCTTTCTGACGTAATGAGCCGATGTGCTCCGGCCGGACCTTAACCTCAAGTATGTCGACTTTATCTTCCGTTTTCAGCCCCAGCTTGGTACCGGATACATTCATCACGAGACCAAACCATTTATCACCATTGTGATGACGAAGCACGGCATAATCCGGCAGGTTACGCCAGAGATATTCCGGCTCCGAATTATAGTGTTCCCGCGCGTACCTGAATAACGACTCTCTTTTCATAATCACTCCCGTATCGTCGGTTTATACCGTTCTGACCAGCCCGTTCCAGCGCCTGCGCGGGTATGCACAGAGTCGTATCCAGGGTGAAGCCTGTGCGGATGAGGAACTGCCGAACCCAGTACATACCGTATCCTCCTGAGAAGATGCCTGCAAGGTAACAAGTGCCTGACTGGGTTACGTTTACCGGTTGTTCGGCGGCGTACTGCCTGACAGTAAACCGCCCCTTTACCTCGCGGTTTAGCTCCCGGCAACAGACTCGCGAACGAAATCTTCATAAGTGCGCAGCGGGTGTCCAATGAGAGCCTGTAGCTGTTCTGCGGTTCCTTCAGCAGCTTGCATGCCGAACGTCTGAATACCAGCCATCATCAGGCTCATGTCATAAGCCAGCCAGTTGGGACCGTACGAGGCGAGTTGCTCTTCAAACGCGGTGACGTCATCTCCCCCGTAAGTAATCTCGCGACCCAGGGCTGAACTCCAGATCTTCGCCACGGACGCACCGGTCAGCGGTTGCGGCCCAATCAACTCCAGCGTGACAGGATCCAGCGCAGACGATGCCCTGTCGCGTCGCAGCAACTCAGCCACGGCGACATCCGCGATATCGCGCGCATCAATCATTGAGACGCCCGCCGAGCCGACAGGCATCGGGTACACCGCGTAGTTCTGAATCGTCTGTTGAACCATCAGGTCGTTTTGCATGAAATAAGCCGGACGCAGAATGGTGGCGGGGATGTCATGACTTTTGATCATGCGTTCAACCGTATGCTTGCCGGTAAAGTGCGGAACGTTGGTGAATTTATCAGCATGGATCACCGACAGATAAACGATACGCTCAATGCCCGCCTCGCGGGCGAGGTTCAGGGCGATCAGGGCCTGAGTAACCTCATCGGGCGTAACCGCATTCAGCAGAAACAGCGTTCGTACCGATGACAGCGCGGCACGCATCGACGCGACGTCGGTCAGGTCTGCAACGACTTCCGTAACCCCTGCCGGAAACTCGCGCTTACCCGCCTGGCGTACCAGGGCTTTGACCCCGGCGCCAGCGTCAGCCAGACCCTGAATGATAAGTGAACCAATGGTGCCCGTGGCACCGGTAACGAGAATGCTCATATTTAACTCCTGCAAGATAGTGATAATGGTTAACGTGAGAAATCCGCAACGACCTTACCGGTCCGTGAAACGGTACGATTACGTTCGATTGCGTTGGGAATATCAGCGAAGCCCACTACGCCGCCAATTCTGGACTGTAGCGTGCCGCTGGCGACGTCGTTGGCCAGCTTCCCGAGTAATACCGGATCGGGCTTATTCATAAACCAGAGACCCCAATCAGTACGGCGCGTTGTACGTTGTTCATTGCAGTTCCTCGTAGCAAGTTCTGATAACGAGACAATATTCCGTTGCAATTAAAAAACAAAGATCCTAAAACTTAGACACCTTGTCTCATAAATGGAACACCATGAACCTGAACGCGCTGTCTGATTTCATACTCGTCGCCACAAATGAAGGGCTGGGGAAGGCAAGCCGCGCAAGCGGCATTTCCAAAGCCACGCTATCGCGACGCATCGCAGATCTTGAGGAGCAACTGGGTGTGAGGCTGATCGAGCGAAACGCTCGCGGTTTGAAGCTCACCGAAGCCGGGGCGACGCTGATCTCCCGGACTGAAGGCCTGCTGAGTGAGGTGACCGAAGCCATGACGGCGGTCGGTGATGGTATTTCGACGCCTCGCGGGCGTTTGCGTGTCGCCGCTCCGGTGCTGTTTTCCCAGCTTGCGATGGGGCGCATTGGTGCCGAATTCTGTGCGGCCTACCCGGAAATTGAAATTGAAATCGTGGCGGAAGATCGCATGGTAGATCTGGTCGAGGAACAATTTGACGTCGCAATCCGCATCAACCCAAGCCCCGACAGCAATTTAGTCGGACGGTGTT
The DNA here is from genome assembly GCF_019969905.1 of Rahnella sp. GSA61A. Taxonomy (NCBI): domain Bacteria; kingdom Pseudomonadati; phylum Pseudomonadota; class Gammaproteobacteria; order Enterobacterales; family Yersiniaceae; genus Rahnella; species Rahnella sp. GSA61A. Next base: position 21,963 of record NZ_JAHXYO010000017.1, on the reverse strand, counting down.
TCGCCAAAGACAGGCTGGTTGTCGTGGCCGCACCTGAAATAATCAGGCCACTCCCCGGCGCAATCAGGCCAGTGCCCGGCATCGTAACGTCGAGTTTCCAGCCTGCCCACTGGAGTCTCGATGGCGGGCAACTGGTCCTGGAGCCGATCCCAAAATTGCGCTTCTCTTCGTTACTGATGGTCCGCGATGCGGCAATCGCCGGCGGTGGGGCTGCCCTCATTCCGCAATCCATCGCATGGAACCAGCTTGCCCGCGGCGATTTAGTTCAGTGGGGCATCGTGTCGGGGGCAGAGCGGGAACTTTGGGTTTTGCATACTTCCAGGCGGCTTGCTGCGCCAAAAGTTCGCGCATTCGTCGATTTCCTGTGCGCCCGATACCCGGACATGTCTCTGGTTCTCAACGGATAGCGCTCTCAATTTTTTCTTTCGCGCAACAGGAGGATTTCATAGCCAACTTCCGGAGACAGGCGACCGGTCACCGGCAAAATTCTCAGGGGGTAGCAGACGACCAGATTCAGCCGCTATCTGTGCAGTATTCAGCTCACCTTCTTTTGATAGCATTAATCCGCATTAGACATCTATACGTCTATCCCTTAGGATCATTGCACCCGGGATAACCACCTGACAGACAATGAAAATTAAACATTTACCTCTTGATCAAAATATTAACGGCTGGGCGGCGCTGCGGGGTGATATTCCCCGCCATCCGGCTTTACGTGGAAAAGTCACGGCAGACTGGCTGGTGATTGGCGCAGGCTTTGCCGGGCTGGCATTTGCCCGTCGTATTGCCGAGCTTCGGCCGCATGAGCATGTTGTGGTACTCGAGGCGCTCGACGTGGCCGATAACGCTTCGGCCCGTAATTCGGGTTTTGTGATTGATTTACCGCATACCGTCGGCAGCACATCGGCTGAGCTGGAACACGCCAATGCGTACCGGCGTCTTTTACAGTACGGGTTGCATCATCTGAAAGAGACCGTCGATAAACATGATATTGCGTGCGACTGGCTGAATTCAGGCAAATACCATTGCGCCGTGAGTGCGCAGTTTGACGGTGAAATCGCGCATTATCAGCAGGAACTCACCACGCTCGGCGAAAGCTTTGAGCTGCTGGACAGAGCCGCACTCCGCCAGCGTTTGGGCACCGGTTTTTACCGCAGCGCGGTGTATACGCCCAACTGTATTCTGGTGAATCCGGCGGCGCTGATCAGCGGGCTGGTGGCCACGTTGCCGGCAAACGTCACGGTTTATGCCAACTCACCTGCGTTGCAGATTGACACTCAGGGCACTATTCATGCAGAAACGCCGCACGGCGAAGTGCGTGCCGGTAAACTGATGCTGGCGATCAATGGTGCAGCACGCGGGTTACCGCTGTTCAAAGGCAACGTCTTCGCGATGTCGACGTTTGCAACACTGACTGAACCGCTGTCACCCGCACAACGTCAGCTTATCGGTGATATTGCGCCGTGGGGCTCGACGCCGGTGAATGCACTGGCGGGTGCGACGTTGCGCTATACCTCTGACCATCGCTTCCTGATCCGCGAACACGTCAACTTTACGCCAGGTCTGGTGACCCGTGCGGTAGAAACCGGCCGTCATGCCCGCCGCCATCAGGCATTATTTGCCCGTATTTATCCGCAGTTACAGGACGTCAATATGGCGTACACCTGGTCGGGGCTGATCAGCATTACGCGCAACGGCGCGCCGGTATGGGGGAATATTGCGCCGAACGTGTATTCGTCAGCGGGATGTAATGGTTCCGGCAGTTCCAAGCAGAGTGCGTTCGGGCGGTTGCTGGCGGAACATGCGCTGGGAGAGGACAATCCGTTGCTGGCCGATATGCAGGGCATCGGACGCGCCAGTTATCTGCCGCCGCGCCCGTTCCTGGATGTCGGTGTGAAAGGATTTATGGCCCGTGAACGCTGGCGTTCACGCAGCGAGTTGTAGAGACTGAACATAGCCGGTCGCCGCATAACCGGCTTTTTAATGACGTTTATCGACGCGCGCCACGATACGATCGCCCAGCCACTGAATGCCGCAAACCATCACAATCAGCACGACGATCACTTCTATCATCACCACCGTTTCAAAACGCTGATAACCGTAACGGATTGCCAGATCACCCAGTCCGCCTGCGCCGATAGCGCCCGCCATCGCCGATGCGCCAATCAACGCCACCAGCGTGACCACAAATCCGGACAAAATACCGGGCAGCGCTTCCGGGATCAGCACGTCCCAGACAATACGCAGTTTACTGGCACCCATCGCGCGAACGGCGTCAGTCAGTCCGCGATCCACGTCGCGCAGCGAGACTTCTGCCACGCGGGCGAAATACGGCGTGGCGGTAATCGACAGCGGAACAATCGCCGCCCAGGTGCCGAGCGATGTGCCCACCAGAAAACGGGTTACCGGGATCAGCGCCACCAGCAAAATGATAAATGGCAGAGAACGGAAACCGTTGATCACCAGCCCGAGCGAGCGGTTAACCCAGCGATTTTCGGCAATGCCGCCAGGACTGCTCATCACCAGAATCAGGCCCAGCGGCAAACCCGCGATCAGCGAGAACAGGCCGGAAACTGCCGTCATCAGCAACGTTTCTTCGACGGCGTTAATCAGTAAATCAATCATTACCGGAGACATAACCTGTCAGCTCCACGGTGGCCTGGTGCTGTCGCAGCCAGTCTAAAACAACCTGCTCAGATGCCGTATCGTTTACCGGCACTGAGAAGAAGAAACGCACAACGGCATAATGCTGAATATGATCCACGCCGCCCTGGATCAGCCGGAATTTGCCCGGTAATGCCGTCGCCATTTGAGTGAGTATTTCGCCCTGCCGCCCCTGCTCCGCATACTGGACGCTGTAAATGGCCTCGCCCTGACGTACCGGCGACAACCGTTCAGCCAGCGCTTCCGGCAGTTGCGGCAATAATCCCTGTAACAGCGTACGGGTCAGCGCGGACTGCGGATGCGCAAACACCTGCCACACCGGCCCCTCTTCGATAATTTCACCGCCATTAATCACCGCCACGCGATGCGCGATTTTTTTAATCACCTCCATCTCATGGGTGATCAGCAAAATGGTGATGCCGAGTTTCTGATTGAGGGATTGCAGCAGCGCCAGAATCGAACGCGTGGTTTCAGGATCGAGCGCCGATGTCGCTTCATCGCAAAGTAAAAGTGCCGGACTGGCTGCCAGCGCACGGGCAATACCGACGCGCTGTTTCTGACCGCCGGACAACGCCGCCGGATAGTTCTTTGCCTTATCTTCCAGCCCGACCAACGCCAGCAGTTCGGCGACACGCGCCTGACGCCGTGCCTTGTTATATCCGGCGATTTTCAATGGCAGCGCGACATTCTGCTCAACCGTTTTGGCCGACAGCAAATTGAAATGCTGGAACACCATCCCCACGCGACTGCGCACTGACTGCAAGGCTTTCTCGCTCAGGCCGGTGATGGCATGGCCTTCGATTTCAATCACGCCGCTGTCCGGCTGTTCCAGTCCGTTCAGGCAGCGGATCAGGGTGGATTTCCCCGCACCGCTGCGGCCAATAATGCCCAGGATTTCGCCCCGCCGGACCGTCAGCGAGACATCTTTCAGCGCCTGAATTGTGCCAAACTGACGGCTTACATGGTCAAGGCGCACGACGTCATGCACCTCATCCTGATGCGTTTTCAGAGTGCCACCGGCAAACTGCCCGGCGTTAGCCGGGCGTGGAGGGGCTTTTTCTGAAGACGTCGCCGTGAACTGCGCACCGGTTTCAGAGATGATCGTCATGCTTTACATCCTTACCAGGCCGTCACGCCGGTGCCTTTATAGACCTTATCAAACACCTGTTTGACAGCCTCGTTCTGGTAAGAACTGACCAGCGTTTTCACCCACGGCGCATTCACATTTTCAGTTTTCACCGCGATGAAGTTGTTGTAAGGATTATTCTTTACCGGTTCCTGCGCGATACGATCCGCAGGCGTCAGGCCACTTTTCAGCGCCCAGTCGGTGTTCACAATCGCAGCATCCAGATCCGGCACGGAGCGGCCGATAATGCCGGAATCCAGCTCTTTAATGGTGACGTGGCGCGGGTTCTCAGTGATATCCGCCGTAGTGGCGAAAATACCGGCGCCCGGTTTGAGTTTGATCACGCCAGATTGCTGAAGCAGGATCAGCCCGCGCGCTTCGTTCGCCGGGTCATTCGGCACGCCAATCACCGCCCCTTCTTTCAGCTGGTCGGCAGATTTTACTTTTTTAGAGTACAACCCGATTGGCCACACAGCGGTATCACCCACGCGCACGATGTTGTAGTGATTCACTTTGATCTGGTTATCGAGGAAAGGCTGATGCTGGAAGGCATTGGCATCCACTTCGCCGTTTTGCAGGGCTTCATTTGGCTGGTTGTAATCGTTGAAAATCACCGGTTTTACCGTCAGACCTTTTGCTGCGGCCTGTCTGACCACTTCACGCCAGACATCTTCGTCCTCCCCGCTGATAATTCCGACCTTAACCGTGGTTTTATCGGCGGCCTGTGCCGCACTCAGCGGCGCCAGCACGCTGCCGGAAATGATCACTGCCGAGGTCGCGGCCAGTAAAACAGCACGGTGAATACGGGTCTTTGTTTTGTTGAATGTCTTGCGCATACGCTATCCCCAAAAGTGTGATGAGATGCCTGCTTCGGGCTGTGTTTCCGTGCAGGAATTTGGCGAGTATACCCATCGGCTTATTTCTTTATAATATTGTTTTAATGATAGTTATTCTTGAAATGAATAACCGAAATGGGATAGTAAAGCGATAAAAATGCTAAGTGTTTTTTCAATTGCCATTTCCCCAATTTGCTTCCAATAAAAAACCCGCCGGAGCGGGTTTTTAGCGTTTAGGGCAAACAGCGGATTAAGACTGCGGATCCACCGGCTGAACTTCAAGAGAAACCATGCCGATGCCCAGTTTACGAGGCTGGAAGCCGCCGCTGGTGCCTTCAGTGGGTTCGGTCGGTTCCGGCGGCGTGATGACGATACTTTGCTCCGCTCCCGGATTGGTGAACTGTACTTTCACGATACCGTCTTTATCGCCGAAGGTGACAAACTGCTCCTGATCCCCGACACGGACGGAAACCGGCTTATCGATGTTATTGCCGTAAGCCCGTGCGCGGATCACCACATCAAAGGTGGCGGGCAGCGGTTTAACGTAATCAATTTTCACCGACGGTGCCAGATTGGCATCTGACCAGCGTCCCCAGTTTTCAACGGCTGAAACACCGGTAATCGCTTTTACCTGCTCCGGCAATCCCGGCACCATAAAAGCGATGGCTTTCGACTGATAAGTGGTGGCGGAATCATCAATGTTCAGCGTCTTCAGGGTTTGCTGATAAATCGCATTGCTGCCCGAGGTGTCTTTCACGAAGTCCACTTTACCTTTGAAGGTATCACCGGTGATCTGCACGATCGTCGGCTTCGCCCCGAGGTTCCCCGATGCAACGCACAGGCCGGTATTGAGCGACAACTCTGGTGCCCAGACGCGTCCCATTTCGTAGCATTTATCAACCCAGACAAAGTTATCGCTGGTCGCCAGTCCGGCCAGTTGTTTTTTCAGCGGCGTGGACAGATAGACATCAAACATCGGCTCAATTTTGTCTGCCGTGACCTTCAGAATAAACGGCGTTTTGATGGTCATGCCGGAGAAGGTGAAAGTGCTGTCTTTGGTATTCACCGCATAGTCTTTGATGCTGTTCGGGAAGCCCCACTGTTTGATGACCGCCGGTTTCCAGGCATTCACTTTGTCATCAATATTGAGGAACTGCGCAGTCATCGATGTCGCAGAAACACCGCTGCGTCCAAGACCGATGTAGTTGTCGCCGCCCATCATATCCAGTACGGTCGCGCCATTATCCAGGGTGCTGCGTTTCGCACCGTTCAGCTCCCCTGCCGGATGACGCCCGTCGAGTACGAAGAACAGGTCTTTACGGTTCTGTTTGGTCAGAATGTTGTAAGCCGTGTTGTTCATCGCCAGATGATCGGAAGACACCACAATGATGGTGTTATCGAAATAACCGGACTTTTTAATCTTATCGATAAATGCGGCAATCAGTTCCTGACTGCAGGACACGGCGCTCAGAGACTGGTTGGCTTTACCGTTCACTTTATATTCCTTGCGGGTACAGCCGCGGGAAATAAAGCCGTCAGGATGATGCGTATCAACGGTCAGCGTGAACAGTGAGAACGGCTTACCTTCCTGACTCAGCGTCACGAATTTTTTGTACACCTCATCCAGCAAGGTGTCGTCATACCAGCCCCAGTCATTTTTATAAGACGGGTCCGCGACAGTCGGACGCAATTCGTTGTAACCATAAAGATGGTCGAAACCATGGGATTTCAGGAAGGTCCCTTTGCCTGCGAAAGCCAGTTCAGCGCCCTGATAGAAATAGTTGGTATAACCTGCACCTTTGAGCACATCGCCAAGACAGACGTTTTCAGGGTAGAAAGTCGCCAGTGCACTGGAGGCATTACCATCAAACGGCGCAAACAGCGGGATCCCACACTGAGAAGCCACCATACCTGCGATGGTATAGCCAGTGCCCGGCAACTGTTTGGTGTTTGTGAAATCGGTACTCTGCGCTTTATGGCGGTTTAATTCGGTGGTCAGGCCGGGGAAGACTTTGTCATCAAAATACGTGCGTTCCAGACTCTCGCCGTAGATATAAACCAGGTTAGGCTTTTTCGCGCCTTTAATGGCTTTTTCGGGCACTTTGTAATAGGTACTAAAATCTGCACCGCTGCCTGAGATTTGCGTTTTGACCAGACGCGAGATGTTCTGGAATGCCTGTGTGGAACCGACAGAAAAGACCGCCAGCACCACGGCCAGCGCACTGTAGACCGCGCTGCTGTTTTTGGCACGACGCTGCTTCAGCCCCCACGCCAGCAAAGCGAATACGCTGACAAGCCCTGCCAGTAAACCGATAAATGGCAGGATATATTTATTGAGCCCCGCCCCTTTCAGGCTACTGGTGACGGTATATAACACCGCGTCCGTGATGCCTTCACCGGTGAAATAATTGCTGCCGATCAGGATGACGTTAAGAATGACGTAAAGCCCGAGGAAAAACAGCACCAGTGAAAACCAGACACGGCTGGCCGACGCCCGCGTGACGTAGAGAAAAATAGAAGAAAGAAATAATACGAAGGAAATTATCTCAGAAGCCATTTCAGCACCCTGTCTGATTTAAACAATAAACTCTACGACCCATTTCTGCTGTTTTACGAGCAGCGCCGACGGTTCAACTCATCGAGCGAATGACCCGTTTGTCATTCACTTACTTCATCCCTGAGACAGGAAAATTCATGCCAAAAACGGATAGCGCTATATAGCCTGTTGATCCTGGTGGGTCAACGCCTTAACACGGCTTCAGGCCACTGATGTGCCCAAAAAAACTGACGTTTTACAAATTCATGACAGCTAATTCCGCATGATACCTCAGAAAATTAACTTTCCGGTCACCTTTCTGTAAGAATTGCATGATAGCGGAATACTGTGGGCGAAATGTGGAGGCAGGTTGAAAATGCGGAAAAAAGTTGGCGGGAAGGCCCGCAATACGGGGTATCGCGGGCATTGAAGATGAAAAATCAGATTCCTCCGAGATAAGCTTTCCGCACCTCCTGATTATGTAAAAGTTCTTCGCCTGAACCGCTAAGCCGAATTTGTCCGTTGACCATCACATAACCCCGGTCAGAAAGCCTGAGCGCATGATGCGCATTTTGCTCCACCAGAAAGATAGTCATGCCGTTTTTTGCCAGTTCGCGCAAGGTCTGGAAAATCTGTTTAACGATAATAGGCGCCAGCCCAAGACTCGGTTCATCGAGCAGTAACAGCTTCGGGCGACTCATCAGCGCACGGGCAATCGCCAGCATTTGCTGTTCACCACCGGACATGGTCATCGCCCGCTGTTTACGGCGTTCCTTCAGGCGCGGGAATAACTCAAACATGGTGTGCAGATCTTCTGCCGCGTGTTTATTCCCGACGGGAATGGTGCCCATCAGCAGGTTTTCTTCCACGGTCATATCCGGAAAAACACGTCGCCCTTCCGGCGATTGCGCTATGCCAGCCGAAGCCACAAAGTGTGTCGATTTGCGGCTGATATCTTCCCCGCGAAACAGGATCTGCCCGCTCTGTATACGTGGCTGGCCGAATATCGACATCAGCAGCGTTGATTTCCCGGCACCGTTGGCACCAATCAACGCCACCGTTTCCCCCTCACTGACCTGCAATGAGACCTGCTGTAATGCCTGAATCGCCCCGTAATACACATTCACATCACGAAATTCCAGCATCGCGTCGCTCATAAGCTGACCTCGTCGTCTTCATCAGCACCCAGATACGCGGCAATGACTTTCTCATCGTTCTGAATAGCCTGCGGTATTCCTTCGGCAATCACGTCGCCGTGGTCGAGCACGATAATGTGGTCGGAAATGTCCATCACCATGCCCATATCATGTTCGATCAGCAGCACGGTGATGTCGTGATGATCGCGCAGGAAGCGGATAATTTTGCTCAGCGTACGTGTTTCAACCGGATTCAGACCGGCTGCCGGTTCGTCCAGGCAAATCATTTCCGGCGCGGTACACATCGCTCGGGCGATTTCCAGCCGGCGCTGCTGACCGTAAGACATTTCCCCTGCCAGCCGGTTGGCACAATCCACCAGTTCCACCACTTCCAGCCAGTAAAATGCGCGGTCCAGCGCCTGATTTTCCGCACGGCGATAACCCGGCGTATTGAGCACACCGGCAATCAGGTTGCGGTTGGTTTGCATGTGCTGAGCGACCAGCAGATTTTCAACCACCGACATTTCACGAAACAGCCGGATATTCTGAAAGGTACGCGCCAGCCCGGCGCGGTTAACCAGGTGTGTACCGCCGAACATTTTGTAGAAAATACGTTTGCCCAGTTGCGCTGGTTTTATCCAGTCATCAGGCTGAAATTTCTGCCCGAGCACCTGGATTACATTGGTCGTCCGGCGGCGCGTATTGAGCAAAATATTGCCGCCGGACGCTTTATAAAAACCTGTCAGGCAATTAAATACCGTGGTTTTTCCTGCGCCGTTCGGGCCGATCAGCGCGGTAATCGATCCGCGTTTCACCGCAAGATTCACATCGTTCAGCGCCTTAATGCCGCCGAAATGCATGCGCAAATGCTCGACACTCAGGATGTTGTTATCCGCTAACGCTTCGCTCATGGCTCGACTCCTTTACGCACGGCAAACCCGCTGCGGCTGATGCGGATCAACCCGCGTGGCCGCCAGATCATCATCACCACCATTAAAACGCCGAACAGCAATACGCGATATTCGGCAAAGCTGCGCAACAGTTCCGGCGCGACGGTCAGCACAAATGCCGCCAGCACCACGCCGATGGTTGAGCCCATACCGCCCAAAACCACAATAGCGAGAATCAGTGCAGATTCGAAAAAGGTGAAAGACGTCGGATTAACGAAGCCCTGATACGTGGCGAAAAACACGCCAGCAATTCCGGCCGTGGAAGCCCCGAGGGTAAAGGCAGACAGCTTGACCAGCACATGATTCAGCCCCATCGCGCGGCAGGCAATCTCATCCTCACGCAGCGCTTCCCACGCGCGGCCAATCGGCATGCGGGTCAGCCGGTGTTTGATAAACAGCACCAGCAACACCACCAGAACCAGCACGGCATAGATGAAGATAAATTTCATATTCGGGTTATAGGTCAGATGGAAAAACTCGTGGAACGGCACGCCGCCCTCTTTCGCCCGCCGGCCAAATTCCAGCCCGAAAAAGGTGGGCGGAGGCGCGGAAACACCGTTCGGACCGCCGGTAAACGACAACCAGTTGGTCAGCACCAGCCGGATGATTTCACCGAAACCTAACGTCACGATCGCCAGATAGTCGCCGTGCATACGCAGCACCGGGAAACCCAGCAACGCACCCGCCAGCGCGGCCATCACCGCCGCCAGCGGCAGCATCGACCAGAAGCCGAGGTCGAGATACTGATACCCCAGCGCCAGCCCGTAAGCCCCGATGGCGTAAAACGCCACATACCCCAGATCGAGCAAACCGGCCAGTCCGACCACGATATTCAGCCCGAGGCCGAGCAGCACATAAATCAGTCCCAGAATGGCGACCGTCAGAATGTATTTGGTGGCGACGAACGGGAAGAAAATGGCCAGCACAATCAGCAGCGGAATAACCCAGCGCAGATGACTTTTATAATCCGGCGACCGGACATAGACGCCCGCGCTGTCGGATTCGAAACGCGCACGCATTTTCTGCCCGGCTGTGGTTTCTAAAAATGCACTGAGCAGGAAGCGGCCCGTCATCACCGCAGCAATGATCCAGACCAGCCTCTGGCTATGAAAGTTAAAACTGTAACCATCGAGCACCACGCCGACCACCGGCCCGAAAATAATCAGCGCCACCAGCCCGGCAAAAATGGCATCCAGCAGACAGCGTTTAAATGAAAATCCGCTGTTCACAGCAGTTTGTGACATCATTTTATTTCCCTCACACTTTCGTCACGACCGGACGGCCCAGCAGGCCCTGAGGGCGGAAAATGAGGATCACCACCAGCAATCCAAAGGAGAACACATCTTTGTAATCAGAATTCACCATGCCCGAGAACTGCGCTTCGGCAATCCCCAGGATCAGCCCGCCCAGCATCGCGCCGGGTAATGAACCAATGCCGCCGAGTACCGCCGCGGTAAAAGCTTTGATGCCGATGATGAAACCGGCGTAGAAATCAAACGTGCCGTAGTTCATGGTCACCAGAACCCCGGCCAGTCCGGCCATCGCTGCGCCAATCATGAAGACCAGCGAGATAATGCGGTCAGTGTTAATACCCAAAATGGAAGCCATTTTTCTGTCCTGCTGCACCGCACGACACATACGACCAAGTTTGGTATTACTGATAATCCACGATAAAACCAGCATGCCAGCCAGCGACGCCACCAGAATGAAAATTTTGGTGTAGGTCATCTGGACAAAACTTTCGCCGATATGAAAACGGAATGCGCCATCCAGCATGGTCGGAATGCCCTGCTGTCGCGGCCCCTGACTGATTTGCGCGTAATTTTGTAAGATAAGTGACATGCCGATAGCAGAAATCAGCGGTGCAAGACGGGTCGAATTACGCAGCGGCTTATAGGCAATGCGTTCAATCGCCCAGCCATACACGCCGGTGACCACGATGGTGAACACCAGCGTGCCCAGTATCAGTAGCGGAAAAGAGTGAAGCCCGAAGAAGGAAAGCAGCGCCAGCGCGATGGCACAGAGGTAAGCCGAAATCATATACACTTCGCCGTGCGCAAAGTTGATCATGCCGATAATGCCGTAAACCATGGTGTAGCCGATGGCAATGAGACCGTAGACAGCACCGAGCGTAATGCCATTAAACAGTTGTTGCAGGAAGAATGAATCCATAAATACGCAGTCTCTTTTTGTGACCGCGCCTGGCTAAGGGCGCATTCATTAAAGCTAATAAAGCGTTATCGTTGCAGCCAGTTTGGACCCGGCCAGCGCACAAGAGCCGGAGCGTACATTAAGTACGTGAGCCAGTTCTTTCATAAAGAGTGAGCACTGCCCGGGTTCAAAATGGCAAATAAGAGTGCTTTATTCCTTAACTTCCTGATATTTGCCTTTGTCGTCCCATTTATAAACCACGTAATCAGAGACTTTCAGGTCGCCTTTACTGTCCCAGGCTTTTTTGCCCATGACGGTATCGACGCTGTTGGCTTTAAGCCAGGCGCTGGCTTTGGCGGAATCACTGCCGCCGGTGGCTTTGAAGGCGGCGGCGATCGCCTGCACGGAGGCATAGGAGTAAAGGGTGTAGCCTTCCGGCTCGAACTTGCTGGCGCGGAATTTATCGATAACGACTTTGCCTTCCGGGATCAGACGCGGGTCTTTGCCGAAGGTCATCAGAATCCCGTTGGTATATTGCGGGCCGCCTGCGGCGGTGACCATTTCTTCGTTGACGATACAGTCGCCGGAGAAGAACGTGGCCTGCACGCCCTGCTCACGCATCTGGCGTACCAGCGGACCGGCTTCAGGATGGCAACCGCCGAAGAACACCACGTCCGGTTTCTGCGCACTGATTTTGGTGACCAGCGCGTTGAAGTCTTTTTCGCCGCGCGATAACCCTTCATACATCACTTCTTTCACGCCACGCTTGTTAAGCGCCGCTTTGGTGGCATCCGCCAGCCCCTGCCCGTAAGTGTCCTTGTCGTGGATGATGACCACTTTTTTGGCTTTCAGCTTGTCGATGATGTAATCACTGGCAACCTGCCCCTGCTGGTCGTCACGTCCGCACATGCGGAACATATCACTCATGCCGCGTTCGGTGATTTGCGGGTTAGTGGATCCCGGCGTGATGGCGATAATGCCGGCATCGTTGTACACCTCAGATGCGGGCATGGTAGAAGATGAACAAAAATGCCCGACCACCGCCTGCACTTTATCCTGATCCACAAGACGGTTAGCGACCGCAACGGCCTGTTTCGGTTCGCAGGCATCATCGCCCTGCACCAGTTTGATTTTCTCGCCGTTGATTCCGCCAGCGGCATTAATGTCTTCAGCGGCCTGGGTGGCACCATGCCAGTACTGATCGCCATAGGTGGCATTCGGGCCGGTGAACGGGCCAGCGACGCCAATCACGATATCCGCACGCGCGGTAAACGCAGTGACCAGACAGCCTGCCAGCAACAAAGAAAGAGGACTTTTAATAAATTTCATCGACATCATCATGATCCTTAGGACAGAGTTTATGCAAAACGGGTTATGGAAAACGCATGTAGCAAAAACACCAACACGAAGTCGTAATCAGAAAATCTGAAATTTAACGCTTAAGCCTTAAGACTGAGGGTTTCCCGCTTATCTCCGGGGGTGAAAACATCAAAGGTAAAAAAACATAAGCAAAATATCTGCCATTGTTACTCAACCTCTGAGAATGTGACGGGTTATGTGAGTATAGATAGCGACGGGAGAGCGTTACGGGCAACTGACAGAAACAACGACGGGATCACATCGCACCGCGCTGGTGCACAAGCACGGTTTTGCACGCACCCTTACGCCGGGTGACATTTTTATTCTTTGCTTCTTGCGGCGGGTTGTTTTGTAATATGGGCAGATGATTGCAACGGGAAACTACTGAACAATGAAGAAATTATCCTGCCTGACGGCTGTGGTTCTGGCTCTGTCGTTAACTGGCTGCGCCAGCGATTATGTGATTAACACCAAATCCGGCGACCAGTTTTTCGCCCACGGCGAACCGGACCGTGACCGCAATACCGGCATGACCAGCTACACCGACATGAATGGCGATTATCATCTGATGAACACCAATGATATTGCGGGCATTGTGAAGAAGTAGGGTTACGGATGGGAATTGCATTTATCTCAAAACCTGGCCGATGACACACATGGTCGGCTTAACAAAACAGTCATGCTATGTGGTGCACAAACGGCACGCAATATCACGACTGTTTTGAGAATCAGATTACTCAGTAATAAAACGTGAAACAGACGCAGCAAGATTTTGTGCCTGATCTCGCAGCGCATTGGCGGCAGCAGAAGACTCTTCCACCAGGGCCGCATTTTGTTGAGTCACGCTGTCCATTTCCACTATTGCCTGCCCTACCTGAGATATTCCCCTGTTCTGTTCATCCGATGCCTGAGTAATTTCATTCAGTATTTCGGTAACATTAGCCACTTTGGTCACAATGTCATGCATGGTAGTCCCCGCCTGTTCTACCAGATCTGACCCTGCATTAATTCGCTCTACCGATTCACCAATTAAACCTTCTATTTCTTTTGCAGCCTGAGCGCTTCTCTGCGCAAGGCTTCTCACTTCGCTTGCCACAACAGCAAATCCCCGCCCCTGTTCGCCAGCACGCGCCGCTTCAACAGCCGCATTGAGAGCCAGAATATTGGTCTGAAAAGCGATGCTATTAATTACCGTCGTAATCTCAGCAATTTTTGCTGAGCTTGCAGTAATTTCATTCATAGTTTTCACCACATGAGAGACGAGTTGCCCGCCTTTATTCGCCGTTTCTGAAGTACTGCCCGCCAGGCGGCTAGTATGATGAATATTGTCCACGTTCTGTTTAACCGTCGCAGTTAACTGCTCCATGCTGGCTGCCGTTTCTTCAAGCGCAGCAGCCTGTTCCTCAGTGCGTGCGGATAAATCATTATTACCTGCCGCAATTTCTGCGGAGGCATGGCTCACCTGCGTCACACCGGTACGAATATCCCCGATGATACGGCGGAGATCGGTGTTCATCTCATCTACAGCTTGCATCAGTTCTCCCAGCTCATCACGACGCGTGGTATTGAGATGGGCTCTTAAATCACCGCGCGCTATCTGTCTGGCGACGTCAAGCGTGTCAGCCAGAGGCTTCACAATTTGGCGGGAAATAATCAGTGCAATGCCAATACTTAATAAGACTGCTGCTACCAGGAGTGAAGTCATCCATATAACTGCATTTCTGATATCGTCATGCGCCGCGCTCAGCTCCGATTCAAATATATTGTCACTCAGGGTGGTCAGCTTGCCGCCTGCTTTCGCAAGCAACTGAGTCGCTTCCTGCTCAGCAATATAGGATTGGAGGTAGTTTCCGGCACTCGCCTTTTTGGCCGAGACCGAGCGTTCAATTTCTTCAAGTATGCTGACATCAGCCGGATTTAACTGGGATTTGACGGCATTCATTTGCTGAATCGATTCATCCATAAAACCTGTTAAAGCCTGAAGGGATTCCTCAGTATTCTCAAACTGGAGGAGTTTTACACGTGTCGCCACCCCATCAATGTGTCTGACGATATCCCCTAACGCGATCGCGGTGACAGCACGTGCGGGATCTCGTGCATAGGACTGAGCCAGACTGTTAATCTCAGATTCTTCGCGTGTCAGCACAAAACTACTGACAACAAGATCACGTTGTTGGGTCTCGCGGACCGTTTGAGCACGCTTGTCACGATACGTCTTCATGACCTCTGACATTTCATTAAGCATCTTCAGGTGCTCTGTATCCCAACGAAGCAACCTGAGACTTTCAATTTTTTTATCAACCTGCTGTAAGTTCACCTCATTCATTGTGATGTATTTTTCATCGTGCGTTTTCACATATTCCAGTCTTTCAGCTTTCGCCATAGCAAACTGGTCAGTTATCACTTTAAGCTGGCTTATTTTCTCAGCTCGAATGGAAATATCATTCAGATTTTTAATACCACATAAAGCAACTGCAATGCTCAGCAATAAGATAAGTCCGAAACCTAATGCTAATTTTTTCCCGACCTTTAGATTTTCAAAATATGACATAAATATTTTCATAGCGCATGGCTCTCCATTATTTTTATAAATACAATTGTATGTGAAGCACATGGGGTATCGGCAGGCTATAAAAATTAGTTAATAAAAAACTCAGTTTATTAAGTTACAAAAGTCAGTAATTTAACCGCTATAAAACCTTATTCTTTGTATGAATACTTTTTTATTAATTACACCCTATTAATGGTGAGGTAATTCTCTATAAAAAAGCATTATTTTAATTTTCTGCCACTCTTAAATATTAAAGACGTTATCTGAACATACATCGCGCAGTATCAGCTTCCGACGCGAGGACATAAAAAAACCGGGCGGAAGCCCGGTTTTGGTTTGCAGCGAGAACAAAAATTACAGCCCGTTTTCGGCAATATCCATCGCGAAGTAAGTCAGGATAATATCTGCGCCAGCACGTTTAATCGCGCCCAGGCTTTCACGTACGACAGCACGCTCATCAATAGCACCTGCTTGTGCAGCGAATTTGATCATCGCGTATTCACCGCTGACCTGATACGCCGCCAGTGGCAGACGGGAGGCTTCGCGGATATCGCGGATCACGTCCAGATACGCACCGGCCGGTTTCACCATCAGCGCATCGGCGCCTTCCTGCTCGTCCAGCAACGATTCACGCACGGCTTCGCGGCGGTTCATCGGGTTCATCTGATATTGCTTGCGGTTGCCTTTCAGTACACTGCCGCCCGCTTCGCGGAAAGGCCCGTACAGGGAAGATGCAAACTTGGTGGAATACGCCATGATTGAGGTATCGATAAATCCGGCTTCATCCAGCGCACTGCGGATGGCCTGCACCTGACCGTCCTGCGCGGCGGATGGCGCGATGAAATCTGCACCAGCAGCAGCCGCCACGACAGCCTGTTTACCGAGGTTGACCAGGGTTGCGTCGTTATCCACGCCGTGGTCGTGCAACACACCGCAATGGCCGTGTGAGGTGTATTCGCAGAAACAGGTGTCGGACATGACAATCATTTCAGGCACGGTGTCTTTACAGATACGCGCCATACGCGCGACCAGACCGTTTTCGTTCCAGGTATCGCTGCCGGTAGCATCCATGTGATGCGAAATACCGAACGTCATAACAGAGCGGATACCGGCGCGGGCGTAACGTTCGATTTCAAATGCCAGGCGGGATTCAGGGATGCGCAACACACCCGGCATAGCTTCGATGGGTACGTATTCAGAGGTCTCTTCTTCTACGAAAATCGGCAGTACCAGATCGTTGACGCTAAATTCAGTTTCCTGAAAAAGAGTGCGCAGGGATTCGGACTGTCTCAGGCGGCGAAGGCGTGAGCTCGGGAACTGATTCGACATGAAAACTCCTAAAAATTAATCTGTTGCGCTGATATTTTTTAGAAACAGGAGCACAGACAGTTCAGACGGCAGGAGGCGATGGCAGCGCCGTCAGACGATGAAGCCCGCATTTTATAATAACTTTTAAACAAATGATGAACTTTCCGTGAGGAGATGTAACAGAGGCCGCAATTTTGGAAAGGCGATCCCGGAACAGGGATCGCCTGAAGGAATGATTTAACCGAGCTTGATCTCGCGATCTGCTGAGGCAATCGTAGACGGACGGTGGGCGATAAATATCCGCGTAATATCCAGTTCGCTGATCGCCTGATTGATGCGCATTTCATTGTCCAGATCCAAATGGCTGGTGGCCTCGTCGAGGAACAGTATCGCCGGACGGCGGTACAGTGCGCGGGCAATCAGCAAACGCTGTTTCTGACCACCCGACAGGCTGCCGCCCAGTTCGCTGATCAGCGTTTCATAGCCCATCGGCATCCGTTCGATATCGTCGTGGATGTTACAACGGCGGGCGCAATCAATAATACGCGCTTCATCTTTCTGCTCATCAAAGCTGGCAATGTTCTCGGCGATAGATCCGGCGAACAACGTGTCATCCTGTAACACACAGGCGATGCAACTGCGGTAATTGTTCAGTCCGGCGGTGGTGATATCCATACCGTTAATCAGAATGCGACCTTCGGTGGGCGTCAGCAAACCGGTCATGATCTTCATCAGCGTGGTTTTACCCTGCCCCGACGGCCCGGTGATCGCCACACTTTCGCCCGCTGCCACCGACAGGTTCAGCCCGTTGATCAGCGGTGCGGAAAGGCTGTCGTACTGAAACACCAGATCCCGCACCTCCAGCGACGCTGCCTCGCCCGCCCGCAGCAACTCACGTTCCGGCAGTGATTTCTCGGTGCCGGTCAGCGCGATATCCGCGATACGGTCGCGGTGCAGGGAAAGCATCCGCAGTTGCAACACCATATTCAGCAGACTGGCAGCACGTTCGGAGAACTGCCCGCGGTAGGTGTTGAAGGCCACAAACATCCCCAGCGTCATATGGCCGTCAATCACCTGCGTCGCCCCCAGCCACAGCAGCGCGACCTGATCGAGCGTGGCGATCAGCGTGTTGCCGCCGGTAAACATCATCTCAAACCTGGTTTTGCGCACCGTCGCATTGGCGTTATCAATGTTCAGATTGAGCCAGAAATTGGCGCGGGCTTTCGATAAACCCAGTGCTTTCAGCGTGCTGATGCCGTAGAGCGTTTCCATAAAGTGCGAACCGGCACGCGCACCTTTAACGATTTGCTCCTCGGAAACCTGGCGGTAAGCGTTATACGTCGTCAGGCGGAAGATGACATAAATCGCCGTGAAGCCAAGAATCACCCAAATCAGCCAGCCGCCATACAGCACCATCATCACGATTAACCCGACCGACATAATGCCGTCGATAATACTGTTGACCACGTTGGTGGTCAGCGTGGTACGCAGCGTATCGAGGGAAGTAAAACGCGACTGAATATCCCCGAGTTTGCGTTTCTCAAAATAATCGAGCGGCAGTTTCATCAGATGATCGAACAGCCGCGCTTTCCATTGCACATCAATCAGCGTACTCATCACCAGCGATGTCCAGGCGCGTAACATGCTGACGCCGGTGCGGAAAATGATGAAGAACAGCAACCCGAGGCAAATCAGGGTCAGTAAATCCGGGTCTTTCGCCGGGATCACATGGTCCATTACCAGTTGCATCCCGACCGGCAGCAGCAGGTTGACCGATTCGATCATCAGCGAGAGGCAGAAGATTTTGGTCAGCGCCGGAATAAGGCCGCTGACATTGCCCATCATTTTGCGCAGATCCAGCCGTACGCGCGGTTTCTCCGAGGTAAAACCGTTGTCCGGCCACAGCTCGAGTGCCACGCCGGTGAAATGCTCGGACACCTCGCGCATGCCAAGCGAACGGCGGCCAAAGGCCGGATCGTGAATAATCACTTTGCCCTGTTTAACGCCAACCAGCACCACGAAATGATTGAGATCCCAGTGCAAAATACACGGCGTTTTCAGCGCGTTCAGCTCATCGATATCCAGCTTTAACGCGCGGGATTTCATCTCATTCGCTGCCGCGATATCCATCAGCGTGCGCAGTGTCGCGCCCCGTGAAGATATGCCATAGCGCTGACGCAGGCTTTGCAAGTCCACGTGTTTGCCGTGATAGCCAAACACCATTGCCAGACTGGCCAGTCCGCACTCGGCGGCCTCGGTTTGAATAATCTGCGGCACCCGGTGGCGCCAGCTAAAGTGCAGGCGGTCAGCCAGCTCCCGTACGTTATCGAGATTCATTGATTGGCCCCACCACGCTTTTCTTCATGCTGTAATACGGAGACAACATCCACTGATACAGCGGCCTTTTCTCCAGGAATAACGTCGACTCGGCTTTCATGCCGCTGGATAAATTCAGCGTTTCGCCGTGCCAGTTCATGGCTTTTTTATCCAGTGAAACAATCACTTTGTAATACGGCCCGCTGACCGTGCCATTGGCCGTTCTCGGCGCGCTGGCGTAAGAATTCAGCTCCTGTTCGGAAACCGGCGCAGAGGAAATCGATTCCACCTTGCCGGGGAACTGGCCATATTTTTCA
Organism: Rahnella sp. GSA61A; assembly: GCF_019969905.1. NCBI lineage: Bacteria > Pseudomonadati > Pseudomonadota > Gammaproteobacteria > Enterobacterales > Yersiniaceae > Rahnella > Rahnella sp. GSA61A. The sequence continues at coordinate 2,713 of NZ_JAHXYO010000017.1, read as the reverse complement.
AACGGATAGGCTTCGTACCGAATATTGATGTGCTCGCCGGCTTTCACGTAAGGCACGCTTTCATTCGGCAGCCAGGCAACGAGAAAGAACGGGGAATTACTGGCCGGTACAAGTTGCGCGAGGCTGTCACCGGCGTTGACCATCTGTCCGGGCGTGACGCTCAGCGAAGAGATTTTGCCGGAGGTCGGCGCGGTGATCAGCAATGACCCTTTGGCATCGGCCTGCGCCAGCTGGCGTTCGAGGTCATTGCGCTGGTAGCCGTACTGTGAAATCTGGTTATCAAACTCGGCGGCGCGGGTGACCAGTTCGCTGCGCAGATTGGTGATTTGCAGCGCTTCCTGAATCGCCTGGGTGTTCAGGCTCTGGAACGATGTCTGCTGCTGGTAAAACAGGTAGCGCTGATTATTCAACTGGTCAGTATTGATCAGGCCCTTCTTCTGATATGCCCCGTAGTTCTGCATGCTCTTTTTCATGGCATCCAGCCCTTCCTGCGCCGAATCCACCATGCTTTGTGAAACTTCATGCGCCTTCTGATACTGATCGAGTTGCTGTTGCAGGTTTTGCAGGGTTTCCTGCTTATTGTGTTCCAGCTGGGCAATAATGGAATCGATTTGCTCGCGCTGCTTTTTAATAGCGGCGAGCGTGGTGGTACTGACATTCCCCGCCTGCGTCACGCGGCTGACGTCGATTTCATATAAAGGCTGGCCTTTTTTTACGGGTTTACCGGTATCGACATACAATTTGGTGACCACGCCCTGCTCAGGGCTGAATAAATTAATGCTGTGCGGCTGAGTAATGATTTCACCGCTGACGTTGATGCGACGTGTGTAGTTAGCGAAGATCAGGAATACCAGTAAAGCAAACAGGAAGAGGGCCGTGAGTGTCGTGACGATCCATAAAGGCCAGCCGGCGAGCAATAAAGCCTTACCCGCCCAGTGACTTTGCTGATGTTCATTGACCTCTTTACGAAAGAGCATATTTAAGTGTTCCAGAAAAACCGGCTGTAAAAACAGAATCTTTGAAAGATAGCAGCACATAATCACGCTGCCACCGCGATTACTCTGAAACACCGGATGAAGTTATTTCCACGCAGGGATAATTGCGCAGCAATATTAATTTCAATGTCTTATAAAAAATAACCACCTGACCTTTGGTTCGATTATTTTTTGCACATTGCATTAATTATTCAGATTTAAAAATATATTAATAATGATTTCAAACAATGAGTTACATATCTAAATCCACATAGGAGATTATTCCTAGTCAAATTCCGCCCGCAGTACTCTAGGCTTAATCCCTGTGAAGACATTGCGTAGAAATTATCTCCATAGACTTACTCAATGTTTTCATCGCCCCCGTTATTTAAGGGGACTTGCTTTAACAGATTAAAAGGAAGGCCTAAGATGAAACAATTAACAGAACATGATATTGAAATGGTTAATGGTGCGGGTTGGTCGGAAGATGTTAATAAGGTTGCCGATCGCCTATCAAACTTTGGTCAGGACGCGGTGAGTGACACCAGTAATGCGGTGAACAAGGCGTATTCACAAATTTCCGATGGTCTTGCTAAAGCACAGAACTATCTGACAACCTAGTTTATAAACAGCTTTTGTTGTACCGAAAGTTAATTTATAAGCAACTTAGTCAGAGTAATACAAGCCCCTGCTCACACGCGGGGGCTTTTTTTATTCCCTAAAATATTGTTCAGACTCTCGAATCAATATCACTATACGAAGCCAAATTTCTGAGTAAACTCTATTCCCACAATTTCACCATGTGAATACAGTCTCCTCACACTCCGAAAAGCAGGATGCTTTTCACATGCCAACCAGGGACCGGAATGGACACACTTTCCCGCTACTCACTTGATATCTGGAACAGCCCTTACAGTCTGGACGTGCTGAACTTTCGCGGCGAGGAACAGCTCAGCGAGACTTTTTCCTACACCGTTGACGTCACCTGCCCCGCACCGGATATCGGTGCCGCGCAGATGCTGCGCCAGTTCGCCAGCTTTACGATGGGCACGCCTTTCCAGCCGGAACGCGTCGTGTACGGCGTTATCCGTGACTTTCAGCGCCTGTCGACCTCCGCCGACGAAACCCTGTACCGCCTTGAGCTGGTGCCGCGCCTGCGGCTGCTGGAAAACAGCACCAACAGCTTTATTTTTCAGAACCAGTCGGTGCCTGAAGTGGCGGAGTTTATCCTGCGCAAGCACGGGCTCGAGGGGCAGGATTTTGAGTTTCGCCTCAGCCACACCTACCCTGACCGCGAACTCATCACCCAGTGGGGCGAGACCGACCTGCAGTTTATAAAACGCATTCTGGCCGAGGTCGGTATCTGGTTCCGCTTTGAGGCGGACACGCGCCTGACGTGTGAAAAGGTGCTGTTCGGCGACGGGCCGGAGCAGTACCAGTTTGGCGTCACCCTGCCGTACTGCGAGCCGTCGGGGATGCGCGACGGCCACGCCGAAAGCGTCTGGGGGCTGAAAATCCACTGGAACGCCGTCACCGGCAAAATCTTCAAACGCGATTACAACTACCGCGAGGCCACCACGCCGCTGGACGTCAGCGCGCAGGTGCGCAGCGTCGCGCCGGTGACCGGCGAAAGCTACCTGTACGCCCGCCCTTACCGCGAGGCCGGTGAGGACGTGGACGCCGCCGCCGAAACCGGCGCGTTCTACGCCCGCATCCGCCATGAACGTAAACTCAATCAT